>QHBV01000195.1 GCA_003244035.1 Solirubrobacterales bacterium | reverse complement strand
GCCCGCGCACTGGCCAGCCGCGCCGACGTCTTCCTGCCCGACCAGTTCTCCAATCCGGCCAACCCAGAGATCCACCGCCGGACGACCGGCCCCGAGCTGTGGGCGGCGCTGGACGGGCGTATCGACGTGTTCGTGGCCGGGGTGGGCACCGGCGGCACCGTCACCGGGGTGGGTGAGTTCCTCAAGGAGCGCAACCCCGGTTGCCGAGTGGTGGCCGTGGAGCCGCGCAGCTCGCCGGTGCTGTCGGGCGGCCGGCCGGGTCCGCACAAGATCCAGGGGATCGGCGCCGGCTTCGTACCGGCGGTACTCAACCGTGAGCTGCTCGACGAGGTGATCGCCGTCGAAGACGAGGACGCGATCGGGATGGCGCGCCTGCTGGCCCGGCGCGAGGGCGTCCTGGCCGGCATGTCCTGTGGAGCCGCCGTGTGGGCGGCGCTCAAGATCGGGGCGCGGTCGGAGTCACGCGGTGCCCGGATCGCCACGATCCTGCCCGACTCCGGCGAGCGCTACGTCTCCACGCCGTTCTTCGCCCCATGAGCCCGATGGGACAGGGAACCGCTCTCGCTACGCTTGGCCGATGCTCGGCCTCAGGCTGATTGCCCGCACCGGCGCCGAGATCAGGCGCGACGTCGCTGCCGTCAAGGCCCGGGATCCCGCCGCCCAGGGAGTGGGCACCGTGCAGATCGTGGCCTCGTGGCCCGGGATGCACGCGCTGCTGGCCCACCGGGTGGCGCATGCGCTGTACGGCGCCGGAGCCCGCGCCGCCGCTCGCCTGATCGCCGCAGTCGCCCGGTCGGTGACCGGAATCGAGATCCATCCCGCGGCTGAGATCGGCGATGGCTTCTTCGTCGACCACGGGATGGGGGTCGTGGTGGGGGAGACGGCCGAGATCGGCGACAACGTCACCCTGTATCAGGGCGTGACGCTCGGCGGAACCGGCTTTGCCACCGGCAAGCGCCATCCCACCGTGCAGGACAACGTCACGATCGGCTCGGGCGCCAAGCTCTTGGGACCGATCACCGTCGGTCACGGCGCCAAGATCGGAGCCAACACCGTCGTCATCCACGACGTTCCGCCCCACGCCACCGTCGTCGGCAACCCTGGGCATCCCGTCCGCGTCGAGGGGCGGCGCCCTGAGGGTCCCGACGCCGACTGGATCCATCTGCCTGATCCGGTCGCCGAGGCGATCAAGGGGCTCTCCAGCCGGATCGCGACGCTCGAGAGCACTGCGCACGCGCCCGAGAACGGAGGGCGGCGATCCGTCGATGGAGCAGACGGCTCCGAGCAGCCCGATGGCCGCTCCAACCCGGCGGTCGGACCTAGTCCAGCCGGCGGGTAGTCACCGACGCGCCGTCGTCGGGCTCGGTCGCCGTGTGGGCGGCCAGCGGCGGCAACGCGCTCTGCCCCTGCTCGGGCATGTTGTGACGCGCGCGGACGAGGTAGAGCGGTCGGCCCTTGACCTCGTCGTAGATACGGCCCACGTATTCGCCGATGATCCCGATGGCGATCAACTCGATCCCGCCCAGCAACAGCACCACGATGGTCAGCGCGCTGAAGCCCGGAAGGTAGGAGCCAAGGACCCGCAGCACGATCACGACCGGAATCGCGATGAACGCCAGCGTCGAGATCAGGAAGCCCAGGAGCGTCGCCAGCTGCAGCGGCCGATGCGAGAACGACGAGATCGCGTCCAGGGAGAAGCGCAGCATCTTGGAGACCGTGTACTTCGTCTCGCCGGCGTAGCGCGGATCGCGGTGGTAGGGCACGGCGGCCTGGGTGTAGCCGACCCATACGGTCATCCCGCGCAGGAAGCGGTTGCGCTCGCGCATCGAGAGCAGCGCGTCCAGCGGACGACGATCCAGCAGCCGGAAGTCACCTGAGTTGGACTGCAGCTCGACCTGAGCGAGCTTGTCGAACAGCTTGTAGAACCAGCGCGCGGTGCTCAGCTTGAAGCGCGATTCGCCCTGGCGGTGCTCGCGCACGGCGTAGACCACGTCGCAGCCGGCTCGCCAGTGGTCGAGCATGGTGGTGATCAGCTCGGGTGGATCCTGGAGGTCGGCGTCGAGCATCACCACGGCGTCGCCGCGCGCGTGGTCCAGTCCGGCGGTGAGCGCCGTCTGGTGCCCGAAGTTGCGCGACAGGAACACGACCCGGATGCGGGGGTCGGAGGCCGCCAGCTGCTCCAGGCGCAGCGGCGTCCCGTCGCTGGATCCGTCGTCGACCAGCACCAGCTCGAAC
>QHBV01000194.1 GCA_003244035.1 Solirubrobacterales bacterium | reverse complement strand
ATGTGGATCGGGTTGAAGTCGCCCGAGGCGCCGGCGTAGCGCACTGTCACGTATGGGTCGGGCGTGACCCTGAGCTCGAGCTTGTCGCCCGGCTTCAGGCTCACGATGCGCCCCTGACGATGAACGTCCAGTCGCCGGTACAGACGGCCTCGCCACGCTGGTTCTCCGAGCGCGACTCGAACACATAGAAGCCCAGCCCGCTGCGGTCTGAGATGTCCTTGACCGTCGCGGCGGTGGTGATCTCGTCCCCGGCGATGACCAGCTCGTCCCAGTGGAACTCCTGGCCCCCGTGGACCATCATCGCGAAGTTGATCCCGATCTCGGGGTCGAACAGCGACGGAACCACCGCGCGGCCCGCGTACACGACGGCGAACATCGGTGGAGCCACGACGTCCGCATAGCCCGCGGCGCGCGCGGCCTCATGATCGAGGTGCAACGGGTTGGTCTCGCCGACGGCAGACGCGTACTCCTTGACCTTCTCGCGTCCGATCGCGTAGGTCACCGGGGGACAGACCTTGCCGATCGCTTCGGTGTTGAGCGCCATACGCCGAGTGTAGGCGAGGGGCCTCCAGACGCGAGGCGCCCTTGTGGGCCATCTCCGGTCGCGCTAGCCTTGTGATCAGATGGCACGGCGCTCGACCCTCAGAGCCTCGGACGCTGACCGCGAGCTGGTCGCCGAGCGCTTGCGCCGGGCGACCGCCGAGGGACGGCTGCTCGCCGAGGAGCTCGAGCAGCGACTCGGGGACGCGCTGTCGGCGCGCACCTACGGAGAGCTCGATGCGCTCGTCGCCGATCTGCCCGATCGTGTCGCCCGCCGGCGACACGATCGGCCCACCTGGGTGCGACCCGCGCTGGCGCTTGCGATCGCGATCCCGCTGGCGCTGATGATCCTCGCCGCGGTGGCGTTCGTGGTCACCGGAATGCTCACGGGGTGGGTGCTCTGGGTCGCTCTCGGCTGGTGGTTCTTTGGGCACCGACACGTCGGTTGCGGGCCCCGCCACCAGCGCGGCCTGTACGCGCGCGGCCGCTGGCCCGGGAGCGGTCCCTGGCGCGCCGGCGGTGCGGGCACGCAGGCCGGGCGCGGCTCCTGGTTCTGAGCGAACCGTTCTGTGACGCTACGGTCGCGCCCCGCGCGACCCGGTCGGTTCAGTTGCGCCCTCGCGCCGGCCACGCCGTGCGAGCAGCCCGCCTCACGCGCCGGCGCCGACCGGCGAGGGCGAGGGGCCAGCCACGCAGCGAATGCTCCGACTCGGATGGCCCGCGTGCAGTGGTGCCCTGTGTGCGTGGTAGCGCAGCAGGACCCGAGCCGTCGCGATGGAGCTGAGTTGCGTCCGAGCCTGCGCTGGGAACACGAGTAGGCAACGCTGCTGCGACAGGCACGTGAGCGATGAGGATGCTAGCCGGCTCGATCACGGAACTGATCCGTTTCGGTCGCGTCAGGAGCGACCCAAGCGTCACAGAACGCGCGTGGGGCGCCTGCATCCTTCCGCGCGCGGCCCAACGTGCACGCGCTCGTCGCGCCGGTACTCGATCGCCTCGGCCGCACGCTCCGCTGCGCCCACGCCATCCCGGCGCTCGACTAGCCGCAGCGCCAGGTCGATACCGGCGGTGACGCCGCCGGCCGTGAGGATCTCGCCGTCGTCGACGACCCTGGCGCCCGCGATCACCTCGGCGCCGGCGGCCGCGAGGTCGTCGAGGGCCGAGCGATGCGTGACGGCTGGACGGCCGACCAGCAGGCCGGCGGACGCGATCAGCATGGTGCCGGTGCAGACGCCGGCGAGCGTCGTGCCGGCGGCGTGGCGAGCGGCGATCGCCCGCGGCAGGGTGTCACGCTGCGCTTCGCCCCAGGCGCCGCGGTCGTGGCGGGCGGCCCAGCCCCCGCCCGGGACGACCAGCAGTTCGGGACGCTCGCCGAGCCCGGCGTGTGGGACGACGGTGACATTGTGGGCGCCGGTGACACGCTCGGCGGGCGCGAGGGTGACGAGCGAGGGCTCGAAGGCGGCGACCGCCAGGACCTCGAACGGGCCGAACGCGTCGAGCTCCTCGAAGCCCTCGTAGAGCAGGATCTCGGCTCGCATGCCCATAGTCACTTCTCGCCCAGCTCCAGCACCGCGAGGAACGCCTCCTGGGGGACCTCGATCCGGCCGACCTGCTTCATCCGCTGCTTACCGCGCTTCTGCTGCTCGAGCAGCTTGCGCTTGCGGCTGATGTCGCCGCCATAGCACTTGGCGATCACGTCCTTGCGGTAGGCCTTGATCGTCTCGCGCGCAACCACCCTGGAGCCGATCGCGGCCTGGATCGGGACGTCGTACTGCTGGCGCGGGATCCGCTGGCGGAGCTTCTCGGTCAGCGTGCGGCCGGCGTCGTAGGCCTTGGAACGGTGCACGAGCATCGACAGCGCGTCGATCGGGTCGCCCGCGAGCAGGATGTCGAGCTTGACCAGGTCGGACTCGCGCAGGCCGAGCAGGTCGTAGTCGAGCGAGGCATAGCCGCGCGTGCGCGACTTCAGCTGGTCGAAGAAGTCGAGCACGATCTCGGCCAGCGGGAGGTCGTAGTTCAGCTGCAGGCGCTCCTGCGAGAGGAAGTGCATGCCGGCGTGCTCGCCGCGGCGTTCCTGGCAGAGCTCCATGATCTGCCCGATGAACTGCTTGGGGGTGAGGATCGAGGCGCGAATGTAGGGCTCCCGCACCACTGCCACCCGCACGGGCTCGGGCATGTCGTTGGGGCTGTGAACCGGGAGCACGCGACCGTCGGTCAGCGTTACCTCGTACTCGACGCTCGGCATCGTGGCGAGCAGTTCGAGGTCGTACTCGCGCTCCAGACGCTCCCGGACGATGTCCATATGCAGCAGGCCAAGGAAGCCGCAGCGAAAGCCGAACCCGAGCGCGTCGCTGGTCTCGGGCTCCCATGAGAGGGCAGCATCGTTGAGCGTCAGCTTCTCGAGCGCGTCACGCAGGTCTGGGTAGTCGTCGGATTCGATCGGGTAGAGGCCGCAGAAGACCATTGGCTTGACCTCGCGATAGCCGGGGAGCGGCTCGGTGGCCGGCTGCTTGAGGGTCGTGAGCGTGTCGCCAACCCGGAGCCTGGTCACGTCCTTGACACCCGTTATCAGGAAGCCGACCTCGCCCGCGTGCAGGGCGTTCGCCGAGGTCATCTGCGGTGTGAAGAAGCCGATGTCGTCGATCTCGGCCTCGGTGCCGGCCTGCATCGCGTGGATCGCCTCGCCCTTGGTGAAGGATCCGTCGACGACGCGGACATAGGCGATCACGCCGCGGTACTGGTCGAACTCGGAGTCGAAGATCAGGGCGCGCGCCGGCGCTTCGGGGTCGCCATGCGGGGGCGGCACCCGCGCGATCAGCTCATCGAGCACCTCGGCGACGCCCTCGCCGGTCTTGGCGCTGATCCGTCGAACGCTGTCGGCGGGCTCCCCGAGCAGCTCCGCGACCTCGGCGGCGACGCGCTCGGGCTCGGCGCCGGGGAGGTCCACCTTGTTCAGGCACGGGATCAGCTCGAGCCCAGACTCGATCGCCAGGTAGGTGTTGGCGACCGTCTGCGCCTCGACGCCCTGGGAGGCGTCGACGACCAGGAGCGCTCCCTCGCACGCCGCCAGCGAGCGCGACACCTCATAGGTGAAGTCGACGTGGCCGGGGGTGTCGATCAGCTGCAGCTGATAGGACTGGCCGTCCTTCTGAGAACGGTAGAAGACGCGCACCGCCTGGGCCTTGATCGTGATCCCGCGCTCGCGCTCGAGCTCCATCGAGTCGAGCACCTGGGCGCGCATCGCGCGCTTCTCGACGGTGTGGGTCAGCTCGAGGATGCGGTCGGCCAGGGTCGACTTACCGTGGTCGATGTGGGCGATGATCGAGAAGTTGCGGATGTGCGCCTGGTCGGTCATCGTCGGGCAAGGGTAGGGCTCGTGGGTGTTCGCGAGCCGGCGGGCGGCTTGGGGCTCGCCCGCCGGCTCGGGCGCTCGCGCGGCATACTGACCGTCAGTGGCCGAGCGTGACGCTGCTGCCCAAGCCCCCACGCCGGAAACCAAGCTGGTGCAGCAGGACGGACTCGTGGCGGCATTCGCCCGTCCCCCGGCCGGCGAGGCGATCCGCGGCGCCGTGGTCGTCTTGGGCGGCTCCGGCGGCGGCCTCTCAGAGCGCGACGCGATCGGGTTCGCGCGAGCAGGCTTCGCGGCCCTCGCGCTGGCCTACTTCGGGCGCCCGCCGCTTCCAGCCCAGCTCGTCGAAGCGCCGGTGGAGACGGTCGGTCGGGGGCTCGAATGGCTGATCGGCCGCCCCGACGTACAGCAGGACCGCGTCGCCCTGGTGGGGCGCTCCAAGGGCGGCGAGCTCGCCTTGCTCGCCGCGGCAACCTACCCCGACAAGGTCAACGCCGTCGTCGGCTACGTGCCCAGCCCAATCGTCTGGCAGGGCGTCGCGTTCGATCGCCAGGCCCGGCGAAGCGGGCCGCGGTCCTCCTGGACGATCGCCGGCGAGCCCGTGCCGTTCTTGCCCTATAGCCGTCCCCGCGGTGTGGACATGCTGCGCATGACCGGAATGCTCGTCGGCCGGCCGACCGCCATCCGCCCCTTCTACGAGGGGGCGCTCGGCGACTCGGCGGGCGTGGAGCGTGCGACGATCCCGATCGAGGGGATTGCCGCTCCGCTGATGCTGATCTCGGGGGGCGATGATCGGCTGTGGCCTTCCTCGCGCCTGTGCGAGCTGGCCGTCGATCGCCTCGGAGCCCACCGGCACCCGTTCGCCTGCGAGCACCTGCGCTACGCCGGCGCCGGCCACATGATCACACCGCCCGACCTCGCACCTGAGTGCACGACGACGGTCGGGCGCCTCAAGATGGGCGGCAGCGAGCAAGCGAACGCCGCGGCGAGCGCCGAGGCGTGGCCCAAGGTGCTCGAGCTTCTGACCGGCCCGGCCGCTCTCGGCTAGACCTTCGCACCCAGGAGCTTCGGCAGCAGCCCAAGCTCGTGCAGCGCGGTGCGACCGGTCACGCCGATCGTCAAGAGGCCGGTGAACAGCGCAACTGCGTCGATCGACTTGCGGCCCTGCTTGTCCCAGTAGTCGTCCTGCAGGTCCAGCCACAGCGCGAACTCGTCGAGCGTCAGCGCCGAGGCCACGCCATAGGTAGCCGCGCTGACCCGCGATCCCCAGCGCCGGCGCGGATCGGTCCCCACCCCCCACTGGTAGGTCCAGAAGTAGCCGCAGGCGATCAGGCCGAAGATCCCGAAGGTCGAGTGGTGGATGTGCTGTCCGCCCTCGCTGAGGTTGTGAAACGGCCCGATCCCGGCGCGGATCGAGTGGGTGATCACGCGCGCGGTGGCGAAGGCGGTCGTGAACCCAACCGCGCTGAGGAACGCTCGCTCTCGCCGCGGGTCTGAGAAGTGGTGCTGGTAGAACCCCTCCCGCACGTTCCCCGCAGCCTAGCCGACCGCGAGGCCGCGCGAGCTACCTGACCGCCCGCAGCCGTCCGGCCACGAGCGCCTCGATCTGGCGGGCCTCGGGAATCCGCATCGCCAGCACGGCCCTCGCGTAGAGCGCGATCCCGGCCGCGAGCCCACCCCCCACCGAGATGATCTCGGCCGGCAGCGAGCGGCCGAGGAGGCCGTCGAGCAGCCCCCACAAGATCCGGGCAAGCACCGCGGCGGCACCCGCCGCGAGCACGATCCGGACCGTGATCATCACCGTCTGGGACCCCTCCAGTCGCCCGTTGAAGCCGGCCCGCAGCCGCTGCAGCTGCAGTGCGGTCATGACCGCATTGGCGACCGCCGTCCCGATCACCAGGCCGGCGATCCCGAGCGGCTTGTACAGCGCGATGCTGACAATCACGTCGACGACCATGTTGATCGCCGCCAGGCGCGTGGGGATCCACGGCCGCTGGACGGCGAAGAAGGTCCGCGTCAGCAGCAGGTTCAGCCCGCCGAACGGGAGGCTGAAGGCGAACCAGAACAGCGCTACCGAGACCAGCCCCGTGGAGTGGGCGTTGAACTGGCCGCGCTGATAGACGAGCCGCGTGATCGGGGTCGCGAGCACGATCATCAGCAGCGCGGCCGGAATCAGCAGCAGGTTGATCTGGCGCATGCCGTTGCCGACGGCGCGTCGCATCTGCGCGACGTCGCGGCGGGCGGCCTGCCGGCTGAGCGTCGGGAACAGCACCGTTGCGACCGCCACGCTGAAGATCCCCTGGGGCAGCATGTAGATCCGAAAGGCGTTGTCGATCGCCCGCGGGGCCTGATCCGAGACGAGCGTGCCGAACGCCGAGTTCATGAGCTGGTCGAGGTTGACGATCCCGAGCCCGATCGTAACCGGCAGCATGAGGACGAACACCTGGCGCACCCGCGGGTCGTGCCAGTCGACTTGCAAGCGCAGGCGAAAGTCGATTCGCCGCAGCGCCGAGGCCACCATCAGCATCTGCACGACCGTCCCCACGAGCCACGCGATCGCGTAGGCGTACAGACGCTTGCCGCCGCTGAAGTCGGTGTGCAGCACGACCAGCAGCACCAGGATCACGAGATTCCACACGGCGGGGGCGATCGCCGGGATCGAAAACTCGTCATAGGACTGGAGTACGCCGACCAGCAGGCCGGTGAGGCCGAGCAGCAACACGACCGGGAACAGCACCTGCGCGAGCCCGGCTGTGAGGCGATCCAGGGCTCCGTTGAAGGTCGTCCCCGTGAACAGCGGCATGATCACGCCGGCCAGCAGGATGCCCAGCGCGGTCAGCGCCCCGAGCGCGATCAGGATGATCCAGAACAGCGTCGAGGCCAGCTTGAACGCCTCGCGCTTGCGCCCCTGCTGCAGCAGGTCGGTGAACACGGGGACGAACGCCGCCGAAAGCGCCGCCTGCGCGAACAGGTTGGACATCAGGTTCGGGATCTGCGAGGCGACGGTGAACGCCGACGCTGGGCCCCCGGTTCCGAAGTAGCTGGCTGCCACCACCTCCCTGGCGAGGCCGGCGATGCGCGAGAGCCCGGTCGCGAGCGCGAAGATCGCGGTGCTCAGCGCCAGGCGGGGACGAGGCGGTTGTATGGCCGGGGACGCCGGCGCTCCGCCCGCGGCGGTGGTCTCGTCGGGCACGGGGGCCGCTATAGTACGGGCCGCGCCGCGGCGGATTGGCCGCGGCTTTGGGCTGCTCTCACCCTCCATGGCAAACATCCACTCCCAGAAGAAGCGGATCGAGCGCGCCGCGCGCGAGCACCTCGAGAACCGCCGCTACACGTCGAAGATCAAGACGTACTTCCACCGCCTGGAGCGGGCGGTGTCCGAGGGCGACGACGACGCCGCGGAATCCGAGCATCGCGTGCTGGTGCAGACGATTGACAAGGCGGTCAAGCGGGGGGCGCTGCACCGCAATACGGGCGCGCGCAAGAAGTCGCGGGCCGCCCGGCTCCGCCGCGGCCAAGCCGTCGAGTAGCGACCCGCGGCGCGGCCGCGTCGCCTACGCGGCGATCAGCTGGATCGCCAGCAGCGCCTCTGTGTCCTCGCTCGCGCCGCCGGATGCACCACCACGCGAGGCGAGCTCCAGATCGGCGATCTGCACGATCGCCTGGCGGAGGCTGTCGGCGCCCGTGCGCCGGGCATCGGCGATCAGCCGGTCAGCCGCGCGCGAGGGCATCCGCAGCCGCCGCTTGACCTGGGCGACGGGCTCGCCGGCGTCGAGCGCCTGCGCGACGTCGTGCGCGAGCCTCAGTCGCTGCGAGATCCAGTACAGGAGTCCGGGCAGGCGCTCCCCCTGACCTCGCAGCGAAAGGTAAGTGCGCGTGGCCAGCTCCGCGTCCCCCCCCACGAGCGCGTCCGCCAGCGACCACGCCTTGTGCTCGGCGGAGGGCGCCGTCAGCCGCTCGATCTCGGCCGCGTCGACGCGCGCGGGGGGATCGGCGCCGAGCGCCAGCTTCTCGAGCTCGCGCTGCAGCCGCTGCTGGCGGTTACCGACATGGCCGATCAGCGCTCGGGCGGCGTCGGGCTCGAGCGTCAGCCGCAGCTCGCGCGCGCGCGCGATCACCCACTTGGGCAGCTCCCACGGCTTGACGGCGTTCTCGGCGGCGACGTCGCCGCCGGCGGCACGGACGGCCGCTGCAAGCCGGGCCGGCGCCTTGTTGCGCGCCTCCTCGCGCGCGAAGAACGCCACCGTGGTGTCGGGCGGAAGATCCGCGAGCGCCGCTGGCAGCGGGTCGAGCTCCTTGTCCTTCCAGCGCTCGACCCCGTCGACGACGATGAACCGGCGCCCAACCGCAAGGGTCATCGCGCTGAGCGCGCGTGCGACGGACTCGGGCATCGCCGCCTCCCCGTCGAGCAGCTCGATTCCGTCGGCGCCGCTCTGCGCCTCGGCCAGCGCTCGCAGCCGGCTCCGCCGCTCGGCGATCCGGCCGTGGTCGTCGCCGTGGATCAGGTATGCGGGCTTGAACTCGGGCACTTGGCCAACCGAGTCTAGGGGCCCTCCGAGACGCCTTGCGGCCCGGATTCTCGGGTGACTGGGGGATTAGGGTCCATGATGGACCCTAATCCCCCAATGCCAGCTTTGCCAGCGTCCGCAGCAGCTCACCGGGGTCCGATCCGGCGAAGAACACGGCGTCGGTCCGTTCGACGACCGCGATCGCTCGGCCGGCGAACAGGGCGCCCTCCTCGGTGGGGGTGATGCGGCGGGATCGCCCATCCGTCGAATCCCGCGCGCGCACAACCAGGCCGCGTGCCTCGAGTCCGCGCAGGACCTGCGAGGTCATCATCGGATCGGTCCCTGCGTGCTCGGCGAGCTCGCGCTGAGTGGGGGCGACGGGTCGATTGCCCGCTAGCCACCAGGACGAGGCGAGCAGCACGAACTGGACGTGCGTCAACCCCAGCGGCCTCAGCGCGCGGGTGATCTCACGCTGCCACCGGTGGGTCGCGCGCCAGAGGAGACAGCCCGGGCTGTCGCCCGGGCTGTCGAACCGGGTGCCTTCAGGCTGGCTCACCCGCTGCTGCCCGCGCGGCGGACTCAGGCGACGACGACCTTCCGTGCTCCACGCTCGGACGCAAGACGAGCCAATGCCGCGATCGTCTCGGGCAGGTCCCTCGCGATGCCGCGTCCGATCACCCGCGCGAAGAGGGGCGCGGCCGGCCCGGTGATCTGGACCCGGTGGGTGATCCGGGTGCGCTCCGCATCGCTGGCGACCTCGTGCTCGAAGCGCATCCGGGCCAGCGGCAGCTTCGTCTCGTCCACAAAGCCATGATTGGGCTTTGCGTCGATGATCGTCAACGTGACCTGCGGCCCACCGGTCGGCTTCAGGGTTCCGCTCGCGCAGGCCGCAAACCGTCCTTCGATGTTCGCCCGCTGGATGCCGCTGTCCCATGTGGGCCATGTCGTAACGTCGCTCCACAGCGCCCAGACGTCCTCGGGCGATGCGTGGGTGTAGGCGGTGTGCTCTGTCTGCCACATAGTTCCTCCTGTCTGGCCCTGGTTACTATGCATGCATACTATCATGGCCCCGGGACCTCAGCTCCCAGCTCCAGCGCCCGCGCCACCGCCTCCTCCGTGGAGTCCACGCGCCGCACCCCTCCGATCCGCCAGGTGCCGATGCCAAGCACCGGAACCCCCGCCCCGAGCGCGAGCGCGACCTCGGACAGCGTCCCGTAAGCGCCGCCGACCGCGACCACCGCGTCGGCGCATCGCACGATCAGGCCGTTTCGCAGCTCGCCGAGTCCCGTCGGGAGCGCGATCGTGACCCACTCGTTCGCGCTCCTGCGCTCGGCGCCGGGGAGGATCCCAATGGTCACGCCGCCCGCTTCGTGGGCGCCGCGGGAGGCCGCCGCCATCACGCCGCCACCCCCGCCGGTGATCACGATCGCGCCACCCTCCGCCAGCCCGCGTCCGACCGCCGCGGCGGCCTCCAGCTCCGCCGCGCTTGCATCGCTCGCCCCGACGACCGCGACGTAGGTGGCACTGCCAGCCCGCCGGCGTTGCTGCTGGGCGCCGCGAGGGTCCAACCGCTAACGGACGACGACGTTGACGAGCTTGTCTGGCACCACTATCACCTTCGCGATCTCGTGCCCGTCGACGTGCGTCCTGACCCCGCGCGTGTCCAGGCACAGACGCTCGAGCTGCTCGCGCACCGCGCCGGTCGGGGCGCTGACCCGATCGCGTACCTTGCCGTTGACCTGGCAGACGAGCTCGAACGTCTCGGCCTGGAGCATCGCCTGCTCGGCCACCGGCCACGGCTCCTCCCACACGCGCCGCCCGGTCAAGCGCTCGTAGACCTCGGAGCCGAGGTGCGGCGCGAACGGGAACACCAGCGAGGCGGCGGTGGCGGTCGCAAAGCGCCGCGCCGCCGGGTCGGCACCGGGATGGCGGTAGACCTCGTTGACGAGCTCCATGATCGCCGCGATCGCGGTGTTGAAGGCAAAGCGACCGGTCATGTCGCCCGTGACCTTGTCGACCGCCCAGTGGGCCTTGCGCACGAGCACCAGGTCGTCGTCGCGGGGGTCGTCCGGGGGATCGGCGCCCGGCGGGCCCTGGGGGGCGCCGGGCGAGGGGCCGTCGCGGGCGCCCACCTGCGGACCATGGGGGGCGCCGGCCTGCGGGCCGGCGTCCGCGGACAGCTCGTCCCCGAGCCGCCACAGCCGCGCGAGGAATCGCTGCACCCCCTCGACGCCGGTGTCCGACCACGCCGCGTCCTGGTCGGGCGGCCCCATGAACAGGATGTAGGTGCGGGCAGCGTCGGCGCCATGGCGATCGACGATCGGCCGCGGTGCGACCACGTTGCCCTTCGAGCTGGACATCTTGTTGCCGTCCGCGCCGAGGATCATCCCCTGGGTGAACAGCGCGCGGAACGGCTCCTGCACATCGAGCAGCTCCATGTCGGCGAGCGCCTTGACGAAGAAGCGTGCGTACATCAGGTGCAGGATCGCGTGCTCGACCCCGCCGATGTATTGGTCGACCGGCATCCAGCCGTCGAGTACCCGGCGATCCCATGCGGCGTCATCGTTGCGCGCGTCGCAGTAGCGCAGGAAGTACCAGCTCGAGTCGACGAACGTGTCCATCGTGTCGGTCTCGCGGCGGCCCGGACCACCGCAGCGCGGGCAGGTGGTGTTGACCCACTGCTCGGCGGCGGCGAGCGGCGAGCGACCCTTGGGCTGGTAGTCGTCGATCTCGGGCAGCTGCACCGGCAGCTCGCTCTCCCCCACCGGCACGACCCCGCAGCGCTCGCAGTAGACGACCGGGATCGGACAGCCCCAGTAGCGCTGGCGGGAGACGAGCCAGTCGCGCAGGCGGTAGCTGACCGAAGCATGTCCGTTGCCCTCGCGCTCGAGCCACGCCACGATCGCCCCGTACGCATCGCGGTTCCCCTGCCCGTCGAGCTCGGAGCCCGAGTTCGTGAGCGGGCCATCCCCGGTATACGGCAGCTCATCGTGCTCGGACCCGATCACCCGGCGGATCGGCAATCCGAACGCGTTCGCAAAGGCAAAGTCGCGCTCGTCGTGCGCGGGGACCGCCATGATCGCGCCGGTCCCGTACTCCATCAGCACGTAGTCGGCGACGAACATCGGGATCTGCTCGCCGTTGACGGGGTTGGTGACGGTGCGGCCGAGCCGGACGCCGGTCTTGGGCTTCTCGACCGCGCCCCGGTCGTCGGCCGACTCGTTGATGGAGCGGTTGACGTAATCGTGCACTGCCCGCTCGTGCTCAGTGCCGCGCGCGAGCGCGAACACGTCGGGATGCTCTGGTGCCAGCACGAAGAAGGTCGCCCCGAACAGGGTGTCGGGACGGGTCGTGAAGACCGGGAAATCGATCTTCGTCTCATCGCAGCGGAACACGACCTTCGCCCCCTCGCTGCGCCCGATCCAGTTGCGCTGCATCGACTTGACGTGCTCGGGCCAGTCGATCGCCTCGAGTCCATCCAGCAGCCGGTCGGCGTAGTCNNGTGATGCGCAGGAACCACTGCTCGAGCTGCCGAGCCTCGACCTCGTGCCCGCAGCGCTCGCAGCGGCCGTCGATAACCTGCTCGTTGGCGAGCACAGTCTGGTCGTTCGGGCACCACTTGACCGCCGCCCGCTTGCGATACGCGAGGCCGCGCTCGAGCAGCTTCAGGAAGATCCACTGGGTCCAGCGGTAGTAGCTCGGCTCGTGCGTGGCGAGCTCGCGCGACCAGTCGATCGAGATCCCCCAGCGGTGAAACCAGTGCCGGTAGGCGGCGATCGACTTGTCGGTCGCCACGCGGGGCGCGACACCGGTCTTGATCGCGTTGTTCTCGGCAGGCAGGCCGAAGGCGTCGTAGCCCATCGGGTGCAGGACGCGACGACCTGTGCGCCGGTGAAAGTGCGCGATCGCATCGCCGAGCGCGTAGTTCTTGAGGTGGCCGATGTGGGGCTCGCCGCTCGGGTAGGGGAGCATCTCCAGCACGTATGACGTCTGACGGTCGTCGGAGCGGGAGTCATTCGCGACCTCCCAGGTGCGCTCGCGCGCCCACAGCTCCTGCCACTTGGGCTCGATCAGCGCGGGGTCGTAGCGGCGTTCGGACATGACCCGCGTCAGGTTACTTGGGCGCCGGTTGGTCGAGGGGACGCCGACCTCATGGCCGCACTCGACACTCCCCTTGGTCGCGCCGCGCTTCCTGCGCGGTGGCATTCTTGCGTAGCCGCGAGTGGGCTAGGTTTACCATCCGCACGTGGCCGAGATCCCCCAGAACGCGCAGCCCAGAGCGGCCGCGATGGCGGCTGAGCGGGTCGCCCTGATCCTGGCCGCCGCCGAGAAGGCTGCCGAGCAGATTCGCCTGCGCGCCGAGCAACAGCTTCGCGAGCGGATCGCGGAAGGCGATCGCGCCGCGCAGAATCGCGTTCAGGCAGCCGAGGAGGAGGCCACGGACATCGTCAAGGACGCCCAGCAGCGCTCGCGCGACCTCCTGCGCGAGACGCGGACAGCCACCAGCGACGTCCGCACCGAAGGGCTCGAGCTGATCGGAAACCTCCACGAGCTGGGCGACTGCCTGCACGCCAACGCTGAGCGCCTGCTGCGCGACATGCAGACGATCCACTCGCAGCTGGTCGCACAGCTCGACCGGGTCGATGGGGATGTCAGCCGGATACCGGTGGGCTCTTTGGGTGAATCGGTCGTGGATCGGGGTGGCGCGGCGCTCGGCCGCCTCGAGGCAGCGCTTGACCGACGCGAGGAGGTGCTCGATCGCGACGAGCTCACACGCGATCGAGCCGTGGCGCTCGCGGCCGAGGGCGAGGTGCTGGACGTGCCGGAGTTCGTCCCGCCGAGGTGACGGGTAGCGAACGCTGACGCCGGCGTTCCGGTCGCGCCCGCCCGCAACGGCCGGCGCGCGTGCATTACGCTTGCGGATGAGTACGACTTCGACGGGGCTATAGCTCAGCTGGGAGAGCGCCTGAGTGGCACTCAGGAGGTCGTCGGTTCGAGCCCGACTAGCTCCACTTGATCCGTTGGCCCGCCTAGCCAGGCGCTTCCCGATCACGCCCGCCGGCCTGCATGTGTCGCGACCCGGGGCTTGCTCTATCGTCTCACGATGCCTACGAACGAGGAGGCGCATCCAACCGGCGCGTATCTCGGGGCGACGGAGACCGAGCTCTTGCAGCTTCAGTCCACGGCCCGTCTCGCGAGCCTGGTCGACCAGCGCAAGTCCTTTCCGCACCGAGGCGCCCTCTGGATCGAGCCCGAGTGCCTGCGTCTGGAAGCCTGGCGCGACATCCCGCGCTCGCGAGTGCGTCAGGTCCGCCGCGATTTCACCCTCACCTACTCGCGCCTGCGGGCCGGTGGCATCCGGGGCCAGTATTCCAGCCTCGGCGTGTTCGGCAAGTGGGGAAAGCCCGTCATCCTCGAACTGGATGAGACCGCAGAGCGGGTCTACCTGCTGCTCGACTATCGGTGGATACTCGGCACCACCAGGAACGAGCAGCTGGAACGCAGCTTGGCCGCCTGGCTGGCCGCCCCGCGATAATCGCGGGCATGCCGCCGATCTACGTCACCGGCCACCGCAACCCGGATACCGACTCGATCGCCTCGGCGATCGGCTACGCCGAGCTGAAGTCTCGCTTGGAGCCCGGCCGCGAGTACGTCGCGGTCAGACTCGGGGGTTGCAATGCTCAGACGCGGTGGGTGCTGGAGCGCAGCGGCGCGCGCGAGCCGGAGCTCCTGCCCCACGTGATGCTGCGCGCGTGCGACGTGATGCAGACGAGCTTCCCCGTCACCGGCGAGGATCAGCCGATCCGCGTCGCCGGCCTCGCGATGGTGGGTGCGGGGCTCGAGCTCGTCCCGATCGTCGACGAGCGGGGCGCGCTCACCGGCGTGCTGACCGAGCGCGCGCTCGCCCGTCGTTACATCCGTGAGACCCGTCACGCATCGACCCTGACCGACGCCCCGACCCAGGTCAGCGCCGTGCTCGACGTGCTCGGCGGTGAGCTCGTCGCCGGCGAAGATCGGCAGCTGGCCGGACGGGTGTGGGTGCACTCGATGGACCCGGGCTCCCCCACCGGGATCTCCGCGGGTGACGTGGTGGTCGTCGGCAACCGCGCCGACGCACAGCGGCTCGTGCTCGCGCGGGGCGCGGCGCTGATGGTTGTCTCCAACGGCTCGAGACCGTCCGAGGAGGTGCTCGCGCTTGCCCGCGAGCGGGAAAGCGCGGTGATCGTCTCACCGCTGGACAGCTACGTCTCGGGGCGGATGATCACGCTCGCGGCGCCCTGCAGTGCGCTGATGGAAAAAGACCCGCTCACGGTTACGGGCGAGTACCTCGTGGCCGAGATCTCTGAGCAGATCAAGGAGATCCACTACGGCGCCGCGCTGGTCGTGGATGCCCAGCGACGCCCCATGGGCTTGGTCACGCGGGCAGACGTGGTCTCCCCGCCCCGGCGCCGGGTCGTGCTCGTCGACCACGCCGAGCAGGGGCAGAGCGTCGCGGGGATCGAGCAAGCCGAGATCGTCGAGATCCTCGACCATCACCACATCGGCTCGATCGTGACGCGTGTCCCGGTGATGGCCACGTTCGACCCGGTCGGCTCGACCGCGACGCTGGTCGTCGAGCGTTTCCGGCGCAGCGGGATCGAGCCGAGCGCTCCGACCGCCGGGATGCTGCTCGGAGCGGTCCTGTCGGACACCGTGATCCTCAACTCTCCCACCACCACCGAGCGTGACCACGCGGTGGTGGCCTACCTCGAGCGCATCCTAGGCCTCGACGCGGCCGAGCTCGGCCGCGAGATGTTCGAGGCGGCCGCCGACGTCTCGGAGGTGAGCGCCGAGGAGATCGTCACCCGCGACGCCAAGCGCTACCAGCTCGAGGGCGGACAGGCGATCTGCATCGCCCAGATCGAGGTGGTCGGCAAGGGGCTGCTCGAGCGCAGGCGGGAGCTGCTCGAGGCGATCGCTCGCGAGCGCGAGCGCGAGCGCCTGGCGCTGTACGCGCTGATGGTCACCGATGTCTTGAGCAAGGGCACCGAACTGCTCGTCGCCGGCGACAGCGGCGCCGTGGCGCGGAGCTTTGGCGCCCGCGCGGAGGACGGCACGATCGAACTGCCGGGGGTGATGAGCCGCAAGAAGCAGGTCGCGCCGAAACTGCTGGCGGCGCTCTAGCTCGCGCCGGCCCCGACCGCCCGCCGGCGCCCCACCTACGCCGCGCCGACCCCGACTGCCCGCGACGGCGCCTCGCCCCACAGCTGCTCGAGCCGGTAGTACTCCCGCGTCTCAGGGATGAACACGTGCACGATCACGTCGAGATAGTCCATCAGGATCCAGCGCCCCTCACTCAGGCCCTCGACCCGCCGCGGCAGCAGACCGTGCTTGGCCTTCATCCCGAGGTGGATCGCGTCGTGGATCGCCTTGGCCTGACGGTCGGTGCGTCCTGTGCACAGGACGAAGTAGTCGGTGTAGCCGATCAGCTCGCGCAGGTCGAGCTGCACGATCTCGAGCGCCTTGCGGTCGGCGGCGTACTCCGCGACCGCGGTGGCGATCTCCTCAGCCGTCAGCTCGCGCTCGGACGCCGGCTCGCTCCCAGGCGCGATCTCCCGCGATGGCGTCGTCCTGCGCTCGGGCGTCATCCCGCCTCGGGGCCTCCCGTATACAGCCGGTGCTCGTCGATGTAGCTCGCGACGGCGTCGGGCACGATGTACCTGATCGGCTCTCGCGCCCGCACCCGCCTGCGCACCATCGTCGAGGACACGCCGATCCGCGGCATCGCGAAGAACTCGGCCCGCTCACCGCCACGGAGCCCCTGCAGCGCGTCCGCGACCGATGCCCGCGCCGTCCCTCGACGCCTGGCCACAGCCAGCGTCGCCAGTGACAGCACGCGCTCGGGCTCACGCCAGCGCGGCAGCCCGGCCGCGACGTCGCCGCCGACAATCAGGAACAGCTCGCTATCAGGCGCTTGGGAATGCAGCTCCTGAAGGGTATCGACCGTGTAGGACGGCCCCGGTCTGACGAGCTCGTCGTCTGCGACCGCGAAGCGCTGATCGCCGTCCACCGCCAGCCGACACAGCGCCAGCCGGTGGCCGGCCCCAGGCTCGTCCGGCACGGGCTTGTGCGGGGGCATCCGCGCCGGGATCAGCACCACGCGCGCGAGTCCAAGCTGAACCAGCGCCTCCTGCGCGCACACGAGATGACCGAGATGCGGCGGGTTGAACGTG
The DNA here is from genome assembly GCA_003244035.1 of Solirubrobacterales bacterium. Classification (GTDB taxonomy): domain Bacteria; phylum Actinomycetota; class Thermoleophilia; order Solirubrobacterales; family Solirubrobacteraceae; genus Palsa-465. The sequence goes on along the minus strand of QHBV01000194.1, from coordinate 4,370 downwards.
CCGCCGAGGATCCCGACGCGCGCGATCCCCCCAATGCCGGTCACGGACGGATGTGGCCCGCGCCCTGCACCAGGTACTTGAACGTGCACAGCTCGCGCAGCCCGATCGGGCCGCGGGCATGCAGCTTCTGGGTGGAGTTGCCGATCTCGGCACCCATCCCGAACTCCCCCCCGTCGGTGAAGCGGGTCGAGGCGTTGACGTACACGCATGCGGCGTCGACCCCGAGCTCGAACGCTCGCGCGGACGCCGTGTCGCGAGTTACGATCGCCTCCGAGTGGCCGCTGCCGTGGACGTTGATGCGGGAGATCGCCTCATCGACAGAGTCGACGACTCCCACCGCGAGCTCGAGCGCCAGGTACTCGGTGTCCCAGTCAGCCTCGGTCGCCGGGTCGATCGGCACGCCGGGTACGGCCGCACGGGCGCGCTCGTCGCCGTGCAGGATCACTCCCGCCTGGCTCAGCGCCCGCAACGCGGCCGGCAGGAACGCATCGGCCACGCCCGCGTGGACCAGCAGCTTCTCGGCGGCGTTGCAGACCCCCGGCCGCTGCAGCTTGGCGTTGAGCACGATCGCCTGCGCGGCTACCAGGTCGGCGCTCGCGTCCACGTACACGTGGCAGTTGCCCGACGCGGCGTAGATCACCGGGATCGTGGCGACGCCCTTGAGCGCAGCCTTCAGACCCTCGCCGCCGCGAGGGACGATCAGGTCGACGACGCCCGCCTGCGTCGCGAGCACGGCGAGCTCCTCCCGGCCTCCACCGGCCACCAGCGACAGTGAGCCGTCCGGAAGCCCGGCGCCGACGGCTGCCGCCGAGGCGACGCTCGCGAGCACGGCATTCGAGTGCGCTGCCATGCTCGAGCCCCGCAGCACGATCGCGTTGCCGGACTTCAGGCACAGCGCGGCGGCGTCGATCGTGACGTTCGGCCTCGCCTCGTAGACCACCGCGACGACGCCGAGCGGCACGCGCACCTTGCGGACCTCTAGGCCGTTCGGGAGCCTCGAGCCGCCGATCACCTCGCCGACGGGGTCGGGCAGCGAGGCAATCGTGCGCACCCCCGCCGCCATCTGCACGATCCGCGGCTGGTCGAGCCCGAGCCGGTCGATCAAGGCTGGCGATAGCCCCGCGTCGCGCCCCGCCTCCAGGTCGCGGGCGTTGGCCTGCAGGATCTCGGCGGCGTGCTCGATCAGCGCGTCGGCGATCGCGTGCAGCGCAGCGTCCTTGACGCCCGAGCCGAGCGTCGCGAGGACTCGCGAGGCGCGCTTGGCTGCCGCGCAGGTTTCCGCCACCGAGGTTGCCGGGGCGATGCTGGTGGTGACCATCGACTGACAGGTTACGCGAGCACGAAGTAGTCCCTGTGCACGACCTCCGCGCCCGCCCGCGGCAGCAGCTCGCGCACGCCGGCAGACTTCAGGCCCTGGACCTTGCGCAGTTCGGCGGCGGAGTAGTTGCTGATCCCCTTGCCCACCCCCCGGCCGTCGTGGGCCACCTCGATCGCGTCGCCCGCGTCGAACGACCCGCCCACCTCGATCACGCCCACCGGGAGCAGGCTCCTCCCGCCCTCGCGCAGTGCGCGCGCGGCGCCGGCGTCGACCACGACCCGGCCGCGGACGGGCTTGGCGTACTTGAGCCACAGCTTGAAGCTCGAGTAGCGCCCTTCGCGAGCGGCGAACCGCGTGCCGACCGACTCCCCGGCGGCGGCGGCGAGGATCGTCCCGCCCTGCAGGCCGCTGGCGATCACGGTGGGGATCCCGGCCGCGGTCGCCATCTCGGCGGCGACGACCTTCGATCGCATCCCGCCCGAGCCGATCGGTGACGCGGCGTGCCCGATGTCGAGGCCCCGGAGCGAGTCGAAGTTCTCGACGCTGGGCACGAGCAGGGCGCCGGGATCCACATGTGGATCAGCCGTGAACACTCCTTCGGCGTCGGTCAACAGCAGCAGCAGCTCGGCGCCGAGCAGGATCGCGACCTGCGCCGCCAGGAAGTCGTTGTTGCCGAACGAGATCTCGTCGGTCGTGGTCGTGTCGTTCTCGTTGATTACGGGCACGACCTGCCATTGCAGCAGCTTGCGCAGCGTCCGGCGAGCGTTCAGATAGTGGGTACGAGCGCTCATGTCGAAGAACGTCAGCAGCACCTGCGCGCTCGGAAGGCCCCGCGCCCGCAGGAGCTCGTCGTAGGCCTGGTAGAGCTTGCCCTGCCCGACCGCGCTGGCGGCCTGCAGCTCGTCCATCGCCCGCGGCCGCAGAGGGATCTCCATCACGCCCATCCCCCGCGCGATCGCGCCGCTGGTGACTACGATCGGCGCGCGCCCGGCACGGTGCAGTTCGGCGAGCTGATCGCAGATTCCCCCGAGGACGTCCGCGCGCACCTCGCCGCGCTTGTCGGCGACGATGCTCGAACCGAGCTTCACGACCAGGCAGGACATCGGCTGGGCAGGTTATAAGGGGGCGCCGGGGCGGCCGCCCCGGCGCCCTGTTTCTGGGCATCGCGGATCAGGGCCGCTCCTATGCCTCGGGGTCCAGCTCGAACGCGACCCCTGAGATCTGCACCTCGTCGCCGGGCTGAAAGCCAGCTGATTGGAGTGCGCGCATCACGCCGATCCCGCGCAGGCGGCGCTCGAGCTGCGCGAGTGCCTCCTCGTTCTCGAGGTCGTAGCGAGCAACGAGCCGCTGCACCCCCTCACCGGCGATGCAATAGCTGTGCTCTCCGACCCGCTCCACCCGGTAGTCGCGACCGGCGCTCGGGCGGAACACGCGGTGCTCGGCAAGCTCCTGCACGGGCACCCGAGCCGAGGCCGTCGCCGGCGACCCGATCCCATGCACTTCGAGACGATGCGCCAAGTACCGGGCGAGCTCCTCCAGCCCCGCGCCCGTGACCGACGAGGTCAGGATCACCGGGACCCCCTCGCCCAGGCGCCGCGCCCACCGCGCACGCACTGCCGCCGCGCTGTCCGCATCCACCAGGTCCACCTTCGACAGCGCCAGCACGCGCCCCAGCGCGGCCAGGCCCGGGTCGTGCAGGGCCAGCTCGCGCTCGACTGTGCCGTGGTTCTCGACCGGGTCGGACCCGTCCAGCGGACTGCAGTCGAGCACGTGCACGAGCAGCCGCGTACGCTCGACGTGGGCGAGGAACTCGTGCCCCAGGCCCGCCCCAGCGCTGGCGCCCTCGATCAAGCCCGGGATGTCGGCGATCACCAGCTGGCGGTCTGAGAGCTGCAGCGTGCCGAGCGCCGGCTCGAGCGTCGTGAACGGGTACTCGGCCACCTTGGGATGGGCGCGCGTGAGCCGCGCAAGCAGCGAGGACTTGCCCGCGTTGGGCAGCCCCACAAGCCCGACGTCGGCGAGCAGCTTGAGCTGCAGTGTGAGCCACGTCTCCTCGCCCGGGAGGCCGCGCTCGGCGAAGCGCGGCGTCTGGTGGGTCGGGCCCGCGAAGCGCTTGTTGCCCCGCCCCGGGCTCCCCCCGCGGGCGACGAGCGCGCGCTGACCGGGTGCGACCAGGTCGTGGCGGGAGCCGTCGCGCTCGATCAGCACCTCCGTGCCGGGCGGGACCGGAAGCTCGAGCGGGTGCCCCTCGGCGCCGTGGCGCAACGATCCCTGACCAGGACCGCCGCGGCCCGCCTTGAAGTGCGAGGCGCGCCGGTAGCGCTCGAGGTCGCGCAGGGAGTCCTCGCAGACGAGCACGACATCGCCGCCGCGCCCGCCGTCACCACCGTCCGGGCCACCCTTGGGCACGTGCGCCTCGCGGCGGAAGCTGAGCGAGCCGTCGCCACCCCGGCCGGCCTGGACATGGACGCGGGCGCGGTCTCGCATGGGATCATGCTGCCAGCTGGACGCCGCCCGCGGTCTGCCAGCTCGACGACTCCGCGGCCGCCATAATGTGAGCCCGGATGGCGAGCGGCGGCCACAGCGGGAGCGATCCCGTCTTCCTGATCACCGGCGCATCGAGTGGCATCGGCGCGGCCACCGCCAGGCACGCCGCGCAGGACGGCTACCGCCTCGTCCTGGCCGCGCGCTCCGCCGATCGCCTCGCCGAGCTGGCCTCGGAGCTCGGCGGCGAGGAGCGCGCACTGGCGGTCACGTGCGACGTGACCGAGTGGGAGCAGCAGCAGGCGATGGTCGACAGCACGCTGGAGCGCTTCGGCCGCCTCGACGTCGCCTTCGCCAACGCGGGCTTCGGCGCGGCGCGAGGGTTCCTGAAGGAGTCGCCCGAGCACTGGCGCGCGATGGTCCTGACCAATGTCTACGGCGCCGCGCTCACGATCCGGGCGACGATCCCGGCGCTGACCGAAGCCCACGGCCACCTGCTACTCACTGGCTCGGTCGCGGGACGGCGCGCCCTGGAGGGTTCGCTCTATTCGGCGACCAAGTGGGCGGT
>QHBV01000193.1 GCA_003244035.1 Solirubrobacterales bacterium | reverse complement strand
GCGTGACGATCATCGAGCGCTGGCCGCGGCGATCGCCACCGAGCTGCGCGACCCGGTTCGGCTGGCTGCGCGCGGCGCCGCGGCGCGCGAGACGGTGGCCCACCGCTTCACGTGGGCGCACTGCGCCGCCCGCACGGTGGCGGCCTACGAACGCGCGCTGGCCGGTCACGCGAACAAGCCATGACCGATGTGCTGGTCGTGTCGCTTGGAACTACGCCCGGGTTGCGCGTAGCCGACAACATGCTGATCGCGATGCTCCGCGAGGCCGGGGCGAGCGCCGAAGCGTTGAGCGTCGGGATCGGCATCACGGACAAGGCGCGCCGCGGGTATCCGCTGAACGATTTCGTGGAAGCGGTCGCGGCGCGCCGCGCGCTGGCGTCGGCACTCCGCACGCGGGCACAGCCCCGGGCGGTGGTGTTCTCCACCACCACCACAGCGCTGCTCGCCTCCCGCCCAGGGATCCCCTACGCGGTATGGCTCGACTCGCCGGCGGCGCTCAATCGTCCCGGAGCGCTCAACGCTCCGGTCCGCGCGCTCGAGCGCCGCAGCCTGGCTAGGGCGCGGCTGGTGATCCCGATGGGCGATGTGGGCGCTGCCGCGCTTCCGGCCGGCAGCGCCCCTCACCAAGTGGTGCCGGTGCCGATCAACCCCTCCGGGGATCCGGGCGGTCCCCGGGACCCGGATCTGGCGGTCGCCTACACCCCGGGTTCCAAGGCAAAGGGCCTTGACCTACTGTGCGCGGCGTGGGCGCGGGTGGCGCGCGGCTCGCGGCGAATCGAGGTGTTCGGGATCGAGCGCGCGGCGGCGCTGGCATTCCTCGCCCGCCGGGGTGTCGCCGAGCCGCCCGGGGTCACGTTCCGGGGGTTCGCCCCCGCCGCAGACTTTCGCGCCGCCCTGCGCACCGCGCGCTGCTTCGTCTCGGCCGCGCGATGGGAGGACTACGGCCAGGCGCCGCTGGAGGCGCTGCGGGACGGCACGCTGCTCGTGACCGCACCGGCGGGCGGTCCCTACGAGGCGCTGGCGATCGCCGGTGAGCTGGACCGCGACCTCGTCGCCCGTGACCTGGAACCGGCCTCACTGGCCGCCGCGATCGAGGCTGCCTTCCAACGCGATCACGCCTCCCGCGTCGAGTATCGCCGGCGTGCGGCTGCGCGCCTTGAGCCCTATGAGTGGCAGGCGTGTGTCTCGGCGCTGCGCACGCGGGTGCTACCGATCCTGCTCGACGAAAGCCCAGCCCGCTCCTAGTAGGGCTTACGCGCGACCATCAGCAACGTGTGGCCGAACCCGGCAGCGCGAGGACGGGACCCCAACGCCGTGTCGAGGGGTCGCAGAGCACGTTGCAGGGCGGGGACAAGACGCCTCCAAGCGTAAGTGACCGCGTGAAGCTCAGGTACGAGTCCTGCCCTGCGCGCCTCGCCGAGCAGGCGTCGCGGGGACAGCGGTATGTCGTCCGGCGTCGCGTGCGCTGCGACGCCGAGGCCGGTGTGGTTGGCGAGAGCAAGACCTAGCCCGACGGGATGCCACAACCCTGGCTCAATCGCGACCAGCGTGCCGCCGGGGCGCAGCAAGCGGGTCGCCTCCGCGAAGCAGGCATGAAGTGGCTCGTGAAACACGATGTGATGCAGGACAAGTCGATAAAGGACGACGTCGAACGTCTCTCGCGCGAGATCGAGTCTCCCGGCGTAGCCGACGAAAGCCTGATCAGCGCGCCCGGCTGATTCGACGCCTGCGACCCGGGCGGGATCGGCGTCGACGGCGACGAGACGGAATGCCGGGGCCGGGAACAGGTGCCGGCCAGGATGCCATCCGCAGCCAACCGACAGGACGGTGCCGGTTTTCAGTGAAACGCGTTGTAACACCACCTCCCGCTCCCGCGCCATCATGTAGCGGTAATAGAACTCCAGAGTCGAACTGCTGCTCAGACGATCGAGGAGGTTCGCCCCACAGTAGGGCTCGCATCCGACGCGGTCGGCCAGCGGGCGGTCGCTATTTGCGCGAAGTTGACCCATCGTCGCTGGCCTCGGTCTTAGCCTACTTGCCGCGCCGCCGACCCCGGCCTCTGCACCAGACGCACCGCTTAGGTTGATGCCCTGGCGGCCATCGCCACGGCCTGCGCGAATGCGTCGACGCTGCGCTGAAGCGGCCACTCACGGTCGATCGCGAGGCTGGCGGCGGCCATCGCGGCTCGGCGCGCCGGATCGGCGGCCATCGCCCGCACCGCGGTGGCGATCGAGACCCGGTCCTCGGGATCGACGACG
>QHBV01000192.1 GCA_003244035.1 Solirubrobacterales bacterium | reverse complement strand
GCACGCCGATGAACGTGCCCTGCATCGAATCCGACAGGCGCACCCTCGCGTTGGGCATGGCGGCGCGCAGGATCGCGTGCCAGGAGACGGCGCGCAGGGCCATGGCGCCGCACATCACCGCCAGGCCGAGAACGACGAACGACGGACTGGAGGCCAACAGCGCCGTCGTGATGTTGTTGAGGCCGATCTTGTTCAGCGCCACGATCGCCAACGCCAGCGCCCCCAGCGTCACCGCGGCGAACGCCGCCCGGCGGGCCAGCGAGGCCCACGGGTTGCGCCGCTCGCCGGCCGGCGCCGGTTCGAGGCTGGGCAGATGCTGTGCGGGGACGTGCGGCTTGAGATCGGCGGCCCGCACGCCGACCGCCACCGCCGCGCGGGCGGAGGCCGTCTGCGGCTGGGGCGTGGCGATCGCGTCCCGATAGGCGTCCAGGACCTCCTCGGCCACCCTGGGCCAGGCGAAGCGCTCAACGTCGCAGGCGGCCGCCCGGGCCATCGCGAGGCGCCGCTGGGGCTCCTCATAGAGGTCGCGCAGCGCCTCGGCCAGGGCCTGGGCGTCGGCAGGCGGCACCAGCACGCCGTCGACGCCGTCACGCACGACGTCCCGATAGCCGGCGATGTCGGAGGCGATCACCGGTGTACCGGCGGCGAACGCCTCGGTGAGCACCATGCCGAAGCTCTCGCCGCGCAGCGACGGGGCGCACAGGACGTCGGCGCGCTGCAGCTCTGCGGCCTTACGCTCGTCGTCGACCTTGCCCAGGGCACGCACACCGCGATCGTCGACCAGCAGGGGCGCGAGCTCCTCGCGCGTGGGCCCGATCACGGTCAGCTCGCACGGAATGTGCTCGCGCAGCCCCTCGAAGGCGCGCAGCAGCAACGGCAGCCCCTTGCGCTCGACCGACTGGCCGACGAACACGATCCGCAGGCAGTCTGGCTCAGATCCCGCCCATCGCGCGCCGGCGCTCTGGAGCACCGCCGGGTTGACGTGCACCCCGTTGGGGATCACGCGGTAGTGGCCGCCGAAAAACCGCCGGCCGGTCCAGGCAGCGGCCTCGGAGACGGCGATGCGCACGTGCAGCCGGTTGAGCACCCGGCGCGCGCCCATCGCGTTGGCCAGGCCGTTGGAGAGACGGCTCTCCGAGAAGGAGTGAAACGTGCCGACCAGCGGCAGCCGGGTCCAGTCCGAGGCCACCCAGCCAGTCAGCGGCGCCACAGGCTCGTGCACGTGGACGACGTCGTAGTGGCCGCTGCGCAGTTCCTGGTGCAGCGTGGCTACGCCGTAGGGCGTGATCGAGAGGTTGGACACCGCGCCGTTGGCCTTGAAGCCGACGGTGCGCCCCAGCCCCACCAGGTAATCGGGCGCCGGCAGGGACTGCGGCCCCGCGCCGCGGTGAAGCGCGGCGGAGAGGAGGTCGACCGGGTCGTACGGTGCGAGCACTCGGACGTGATGTCCGTCGGCGATGAAGCAATCCGCCAGCGCCTCGATGTGCCGCGTCACACCACCCGGATAGGTCCACGAGTACGGAGACACCAGGGCGATCCGCATCCTGTTCATGTTAGCTAGTGCCCCGGGCTCAAACCCCGATTTTGGGTGGCCTAACATAGTCCTGGCATGCCGACCCGGCACTTCGTCAAATACACCTTCCTCCAGGTCGACCCGGCGTGGCGCCGCCTGGGCGACGAACAGCGCGCGGCCGACAAGCTCCAGTTCATGGCCGCCTGCGAGGACTTCGCCGACGGGCACCTGCTGCGCGCGTTCACGCTGGTGGGCACCCGCGGCGACGCCGACCTGATGCTGCTCAGCCAGGCGCAGAACCTGGAACGCATCCACGAGTTCCACGTCGTCCTGGCACAGAGTGGGCTGATGAAGTGGTGCACGGTTCCGTACTCCCTGCTGGCCATGACCAAGCCGTCGGAGTACTCCGACGAGTCACGCCTGGAGGTTCGACCCGCCCACGGCAAGTACCTCTTCGTGTATCCGTTCGTCAAGACCCGCGCCTGGTACCTGCTCTCCCCCGAGGAGCGCTGGCGGATCATGCAGGAGCACATCAAGCTCGGGCGCGAGTACCCCACGGTCGACCTCAACACGAGCTATTCGTTCGGGCTCGACGACCAGGAGTTCGTGGTCGCGTTCGAGACCGACAACCCGGCTGACTTCCTCGACCTCGTGCAGCGCCTGCGAACCACCGAGTCGAGCGCCTACACCCTTCGCGACACCCCCACGTTCACCTGCATCTCCTGCTCGGTCGACCGCGCGCTCGGGGCGCTTGACGGGGCCGCGATGTCGCTGTCGGCGACGTGAGCGCCGCGCTCGAGCAGGCCGTCGGCGAGCTGCGCGCCGGCGATCCGGTGCTGCGCGAGCTGATCGACCGAGTCGGGATCGAAGCTATAGAAGACGCGCGCGACGGCCGCCCGCGGGACCACTACGGCGCGCTGGTGCGCTCGATCGTCGGCCAGCAGCTCTCGACCAAGGCCGCGCGCGCGATCTACCTCCGTCTGACCGAGCGCTTCGGCGGGCGGCCGCCGACGCCCGAGGAGGTGCTGGCCGACGACCCCGACGCCCTGCGCGCGGCCGCGGGGCTCTCGCGCGCCAAGGTGGGCTTCCTGCGCTCGCTGGCCGAGCACGTGCTCGACGGCTCCCTCGAACTGCACAAGCTCGGCCGGCTTCCAGATGAGCAGGTGATCGCCGAGCTGGTGGCGGTCAAGGGCCTGGGGGTCTGGACCGCGCACATGTTTTTGATGTTCCATCTGCGCAGGCCCGATGTACTGGCGGTCGGCGACCTCGGCATCCGCCGAGGGATCATGCTCACCTACGGGCTGGCGGAGCTGCCCAGCCCGGCCGAGGCGGAGCTGATCGCCGAGCCGTGGCGGCCGCACCGCACGCTGGCGTGTCTGTTTCTGTGGCGGTCGCTCGACGCGACGCCGGTCTCAGACGGCTGAGACCTGCTCCTCTTCGGCGACGCGGAACGACGAGCCGCAGCCACAGGCGGCGACCACGTTGGGGTTCTCGACCTTGAAGCCGGC
>QHBV01000191.1 GCA_003244035.1 Solirubrobacterales bacterium | reverse complement strand
GCGGCGTCGCGTTCGCGGGCCAGCTCCTCTGTGCGCGCCTGCGCCTCCCGGACCTCCTCAGCCCGTTCCAGCGCGATCGCGTCGAGCGACGCCTCCAGCTGCTGCACCCGTCCGGCCGACTGCTCGGCGGCGCGCTCCTGGAGCTTGGTCTGCGCGCTTGCCCGCGCCAGCTCGGCCTGGCGGGCCGCCAGCTGCTCGGCGAGGTCGTCGGTCATCTCCTGGAGCGCCTCGATCGAAGCGCCGGCCTCCGCTGCTCGACGATCGAGCGTCCCCGCGCGGGCCTCGGCATTCGTGACCCTGAGGTGGAACATCGACAGCCGGTCGTTGAACGCACCCACGCTCGCCCGGAGTCCCTGCACTCGCCGCTCGGCCTCCTGTCGATATGCGATCGCATCGTCACGCTCGGTGGCAAGCAACTCGATGCGACGCTCGGTCGCGGCCAGCTCGTCCCGTCCCTGCGCAAGCTCGGCGTCGATCTGCCGACGCGTCGCTTCGCTCTGCATGAGCTCGCCATCGAGGGCGGAGCGCGCCGATCGTGTCTCCGTGAGCTCGCTCTCCAGCTGTTCGGCGCGACCACGGGCCACCGAGAGCTCGACGTCTCGGGCTTCGACGCGCGCCCGCACATCGTCGAGCGTTCGACTGAGCCCCGTCTCTCGACGCAGCTGTGCGTCGAGCTTCGTTCCGAGCTCGACGGCTCCCTCCGTGAGGGCGCCCACGCGTTCGCTCTCCTCGGCGCTGCGGCATTCGAGCTCGAGACTGCGCTCACCGATGATCGACATAGCGCTCTGCAACGCCGCTACCTGCTCAACCAATGTCGCGGCACGCTTCTCCGTGCCAGCCACCAAGTCGCCCAGCCGGCGGTGGATCTCGAGATCCTCCGCGTGCTCGGCCGCCAGCCTCCGCGCCTCGTCGTCGCCGCGCTCGGCCAGCTGGCGCGCCTGCGCCAGCTCTCGGTCGGCGCCCTCTCGCCGGGTGCGCTCCCGGTGAAGCTCGGACTCGAGACTCCTGACCTGCCGCTGCAGCTGGTCACGCTCGGCGTCACGCTCGGCCTGCAGCCACTCCAGGTGTCCCCGCTCGGCCAGGAGATCCCGCTCGAGCCCACTTGCGCGAGCCCGCTCGACTTCGATCGGCGCCGCAAGACGTTCGGTCTCGGCAATCGCCTGGTCGAGGTCGACAGCGCGGCCATCGACCTGCCCCAGCCGAGCGGTCAGCCGCTCGAGCACGCCGGCGGCGATCACGTAGCGTCGTTCCTGCTCGATTACCTGCGACTGCAGCCGTGCGGCTTCGACGTCAACAACCGACAGGGCCTCCGTCAGGCTGCGGTCACGCAGCTCCTGTTCGTGCTGCCGCCGCGCCGCGGTGGAGCTCTCCAACTCCCGCTGCTGCGTCGCGGCCTCGACGTGAATCTGCAGCCGAGACAGCTCGCTCTCGCGCTCACCCAGCGCCCGTTCCAGCTGCGCTCGCGCCTCGAGCTGTGCGGACGCTTCCTGCTCTGCCGCCGCAGCACGCTGATTGGCGATCGCCAGGGCCTCCCGAGTATCGACCACCTGGATCACCTGCGAGCGGGTGTCGGCGGGGATGCCCACCGGGATCAACGCAAATGTGTCCCCCTCGAGCTCCAGTGTGCAGCTGACGCGTGGACGCGCCAGCAGGCTCCTCGGCGCGCTGTAGCCCGCCGTCCATGCAGAGCCCTGCTCGGTGGCCTGCGGATCGGGCTCATCGCCGGTGAGGAGCTCGAGCACGTGACGAGCCCCATCGAGATTGAGCACGAGCTCCGGCTGCTTCAGCCGGCGGGTGCTCGTAGCACCCCACCGACCCGTCAGCCGAAGTAGCATCGAATCGGCGCTCGCCGGAAGGAGCTCAAACTCGGCCAGCTCGAACCACACGTCCCGATCGAGATCAGCGAGCTCAACTGTTCGCACTCAGCTGCCGCTCCGGTTCAGTACAGAGAGTGTTCGTCCCGACCCTTGTGGGCTGGGGCGCCGCAAGCCGCTATCGTAGCCGCTGTGGCTCCCGGGATGTGACAAGAAAGGGCGATGAGCTGGATGACGGAGGACGCGCGGGGTACGAAATCCACTGCGCCGGTGAAGGGTGAAGCGGCGCTCTCCAGCGCAGAAGCGAACGAGGGGGCCGACCAGGCCCTCGCGGGCTCGGCAGTCGAGGCTGTGGCGGAACCCATGCAGCCAGATGCCGAGCCGGTGGCGGAGGAGGCCGCGCAGGCGCTCACGGCGGCACCGCGGGCGGCTGTGGAGCGGTTGCACGCCGCCGCGGAGGAACGTCAAGCGGCGGTCAGCAAGCTGCGCAAGGACATCGCTGAGCTGAGCGAGGAGATCCGCCAGATCCGGGAACAGCCGGCCGCGCTGATCGACGAGCTCAACCAACTGCGGGAGGCGCTGGCGGCGGCCAAGGAGCAGATCAGCTCGCGCCCCGAACCGTTGGCACCCGAGGTTACGGCGGAGGAGCCCCCACCCCCTGACGAGCCGGTGGCTGGAGATGCGGTCGTGGAGGGCGCGGCAGTCGAGGACGCGGCGTTTGCGACCCCGGCTGAGGACACCGCGGTTAAGGACACGGCGCCACAGGACATGGCTCCGGAGCAGCTGGACGAGGCCGGTCCGCCGGACGGCGGGCCGGCGGACGAAGAGGTTGGGCGCCGGGCCAGTCTGTTCCACCTGCGCAAGCACCGCTAGGCCGAGCCGAACGCGCTCCTCCAAGCTCGACCGATTTACACATTTTCGCTAAATCGGCTGCTCAGGGGTGTAGCATGCGCTGCTCGGCAGGGGCGCTCGGAGGAGCAACCCTGGAGTCAGCGCGTCGCAATCTGGGGGCCGGCCTCCCAGAGACAACAGGAGCCATTCACTTGAGCTACGTGGTAACCGGGAGGGCGGAGCTGGCCTTGGCGCTGGGCCACGCCGTGGGATCCTGATGAAAGTCCTCATCACAGGTGGGGCCGGCTTCATCGGCTCGCATCTGACCGCACACCTGCTCGAACAGGGTTGCGAGGTGCGGGTGCTCGACAACTTCGCCACGGGTCGACGCTCGAACCTCGCCACGCTCGGCGGCGAGGTCGACCTGGTCGAGGGCGACATCCAGAGCTACGAGCGGGTCAACAACGCCGTCTCCGGCTGCGAAATCGTCATGCACCAGGCGGCGCTGCCCTCGGTCCCGCGCTCGATTCAGGACCCGCTGACGAGCAACGCCACGAACGTGATCGGGACCCTGAACGTGCTGCTCGCCGCGCGCGACCACGGAGTCCGCCGGGTCGTGCTCGCGTCATCCTCCTCGGTGTACGGGCGGGGCGCGGGCACAAGCGCCAAGCGAGAGGAACAGCCAACCCTTCCGATCTCGCCGTATGCCACGGCGAAGCTCGCCGGCGAGGGCTACGCCAGGAGCTTCCGCGAGGTGTACGGGCTGGAGACCGTGACGCTTCGCTACTTCAACGTGTTCGGCCCGCTCCAGGATCCGAGCTCGCAGTATGCAGCCGTGGTCCCGAACTTCATCAGCGCCCTGCTCGCCGGCCGCCGTCCGCTGATCTTCGGCGACGGCGAGCAGTCGCGGGACTTCACCTACGTGGCGAACGTAGTGCAGGCGAACATGCTGGCGATCGACGCTCCGAAGGCGGCCGGCAGGCTCTACAACGTCGCGTGCGGCGAGCAGGTGACGCTGAACCGGCTCGTGAGGGAGCTGCGCGAGCTCCTGGCATCGGATGCCGAGCCCGTGTTCGCGGCACCGCGTCCCGGCGACATCAAGCATTCGCTCGCAGATCTCTCGCTCGCACGCGCTGAGCTCGGATACGAGCCCGCGGTGCCGTTGCGCGAGGGATTGCAGCGCACAATCCAGTACTTCCGCGCGGAGGAGCAGCCGGGCGGTCTCGACGCGATGGTCGGTGCGCGTGAGCACTGAGCTCACGGCCGCCGTCGGGTTCGCGATCGCCGGAGCGGTATCGCTGGTCGCGACACCGGCGGCGATGGCCATGGCACGCCGGACGGACTTCTACGATCGGCCCCGCGATTACCGCCGGCACCGCGCGCCGACGCCCTTCCTCGGAGGCGCGGCGGTGCTCGTGGGATTTCTGGCTGCGGCGATCGCGCTGGGGGCACCGGACGGACGCCTGCTCGTGCTGCTGGGGTGCGCGATCGGCTTGTGGTTGCTGGGAACGATCGACGATCGGACGGCGATCGCACCCAAGTGGAGGCTGCTGGCGGAGGCGTTCGCAGCCGTTGCGCTGATCATGGCTGGACTCGGATGGAGCATCGACGGCGGCGACGCGCTTGACGGCGTGCTGAGCGTGGTCTGGATCGTCGGGCTCGTCAATGCGTTCAACCTGATGGACAACCTCGACGGAGCGTGCGCCGGGGTCGGGTGCGTCTCGGCCGCCGGGATCGGGACGCTCGCCGCAATCCATGGGCAGCCGGCGCTGACCGGCCTCGCGTTCCCGCTCGCGGGGGCGTGCGCGGCGTTCCTGCGCTGGAACCTCGCGCGGCCGGCGCGGATCTTCCTCGGCGACGGCGGGAGCATGCTCGTCGGCTTCCTCGTCGCCGCGCTGGCGATGGCGGTCGCTCGCCACCTGCAGGTGGGGGCCACGAGCCTGCTGGCGTGCGCGCTGCTCGCCGGGCTCCCGATCCTCGACACGACGCTCGTGAGCGTGTCGCGACTGCGGCGCGGTGTGGCGCTCGTGACCGGCGGCCGCGATCACCTGACGCACCGCCTACTGCTGGCGCTGGGCTCGCCGCGGCGCGTCGCGGCTGCGCTGGCGGTCACGCAGGCGACCCTGTGCGCGCTGGCGATCGCCGGGGATCGCGCAGGCGCGACTGTGCTCGCCGCGCTCTCGATCGTCACGGTCCTGGTCGCCCTCGCGGCGATCGTGTGGCTCGACACGGCGCGCTGGCGCCCGAATGGGATCGCAATCAGCAAGCGATCCTTGCGCACTACGACGGATTCACCGCCGGTTGGCGTCGACCCGGGGTGAGTGCCGGCGACGCGAATTCCGGCGGCGAGCCGGTACGGCTCGTGCGCATCATCGCCCGGCTGAACATCGGTGGGCCCGCGATCCAGGCGATCACGCTGACCAGCGAGCTCGATTCGCTCGGGTATTCGACCACGCTGGTGCGCGGAAGCGAGGAGCCGGACGATGGCGACATGGACCACCTCGCCGACGAGCTCGGAGTCGAGCCGGTCCGGATCGGTTCCCTGCGGCGCAATCCCGGATTGCACGACCTCCGAGCGCTCGCGCAGCTGGTCTGGCTCCTGCGCCGCGAACGGCCTCAGATCGTCCACACCCACGCGGCCAAGGGCGGCACGCTGGGCAGGCTCGCGACGCTGATCGCGTTTCCGAGCAGGCGCTCGCGGCCGGTGCTGATCCACACGTTCCACGGGCATTCGCTCTCGGGCTACTTCTCGGCGTCAACGGCAAGGGCCTACCGGGCGATCGAGCAGGCGCTGGCAAGGCGAACGGACCGCCTGATCGCCGTCAGTGACGAGGTGCGCGACGAGCTGGTGCAGCTGCGCGTCGCGCCGGCCGGCAAGTTCTCGGTCGTGGCGCTGGGGTTCGATCTCTCGCCGTTCACGCTCGACGGCGAGCGCCGCCAGCTGGCGCGGACAACGCTGCGGGAGAAGCTGGGGATCGCCCCCGATGCGACGGTTCTCACGCTGGTCGCGCGGCTCGTACCGATCAAGCGGGTCGATCGATTCCTGCGGGTGGCGGGCGCGCTGCGCGACCTCGAGCACGTCCGCTTCCTGATCGTCGGCGACGGGGAGCTGCGCGATCACCTGCAGGCATCGGGCGAAGCTCGTGCGCTCGGAGACCGGGTCGTGTGGGCCGGCTTTCGCCGGGACATGCCGGCGGTCTACTTCGCGAGCGATGTCGTGATCTTGACCTCGGACAACGAGGGCACCCCGGTGAGCCTGATCGAGGCGCAGGCCGCCGGGGTGCCGGTCGTGAGCACATGGGTCGGAGGGACTGAGAGCGCGATCCTCTCGAGCGCCGGTGTCCTCGCCGCGAGCAGCGACGAGGCCGGGCTTGCTCGCCTGACGCGCCGGCTGATCGTGGGCGGCGAGCTCGACCCGGATGCCCGGGACGCGGTGCGCGCGGCGGTGCTGGAGCGCTTTGGGCAGTCGAGGCTGACTGCGGAGCTGGATCGACTCTATCGCCGGGAACTGGAGCGCTGAGGGCCTCGCGAGCCACCACCGGTAGGATCGGCTACGTCCCCTACACGGCGGCCCTGACCGCGCCGGGCGACCGCCGGCGATTCTGCGCGTACGCAGCGGCGCGGAAGCTCCCGTTCGAGATCGCCGATCCGCGCCGGGAGTACGACCTCGTCGTCGTCGCCGAGCCCACGGATCTCGTCACCTGGAGCCGCTACCGGCCGGGACGGGCGAAGGTCGTCTACGACCTGATCGACTCCTATCTGGCCCTCGGCCGCGGCCCGATGGACACCGTGCGCGGCATCGGCAAGCACCTGCTCGGCGAGATCGCCGCGCCGGCGCCGAGCTACTACCGCCTGGTGGTTCGGATGTGCTGCCGGGCAGACGCGGTGGTGTGCACCACGGTCGAGCAGCAGGAGCTGATCGCCCCGCACTGCCGCAACGTGCACACCATCCTGGACATCCACGACGACGAAGTTCGCGCGGTCAAGAGCGACTACGCGACGGGAGACACGCTCAACCTGTTCTGGGAAGGACTCCCTTACACGCTGCCCGATTTCCGCCTGCTGAGCGGCGCGCTTCGAGCGCTGGGCACCGAGCGCCGGCTCGCCGTGCACGTGATGACCAACCTCTCGTTCGGACGCCTGGGCGGTCGCCTTCGCAAGGCCCAGACGCGCGACGTGCTCGATCGGCTGTTCGACGGAGCCTATCTCTATCAATGGAACGCCGAGATGCTCAGCACCCTCGCCACCGCGTGCGACCTCGCGGTCATCCCGCTCGACTTGACCCACCCGCTGGCGCGGGGAAAGCCTGAGAACAAGCTGCTGCTGATGTGGAGGATGGGGCTGCCTGTGATCGCGTCCGCGACGCCCGCCTACACGAGGGCGATGGCGGCGGCCGGCGTCGACGGCGTGTGCGCGAGCGCCGCGCAGTGGAGCCAGTCGTTGCGCCGGTTCGCGCAGGATGAAGCCCTGCGTCGTGAAGCGGGCCAGCGTGGCCGAGCCTATGCGCAGCGCGAGTGTGACCGGGAGGCGCTGCTTGCCCGGTGGGATCGCGTGCTCGACAGCGTCGGGGTCACATCTGGCTCCGGATAGGCACCGTCAGCTCCACACCGGCGGCCGCCAGCGACGCACTCGACGCCCGCCGGAACAGCAGGACGATCGTGCCTCCGTAGAGCGCATAGGAGACGAGCGAGGCGATCGCCGCGCCGATGATGCCCGCGAGCGGAATCAGCGCAAGGTTCAGCGCGATGTTGGCGAGCGCCCCCGCGCATGCGGCGAGGCCGATCTGTCCGGGCCGCTGCATGCGCGCGAGCATCACCCGCGCCGGGCTCTCGACCGTGAAGACGATCGCCGCGAACGCCAGGATCGCAAACGGCACCACGCTCTCGAGCCATTGACGGCCGAACAGGTAGCGAACGATCGGCCAGGCGGCGAGAGTGACCACGCCGGCGGCGAGGGCCGCGTACACGGCCATCTTCTTGATGAAGTCGGTCGTGTATCGATTGGCCTGCGGCAGGGGAGCATCGGTCTGCGTCTTGAGCGCGGACTGGGCGAGCGTGGCGCCCGCGAGGAACACGGTGCTGGCCAGGGTGGTCGAGAGAGAGTAGATGCCCGCCTGCGCAGCGCTCAGAAACGCACTCACGAGCACGAGGTCGATGCGGAGGTTGAGGTAGAGGCCGAGCGTGGCCGGCTGCAACGCGAGGCCCCCGCGGACGGCCGCGCGCAGCATCCCGGCCGGCACCCCCGGAACCAGCGCACCGGGCCCAACGCGCCGGCGGATCACGATCAGCAGCGGTGCCGCGAGCGCACACCAGCCAAGGCTCACGCCGACCAGCGCCGCGCCCGGGGTCAGGCCGTGCACGGCGACGAGCCCGAGCACGAACACCAGCTGGACCAGCGCGCTGGCGAGCGCCGCCCAGCCAAAGGCGCCGAGCGCCCCGAGCCTGAGCGCGACCGCAATGCACATCATCGCCGCCATCTGCAGCGGGACGATCAGCCCAGCTAGCACGAGCGTGCCGGTCGGCGAATGCGCCACCAGGCGAGCTGGCAGCACCAGGCCCAGAACGCAAGTCGCCAGCCACCCGATCGCACCGAGCAGCACCGTGGCGGCGGAGAGAAACCGCGACATCGCCCTGAACGAGGCCTCACCCCGCGCGACCATCGCCCCGGTCGACACGTCGAGCGACAGAGCCAAGACCACCCAGACGATATTCGCGAGGTTGAGCGTCAGCGCATAGCGGGCCCGCCCCACCGGCCCCAGCGCGCGGGCGACCAGCAGCTGGACGAGAAACAGCAGTCCGTATGCCGAGATCCGCAGCACCAGCAGCCGGAAGCCGGAGCGCAGCGAGACCGGCGGCTGCAGCGGAGTCCTCTGCTCGCAGCGGTCCTCGGCGCCATCCACCCGCACGGCCGTGCCAGGGTCGCCGAGTCCGCCCTCAGGGGCCATCGCTCAGCGCACAGGGGCGCGGGCGACGCACGCGATGTACGGCGACAGCCACCGGGTCGCCGGCAGGCAACGAGTCCGGTCCTCCAACCACCACACGAGTACGGAGACACCCTCGAGGATGCGTATCGTTGCTCGCTTCGCCGCCGTCAACCGCGGATCGGCGCCAGCTCCGGAGACGTGCATGATCCCAAACCCCACGCTCAGGAAATAGTCGCACTCGACCATCGCCAATCCAGCCGCCGCATGCGCCTGTCGCAGCTCGTCCGCTCGCAGCGGTAGGTGAATGTCATATATCGACCGATCCAGCCGGCGCTGGAAGCGGCCCACGACCCCCACCAGGTTGGGCACGAACGTGATCAGCGTGCCCCCCGGTGCCAGGAACGAGGCGCACGCCTCGATCGCGCGCGCCGTCTGCGCGAAGTGCTCGACGACCCCCAGGGAGACCACCACGTCGAACGACGCCCTCAGGCGCTCGGGAGGATCGAACAGATCGGCGCATACGATCTCGCCGCCGACTCCCGCGCCGGCGAGCACCGCGCGCGCCTGCTCGCAGCCGACGAGCGAGTAGTCGACGCCTGAGACCGCAAAGCCAAACTCCTTCGCGAAGTACGGGAGCCACGGAGACCTCGCGCACCCTACCTCCAGCAGCGAACTGCTGTGCGTCTCCAGCCCGGCGAACGCGCGCTCAAAGAAGGCATGCATCCGGCGGCTGAAGAGGCTGCTCAGGCCGGGCGATCTCGGGTCCACCGCCTCGGGCACGTGCCGGTACTCCCATTGCTGGTCCCAGAACTCCCTTCCAGCCTTGTCCACCGGCGCGTGCATGTCGATGCTTACAGGGTACGGTCTCGTCCGATGTGCGGGATCACAGGATTTCTGGAGCTCCCCCAGGACCGGCACTCGAGCGACTCGGGGGCGGTCCTGCTCGAGCAGATGGCGCGGGCACTCGAGCGCCGCGGTCCCGACGACGGGGGCGTGTGGGCAGATCCCGAACGAGGCATCGGCCTCGGCTTCCGTCGCCTGGCGATCATCGACCTGTCCAGGAGCGGATCGCAGCCGATGCTCTCCCGCGACGGGCGATACGTCGTCGTCTTCAACGGCGAGGTCTACAACCACGGCGAGCTGCGCCGCGAGCTCGAGCGAAGGGGACACCGCTTCCGCGGTCGCTCAGACACCGAGGCCCTGGTCGAGGCGATCGCGCAGTGGGGCGTCCGGGATGCGGTCTTGCGCTGCCACGGCATGTTCGCGATCGCGGCATGGGACAGGGCGACGGACACGCTCTCGCTCGTTCGCGACCGCCTCGGCAAGAAGCCGCTGTACTGGGGCTGGGCCGCCGGTACGCTCGTGTTCGCCTCGGAGCTGAAGGCGCTGCACCGCCATCCTCAGTTTCGGCCCCAGATCGACCGCGCCGCGCTGCGCGACTACCTGCGCTACGGCTACGTGCCGGCGCCGAGGACGATCTTCTCGGAGGTGTTCAAGCCGGCGCCCGGATCGATCGTCGAGGTCTCGCGCGCAAGCGGCGTCTCAGAGGCACGTCCCTACTGGTCTCTACGCGACGTCGCCCAGGGCGGCATCGACGAGCGCTTCGCGGGCTCTCCGACCAACGCGCTCGACGAGCTCGAGCGCGTGCTCGGCGACTCGGTGACGGCGCGCATGGTCGCCGATGTCCCGCTTGGCGCTTTCCTCTCCGGCGGCACCGACTCCTCGCTCGTGGTCGCGCTGATGCAGGCTCGCAGCCCCCTGCCCGTGCAGACCTTCACGATCGGATTCACCGAGGCCGGTTACGACGAAGCCACCTGGGCACGGGCCGTCGCCACCAGCCTCGGCACCAACCATACCGAGCTGTACGTCAGTCCCTCCGAGGCGCAAGGGGTGATACCGGAGCTGCCGCGGATCTACGACGAGCCGCTGGCCGACTCCTCGCAGATCCCGACCGTGCTCGTGTCCCGGCTCGCGCGCCGCGAGGTCACCGTGTCCCTGTCGGGAGACGGCGGCGACGAGCTGTTCGGCGGCTACGGTCGCTACCGCCTGGCGAGCCGGGCATGGTCCGCGGTCAACCGGGTCCCCCGCATCGCTCGCCCGCCCGCGGCGTCGCTGCTGGCGGCCGCGGGATCGTGCTCGAGGCTATGGCCGGCCGATCGCCTCGGGCGCGCCCGCCGCTCGAGCCTGCCGGACCGAGCGCGAAGGCTGGCAGCACTGATCACCGCCCGCGATCGAGACGCGCTCTACGACGAGATCGTTTCGTTGTGGAGCGATCCGGCGCCGGTGGTGGGCTTGGACGCCCCGTCGCGGCCGGACTCGCACCAGGAGCTTTCCGACGGAGGCTCCTTTCTCGAGGCGATGATGTACCGCGACGCGGTCACGTACCTCCCCGACGACATTCTCGCGAAGGTCGATCGGGCGAGCATGGATGCGAGCCTGGAGGTGCGCAATCCGCTGCTCGACCACAGGGTCGTGGAGCTGGCGTGGAGCCTGCCGCCGGCGCTCAAGCTTCGCGACGGTCGCGGCAAGTGGCCGCTGCGGGCGCTGCTGTCCCGGCACCTGCCGGACGAGCTCGTCGAGCGCCCCAAGCAGGGCTTCGACGTGCCGCTCGGGGCCTGGCTTCGCGGGCCCCTGCGCAAGTGGGCCGAATCGCTCCTGAGCGCCGAGCGTCTGCGCGACGAGGGCCACCTCGAGGTCGCCCCCGTGCGCGCGGCCTGGGACGAGCACCTGCGCGGGGCGCACGATCACCGCCACACGCTGTGGGCGGTGCTGATGTTCGAGGCGTGGCTCGAGGCGTGGTGAGCCACCAACCTGGCAACCTGCCAGACGTGCCCGAGCTCTCGGTACTGCTCGCGGACCCCCGCACCCAGGAGCCGCTGCAGTGGCGAGGCGACGGGGTCTACGACCGCTCGGGCCGCCGCCGGGCGCCGATCGCCGACGGCGTCGCGGAGTTCGTCTCCGACCCGACGCAGGACCACTTCGGCCTGCAGTGGAACCGGTTCGCCCGGACCCAGTTCGACAGCCACACCGGGACCACCGTGTCGCGCGACCGGCTGACGCACCAGTCCGGTCTGCGGCTGGCGGACTTCGCCGGGCGCACCGTACTCGAGGTCGGCTGCGGCGCGGGGCGGTTCACCGAGGTCCTGCTCGGTGCCGGCGCGAGCGTGGTGTCACTCGACTTCTCCTCGGCGGTCCACGCCAATCGCTCCGCGCACGCCCTCGCCGAGCGGGAGGGCCGCGCGCTGTTCGCTCGCGCCGATGTCTTCGAGCTGCCGGTCAGGCGCCGTGCGTTTGACATCGTGCTCTGCTACGGCGTCCTGCAGCACACCGGCGCTCCGAGGCGCGCGCTTCGGTGCCTGTGGGAGGCGGTCGCCCCCGGCGGGCTCCTGCTCGTGGATCGTTACCGGATCGGCCTGCGCAACACGGTCCCCGCGAAGTACGCGCTGCGACCGCTGACCCGGCGACTGGGCTCCGAGCGGCTCCTGACGGCGGTGCGCGCGTCGGTGGACACCCTGCTCCCGCACGAGCTCTCCCTGCTCGGCCACTTGCAGGGTGGCGGCGTGCGAGGACTCGCGCGCCTGGCGGTCAACCGCGCCGCCCCCAACTCGGTCTACCCGGTCAACCTCCACCTCGCCGGCAGGCTCGACTACGAGACGGCGCGGATCTGGTCGACGCTCGACACCTTCGACATGTACGGCCCGCGGTACGACTCCCCGCAGCGCTTTCGCTCGTTTCGAAGAGACCTGCACGCGCTCGAAGATGGCGACGTCGTGCGCTGCATCATCTGCGGCCAGGGCAACGCCGGCGCAGTCCGCCGAGCACACCGCTAACGATGGGCATCTCGCGCGCCAGTGGGGAGTTCCTGTTCGACTCCGCGCAGCGAGTGTCCGCCAGGACGCTGACGATCGGCGGCCAGCACCTGGGGGTCGAGCCGTGAAAGCTCGCACGGCTGCGCGCGCGCCGGGATGTTGCCCAAGGGGCGCCGCCTCGGCCGCCGCGACACGATCTGGTGCCTGGCCCAGGGCGGTGCCGCCGGCCGCGGCGGTGAGAGCCGAGCCTCCTCATGAGCTCGCAGCCGCGCACCGCGCCAGCAGCGCCTCGTACCGGGCGAGGGTGTGCTCGGCGGCGAACTGAGACTCGCAACGATCGCGGATCTCGGCTCGCTTGACCGCTCCGCTCGCCTCCAGCGCCCGGCAGATCGTCTCGGCGAGCGAGCCTGGGTCCTCCCCCCGCGCGAGCCAACCATTCACGCCCTCCTCGAGCACCTCGCGGTTGGCGCTGGGGCAGTCGGTCGCCACGACAGGGGTTCCACAGGCGAGGGCCTCCGCGATCGCGTTGGAGAAGCCCTCGTAGCGAGAGGCGGAGACGAACAGGTCAGCATCGGCGATCGCGGGATACGGATTGGCGTGAAAGCCCATCAGCTCCACCGTGCCGCCAAGGCCCAACCGCCGCACGTCGCGCTCCAAGCGCTCACGCTCCTCGCCGTCGCCGAAGATGCGCAGGCTCACCTGCGGATGCGCGCGGCGCACCTGACCGAGCGCGCGGATCAGCACGTCGTAGCCCTTTTGATGGGCCAGCCTGCCGACGGTGACGAGACGAGGCCGCGAGGCCGGCCCGAATGCCGCGCCCGCGCCCGCGCCCGCCAAGGCTCGCACCCGCGCGATGTCGATCGGATTGTAGATGCAGCTTAGCCGCGATCGCGGCACGCCCAGGCGGGCGAGGTTGCCGACCATGAACTGGCTCTGACACACGACTGCATCGGCCTGCCGGTAGAGGACTCGATACGCGATCCGGTAGAGCAGCGCGCGGCTGGCGCTGCTCCGCCGCACCTCGTTCAGGAAGGCGCTGGGCGAGTTCGCCTCGCGCAGGATCGCGCGGGTCCCTCGCGGGTAGAGCGCGCGGGTGATCGCGACCGCAAGGTTCATGCCGGCCGTGGCGAGCACGACATCTGGGCGCAGGCGCCAGACCGCTGCGAGCACCGCGGGGATCGCTGAGCGCGCGCGCCGGGCACCGAGCACGTGCACCGGGACGTCCTCCCGCAGGTCGTCGAGGTAGGGACCCTCGGCGGCCCCGAGCGCCAGCACCGGCGTGAAGCGACGACGGTCGAGGTGGTTGACGAGGTGGACGATCACGCGCTCCGCGCCGCCGCCGCTGAGTGAGTGGATCACGAACAGCACGGTGATCGTGCCCGCCGGGGGGCTCCGCTTGGGCGGGTCCCCGATCACGATCGTGTCCTGGCTCCTCTCCATTTCGACTCGGCGGCACCCGGTCCGGATCGGAGCCTGCCGCGGTCGAGCCTGGCGCTCGCCTCGCGTCGCGCTCGAATGGCTATCGTAGCCCAAGCGATGCCCGCCCTGGTCACCGGCTGCGCCGGATTCATCGGGTCTCACCTGACGGAGGCGTTGCTCTCCGACGGTCAGGACGTCGTCGGCGTGGACTGCTTCAACGACAACTACGGTCGGACGCACAAGCTGCGAAACCTCGAGCGTGCGCTCGCCCACGAGCGGTTCGAGTTCGTGCCGGTGGACCTAGCACGCGGCGACCTGGAGGAATTCGTGGCAGCGAGCGATGTGGTTTTCCACCTCGCCGCCGAGCCTGGAGTCCGCTCGAGCTGGGGAGCACGGTTCGAGACCTACCTGCGCAACAACGTCGTCGCGACGCAGCACCTGCTCGAGGCGACGCGACGCCATCCTTCGACGCGGTTAGTGTATGCGTCTTCCTCCTCGGTCTACGGTGACGCCGAGTGCTATCCGACGCTCGAGACAGCCACACCGCGACCGTACTCGCCATATGGCGTCACAAAGCTCGCCGCGGAGCACCTTTGCCTTCTGTATCGGCGTAATTTCGACCTCGAGACGGTCGCGCTGCGCTTCTTCTCGGTCTACGGTCCACGACAGCGTCCCGACATGGCGTTCAGTCGCTTCCTGCACGCAGCCCTCGACGGCGATCCAGTGCACATCCTCGGAGATGGGGGCCAGACGCGCGACTTCACGTACGTCGACGACGTGGTTGCCGCGCTTCGCGCGGCCGCCGAGGCGTCCAGCGCGCCAGGCCGGATCTACAACGTCGGCGGCGGGACGCGCGCGTCCGTCAACCATGTACTCGAGCTCATCGCCGGCATGATCGGTCATCCCCTCGAGATCGAGCGCGCGCCAGCTGAGCATGGTGATGTTCGCGACACATCCGCCGACATCCAACTAGCAGCCGCCGAGCTTGACTATCGGCCTTCCGCCAGCCTGGAAGACGGCCTCTCCGTCCAGTTGGACTGGACTGTGAAGCTCCGGGCCCAGCTCGTCGAGACCCGTTCGCAATCACGGCGGGCATCTACCTCGCTGCGGTAGAGCTCGACCGTGGCGGAGCTTTGCCCCTGGTGCCGCCGTTACGCTCTCGTCGCCAGGATCAAGGCTCCGCGACAGTTGAGATCGGAGTCGGACAGGTGCCGCCATTGGCTGCTCACGTGCTTCCTTCGTATCCCATCCGAGGACTCGACGCGAACTGTCGCGACCGGCTGCAAGCCGTTGCGCTCGACCAGCGCCAGATGAGTCGAGCACGGTTGACGATTGATCCAGCGATAGACCTTCTCATTTTCGAGCTGGCGCCACACAGGCTCTGGATAGATCCACTGCCCATTGAGATCAGGGGAGGTGTCATGACTGCGGAAGTCGATCTGATGTGAGAGGTGGCCCTTAGGCGCAAGCCACCGAGCCATTGCCGCATACGAGCTCTCCAGGTCGCGGACGTGCTCCATCACGGCCTGCGAGATGACGATATCCGCCGCGCCCTCGTTGACGATCGAGGCGTCCTGCCATGGCGCCTGGTAGCGGACGCTGACGCCGCCGTGGTCCGATCCATCCATTCCCGCGGTGATTGCAGCTCTGAGCTTGCGCTGCCGCTCGACGTCGAGCGCGCGATCGAGCCTGTGGTCAGTCAAGATCGAGCTGGGAAAATCCGTCGAGCCGAGCGCAGGCTCAACCTCGGGATATTCGTGAGCGGACGGGATGGTGGCCCTTCGGCGCAGGAGCGCCGTGAGGCCATCGAGCACGGCCAGCGTGTGATCGATGGTCGCATAGGGAAACGCATCCAGGGCATACAAGGCGTCGGCGCCACACAGCATGCCGCACAGCCCGATCCCAAGCGCATCTCCCGGACCTAGTTCCACGATCACACGAGGATCAGTGTTCAGTCCATAGCGCTCGGCCATCACCAGGTGCCGGAGCCAGACGGCGTAACAGTATCGCGCCTGGTTGCTCCATCCGGTGTTGCTCCTCTCGCCGCTCAGTGTGCGTGCCAAGCGCATCACCTGGCTCGACAAGACAGGATTGCGCCGCAGGATCCCACGACTCGCTCGCGAGCGCAGCAGTGACCGCAACCGTACCTTCGTCACCCCGCTGATCTGCATGTGTCAGCCTGATCTCTCGATCCTCGCGAGCGGCTTACAGCGTGCTCCGGCGCGGTGATCTCCGTGGGAGTCGGGAGCACTTCGGACAGACTACACGCCGGATCGAGAGCCGGCGTGGAGCGCTCCGACACGTCCTTTGGCATGATGTGCCACACCGTGCGGCGGCTCGCAAGGCCCATCGCCTCGGTCTCAGCGATGTTGTGGCATGGGCGAAGGCTGTCGCCAACCGCCTGGGCCCGCGTTCGCGCGGAGCACTCCTCGTGGAGCGTCCCAAGCAGGGTTTCGATGTACCGATCGGCGCTTGGCTTCGCGGTCCCCTGCGCGAGTGGCCGGACTCGCTGAGCCCCGGCCGGCTGGGCGGTGAGGGCCAACCTGGACATGGCTCGAGGCGTTGTGAGCAGGCTCACGCCTGCAGGTCAGACCTCGGCAAGGCGCTCGCGCCACCACTCGACAGTCCCGGCGATCCCCTCCCTCAGGGGGATCGCCGGGGAATAGCCGACCTCGCGCCTGAGACGGGCGACGTCGGCGACGATTCGCTCTGGTTCGGACACAGGCAGCTCGCGCGCGCCAAAGTCGACGCGATCGAGCCCGCCGGCGGCGAGCGCGATCTGCTCGACGACGTCGCGAACCGCGACGCCGTCCCCGGAGGCGACGTTCACTGTCCCGGCTACGTCACTGTCGAGCAGGGCCACGAGGGCACCAGCGACGTCGTCGACATGGAGGAAGTCGCGGACCTGGAGCCCGGCCGAGGTAGCGACGCGCTCGCCGCGGAGCAGCCCGCGGGCGACCGCCGCAACCAGCCTGCCGGGATCCTCCCCGGGGCCGTAGAGATGGAAGATGCGCCCCCACGCGAGCTGTAGGCCCTGCTGGGCGCAGAGCGCGCCGGCGGCGACCCGCGTGGCCAGCTTGCTGGCGCCGTAGAGCGTCGCAGGGCGCTGCGGCGTTCGCTCCTCGTGCAGCGTCTCGTTGCCCCACCTGTACTCGGCGCAGCTGCCGGCGACCACGGCGCGGCTGCCGCCCGCGGCGCCGAACGCCCGCAGCAGCTCCAGGGTCGCCGTGATCCAGTCGATGTTCTCGCTCGCCGTCCAGAAGCTGCCGGGCGCGGTGCACCACGCCAGGTGCAGCAGATGGGTCGCGCGCGCGTCCCGCACGAGCGCCTTGGCGCCGCCCGAGCGCAGCAGATCCGTGACGTGCCAGGTCACATCGTCGTCGCCGGGGGCGGCGCGGCGGCAGGTCGCGTGCACTTCGTGTCCACGCGCCAGCAGCGCCTTCACCGCCGGACGCCCGATGAAGCCCGAGGCCCCGGTCACGAGCACGCGACTCAAGGCGTGAAGGCGGCGTAGGAGCGGTCTCGCTCCGAGATCGTCCGCTCGTGGGGCGGCTCGGGCCAGGAGATCGCAAAGGCTGGATCGTCCCAGCGCACCCCGGCCGCCGCATCCGGCGAGTAGCGGGCTCCCATCTGGTAAAGCACCTCGGAGGCGTCCACGAGCGTCTGAAACCCGTGTGCCACTCCGGGCGGCATGTACAGCATCCGCCCATTGGCGGCGGTCAGCTCGAGCGCGAACCAGCGGCGGTATGACGGCGAGCCAGCCCTCAGGTCGAGCGCTACATCGTAGATCGCGCCACCGGAGCAGCGCACGAGCTTTGGCTCGCCGTACGGCTCGGCCTGGTAGTGAAGGCCACGGAGGGTGCCCGCGCGATCATTGAACGACAGATTGCACTGAACCACGGAGGGGTCCATGCGACGCGTGCGGAACTCCTCCGCATCGAAGGTCCGGGCGAACCAGCCGCGTTCGTCCTCAAGGCGGTCGAGCTCGATCGACCAAACACCGGCGAGCTCGGTCTGGCTGAACCTCATGGCTGGAGCGCAAGCTCGGGGCTGCGGCTGATGAAGCGGCCGCCCCACTCCCGGATGAAGCCCAGCTGGTCCATGATCTCGTCCTTCAGGTTCCACGGCAGGATCAGCACGACATCCGGGCGATCCTCGCGCAGCACGTCGGGAGAGAAGATCGGGATATGGCTGCCCGGGAGGAAGTGGGCCTGCTTGTGCGGGTTGAGGTCACACGTGTACTCGATGAAGTCACGACCCACGCCGCAGTAGTTGAGCAGCGTGTTGCCCTTGGCCGGTGCCCCGTATCCCGCGATCCTCAGGCCCTGGTCCTTGAGCTCGATCAAGAAGCGGAGCATCTGACGCTTGTCCGCCGCCACGCGACGGCCGTATCGGAGGTAGGGCTCGATCTGCTCGTAGCCGGCCGCGCGCTCGCGCGCGGCGAGCTCCCTGGCAGCGGCGGTCTGCTCCCGCTCGTCGTCGATGTGGCATGCGTAGATGCGCAGCGAGCCGCCGTGCGTGGCCAGCTCCTCGACGTCGAATATTCGCAGCCCGTGAGCCTCGAACGCACGGCTGACGGTCAGAAGCGAGAAGTAGGAGAAGTGCTCGTGGTAGATCGTGTCCCAGTGGTTGCCCTCGACCAGGCGCATCAGATGGGGAAACTCCATCGTGATCACGCCTCCGCCTCTGAGCAGGATCTTCATGCCGGAGATGAAGTCGTTGAGGGCCGGTACGTGAGCGAGGACGTTGTTGCCGATCAAGAGGTCGGCGGCAGACTGGGCGGCCAGCGAGCGGGCGGTGCCCTCTCCGAAGAACTCGACCAACGTGGGGATTCCCTTCTGCAGCGCGACCTTGGCCACATTTGCGGCCGGCTCGATCCCGAGCGCCGGGATCCGGCGCTCGTGGAAGTACTGGAGTAGATAACCGTCGTTCGAGGCGATCTCCACTACGTGGCTGCGCTCGTCGAGATGGAAGCGCTCGACCATCAGCTCCGTGTAGGCACGGCTGTGCTCGAGCCAGGTCGAGGAGTAGGAGGAGTAATAGGCGTAATCGGAGAAGATGTGCTCTGGGGCCTCGAACTCCTCGAGCTGCACCAGGAAGCATCGCCCGCAAACAAGCGCTCGGAGCGGGTAGAACGGCTCCATCGCGCCCGTCTGCTCCGACGACAGGTACGAGTTCGCCAGTGGCGACATCCCCAGATCGGCGAAGACGGCGTCGAGCGGCGAATCGCAGAATCGGCAGCGGTTGTGGCTCACGTCCTCGAGGCTACCCGAGCGCCTCGATTCGCCTGAGCATCACGGACCAGCTCCCGCGCTTTCGGCCCGCGTCCGGTACCGTCCCGGCCTCGTGTGCGGCATCAGCGGCTTCACCACTGTCGCCGGAGTCGACAGCGAGCGCGTGATCGCCGCACAGCTGCGCAGCCTCGCGCATCGGGGCCCCGACGCGGAAGGTGCCTATCGAGGCGCGGGGGCGGTGATCGCGCAGAACCGCCTAGCGGTCATCGACCTCGACGGCGGCAATCCTCCGATCACCAACGAGGACGGGACCGCCGGCGTCGTCTGCAACGGCGAGATCTACAACTTCCGCGCGCTGCAGGCCGAACTGACCGAGCGGGGGCATCGGCTGCGCACGCGCTGTGACACCGAAGTGATCGTCCATCTCGCGGAGGAGGGTGACGCCGTGCAGCTCGCCCGCCGGCTCGACGGAATGTTCGCGTTCGCCGTATGGGACGAGCGAGCTCGGCGGCTCGTCCTCGGTTGCGACCGGCTCGGCAAGAAGCCGCTGTACTACTACTCGGACGGCCCGTTGATCGTGTTCGGAAGTGAGATCAAGGCCGTCCTCGCCCATCCGCGTGTGCCCCGCCGGCTCGACGAGCGGGCGATCCCGGCATACCTGGCCTTCGGCTACGTGCCGACGCCGGAGACCTTCTATGAGGGCATCCGCAGGCTCCCACCGGGCTGCGTGTTGACGATCACCAACTCCGAGCCCGCACGGGTGCAGCGCTACTGGGACCCCGCTCCGGCGAAGGACTCCGGTGCAGCGCCACCGCGAAGCCTCGGTGAGGCGGCAGCGGCGGTGCGAGAGCTGCTGTCTGCCGCGGTGGCGCGCCGGCTCGTCGCCGACGTGCCGATCGGCGCCCTGCTCAGCGGCGGGGTCGACTCGAGCGCGGTCGTCGGGGTGATGGCCTCGCTGCTGGATCGGCCCGTCGAGACGTTCACGATCGGGTTCGAGGACTCCGCCGGCTTCGACGAGCGACCGTATGCCCGCGCGGTCGCCGAGCGCTTCAAGACCAACCATCACGAGTTCGTGGTCGCGCCTGACGCCGCCGGCCTGCTGGAGCGGCTCGTCTGGCATCACGATCAGCCCTTCGGCGATTCGAGCGCGATCCCAACGTTCCTGCTCTGTGAGCTCGCGCGCG
This sequence comes from Solirubrobacterales bacterium, assembly GCA_003244035.1. Lineage (GTDB taxonomy): Bacteria > Actinomycetota > Thermoleophilia > Solirubrobacterales > Solirubrobacteraceae > Palsa-465. The sequence continues at coordinate 8,612 of QHBV01000191.1, read as the reverse complement.
CGCATGTTCCGGTGGCGCTCGGCGGCGACGGGGGCGACGAGCTGTTCGGAGGCTACGAGCGGTTCGCTGCCGGGCTCGCGGTGGGTCCCTACCTGCGCATCCCCCGCCCGCTCCGGCGCTCCGCGCTGACCGCGCTCCGCACGCTGCCCCCGAGTGCGCTGGGGGGGCGCGGTCGGAGCGCCCTGCGCTTCGCGGCGGGGGCCGAGCGTGGACTGCCCGACGCCTATCTCGCCTGGGTCTCGCTGATCTCCGCCGAGAATCGGCGAGCGCTCCTGCCTCGGTGGGACGACTGGGCCGGCGACGCCTACCGGCAGGCGTGGTCGAGCACCGCGCAGCGGCCGCTGCTGGAGCGCATGCTGGCGCTCAACCGCGACACCTACCTGCCCGACGACCTGCTCGTCAAGGCCGACCGAACCAGCATGGCCCACGCGCTTGAGCTGCGCTCGCCACTGCTCGATCTCGACCTCCTGCGCTACGCCGAGTCGCTGCCGCCGAAGTTCAAGATCCGCGGCCCTGTGCTCAAGCGCGTGCTCAAGGCGGCCGTCGCCGACCTGCTCCCGCCCGAGCTGCTGAGAAGGCGCAAGCACGGCTTCGGGGTGCCACTGGATCGGTGGTTCCGAGGCGAGCTGCGGGGTTATCTACGGGGACGGCTGCTCGCGCCAGGCGCGCGGGTGCGCCAGCACCTCGTCCCGGCCGCGATCGAGCGGATCGCGTCCGAGCACGACAGTGGCGCCCGCAACCACGGGCACGCCCTGTGGACGCTGCTGACGCTCGAAGCGTTCCTGCGCCGCGAGGGCTGGTGAGAGCCGGCGTGGGCTGGCCCCGGGCCGGCGGGTCGCTCCGGCTCGCGATCTGCGCTCGGCGGTGATCGCCAGCCAGCGCTCGCGCAGGACCAGCACGGTGGGGATCAGGAGGATCACCAGCTGGGTTCGGTAGCGAAAGCCGGTGCCCGCATTGCCCACGGACAGGCTGTAGGCGACCAGCAGCAGGAGCAGCGGGTAGAGCAACGGCGCGGCCGTGTCGAAGCTCCGCCATCGCAACCGCACCGCGTACAGGCCGAACATGTACAGCGCCGCATACGCTACGAGGGTGCCGAGGACTCCCAGCCGCTGGCTTGGGTCTCGCACCTGCCACACATACGGGCGCAGCAGCAGGTCGCTGATGCGCGTGGGCAGGTTCGTGATGATCTGGCCACGGGTCGAGAGGTTGACCTGCTCGAGCGCGAGGCTGTTCCCCGCGGTGCCGGCGGCGGCGGCATTCGCGTTCTGGGAGACCTGGAGGTTGTTCTGGAGGCTCTGCTTGGAGGTCGCATGGAGGATCACCGGCGTGGCCACGGCGACCACGGCGACCACGGCGCAGAGGATCGAGACGGCGCGTCCGCGTTGCTCGAGGTTGCGCACCGCCGCGTGCATCGCGAGGAACACGGCCGCGCTGATCAACAGCCATCCCGCGTAGGGACGGGTGGCGACCGCGATCGCACCGCCAGCGCCCATGATCATCAATCCCCCGACGCTCAGCCGCCGCCACAGCTTCGCCCCCCCGAACACGACGAGCCCCGTCGCGAGCATCATGAACGGCTCCTTGTGGAGAACCTGGCTGAAGAAGACGCTCGCCGGCTCGATCGCCAGCAGCCAGGCGGCAAGGCGCGATGCTCGCGCCCCCACGAGGTCGTGCACCGCGACGACGACCAATGCGGTCCCGATCATCGCCAGCCCCACCTCGGTGATCCGCATCGTGTCGACGGTGAGCTCGCCGAGCCGCAGTTGCAGCGCAAACACGATCTCGTACAGGCCGTTGTGACCGAACGGCAACCAGGCGCTGGAGGAGAGACTCGAGGCCGCGATCTGATGGGCGGTCTTGAGAAACAGAACCTCGTCTCCGCCGCGCAGCGACGATCCGATGCCCGAGGCGGTCACCCCCGCGATCGCCAGCACTCGTAAGACATAGCCGAATGCGAGCCCGCCGCCGACGGCGAGCGTCGGACGCCGGCGGCCCAGGAAGCGCACCAGCAGCAGGAGCGCGTAGCCCCACAGCAGCAGCATCAGGGCGATCGTCAGCACACGGTCGAACTCGGTGTCGAATGGGTTTGGCGGGAACATCTATCGAGGGGACCCGTGGCGACGATGGCTGGACCGGGTCAGCCGGTGGCGGGGGGCGGAGCGTAGCGAGCGGTGCGCCGGTACACGGCAGCGCAGCCGTAGCGCCGCTTCTGAAAGCCGAGCGGGCGCAGCGTGCCGGTGAGATCGGCGCGGCCCGGCAGGCAGTCCGAGATCACGATCGTGATCTCGGACTGCTCGATCAACGCCTGCGCCTGCGTTTTCGCCGCCCGGCCGTCGAACAGAGCATCGAGGCGCGCCGGGGTCCACGTCAGCTGCCCCACGAGCGGGTCGATCACCGACATCCGCCCGGTCAGCCCGGGCAGCGCGAACGCGAGGTACGGCGTGGTGAGCACGCGTCCTCGCGCGTGGCCGAGGACATCCAGCGCGTCCTGCTCGCCTCTGCTGAGCGCGTACGGAGCGCTGCGATCCCCGAGCTCGTCGTGCTCCGTCGCCGCTGAGTACACGATCCCCGGGACGATCGCGAGGACCACCGCGGCGATGCCCGCCGCGGGACGCACCGAGATCCGCCGCCAATCGCGTACCGCGAGAATCGAGAGTGGCAGCGACACGCCCTCGAGTGCCGTCAGGCGGGAATCCGCGCCGAGCACGACGTAGACCGCGAGCACCGCCAGCGGCCACAGCAGCAGGATCTGCTCCGATACCTGACGTGGCCTGCGCAGCGCCGGCAGCCCAACCAGCAGCAGAGGGGCGAGTGCGGCGAGCAGCGGCCACCACATGGCGCCGATCGCGAAGCTGATCCGGAGCCCGGACAGCGACCACTGGGGGTCGGCGCGGGCGAGCAGCGCGTAGTAGACGAGCGGGAGCGCGGTGGCTGCGCCGGCGAGGGCGATGCCGGCGCAGCCGCGGGGAAGCCGCCGCAGGACGAGCACGCTACGACGATCGCGATCAGCTCGATCCCGCCCCACGGATGCAGCCACGCGACGGTCAGTCCGGCCAGCGCCGTCCCGAGCACAGCCCTCCGGCTGGAGCTCCCCTCCAGCTGTCGCTCGACGCCCACCAGGAAGACGGGCATCAACCCCAGCGCCAGGGCCGTGGGCAGGTACCCCCACGCCTGCCAGTAGGTTTCTGCCTGCCCGGCCGTGATCACGAGCTGGTTGGCCCCGCCGGCATCGACGGACTTCCCCCAGTCGAGCAGCGGAACGAGCGGGCTGAAGAACAGCAGCGAGAGCGCGAGGGCGGCGGCGCGCTCACGGCCAGAGCAGAACCGTCCCGCATAGAGGGCGTAGCCCGCGATCAGCACCAGCAGCGCGATCGGGGTCCACACCAGATACGCGGCCTGGACGCTCAGGCCAATGCGCCACAGCAGGCCGGAGATCACGAACATCGGCTGCAAGTAGACGTGCGGCCGCCCGCCCGATAGGGATCGGCGATTAGCAGGTGCTCTCCGGCCTGACGGATCCAAGCCAGGCAGCGGAGCTGGTCGGTGGGGGCCAGCGCGGAGTAGGGACCGGCGAACACCAGTCCCTTGACCGCTGTGCGTACCAGCAGGAAGGCGAGCGACGCGCAGCACCCGGCGACGGCGACCGTGCCGAGGGCAACAGCCGGGCCCAGCGCCGCGGTCAGGGTGACACGCGGACGGTGTCGCGCAGCCGGGCCCGGTGCCGTGGCACGGGGGCGGTGCTGCACAGCCGCGCCGTGAAGCCAGCCCGCCGGCTAGCCGCGCCAGCGGTCGAGCAGCGCCAGCGGTCCCCTGCCGGCCGGCGCGGTGGGCGCGTCCCCGTTGAGGCTGCCCGAGGTCGTCTGATAGTCGAGCAGGTAGTACTCGTTCGGATACGCGCCGCGCTCGCTCGCCCCGGTGACGACCGTCCCGAGCGCGGTTCCTTCGGCAGCGTCGAGGAGCTTGCGGAGGTGGCGCAGGTCCCTGCGTTGGGTTACCCCGAGGCGGACCACGAGCAGTGTCCCAGAGGTCCGATCGAGCAGCGGCAGGGCGTCGCTGACGGCCAGCAGCGGGCTTGTGTCGATGATCACCAGATCGCACATCGGCTCGAGCTCCTCGAGCAGGCGCGTCATCCGCTCGGAGCCGAGCAGCTCCGAGGGGTTGGCTGGGCTCTTGCCAGCTGCGAGGACCCGCAGCCGGCTGCCCTCGCGGCCCCGCACCGGGACATCCTGAAGCTCATCCGCGAGCTCCGCCCTGCCCGTGAGCACTCCCGCGAGCCCAGCGGCCGCACTGAGGCTCAGGCGCGAGGCGATCATCGGGCGGCGAAGGTCGCCGTCGAGGAGGATCACGTCCCGGCCCGCGAGCGCGCACGCGCGGGCCAAGCCCAAGGACACGAGCGTCTTTCCGTCGCCCTTGCGTCCACCGGCAACGACGATGCTGTGAACCTCTCTGTCGACGTTGAAGAAATCCAGGCTGGCGCGCAGGCTCCGGAACGCCTCGGCGACGATCGGGGGCTGGCTCCCGCCGTTGAACGCCGACCGAGGCACGGAGCTCAGCACCGGCAGTCCGGTCAGCTCCTCGAAGTCCTCGGGCTGGCGAACGCGGCGGTCGAGGCGCTCGGCCAGCGCGACCAGGCCCAGGCCGAGCAGCACGGCGATCAGCAGTCCCAGCAGCGTCGAGCGCACAGGGCGTGGCGAGGATGGGGCTCCGGGTGCAGACGCCGGCTCGATGATCTGAGCGTTGCCGCTCTGCGCGGCGCGCAGGGCGCGCAGGCGCTGGAGCTGGCCCGTGAGCTGGTTCCTCTCGGTCCGCGCGTTTGCGGGGAGGGCGCCGAGCTGGGAAACGAGGCCGGAGATCGCATCGTTCACGTGGGCGACGGCCTGTTTGGCCTGGACGGAGTTGACGGCCGCGCCGAACGCATTGGCGATGTCGGCCGCGTTCTGACCGCTTGGCGCACTCGCGGTGACCGTGATGAACCCTGTGGTGGTGTCAGGAGTGACGGTGATATCGCCGAGCAGCGAGTCCGCCTGGCTCGGCGGGAGGGACAGGTGCCGCGCCGCGGCCAGCGCGACGCCCGACGTCTGGATCAGACGAGCCGCGATCGACACCGACTGGTTGTTCAGCAAGCCGCCGGACTGGTCGGTGGCCACCACGCCACTCTGCGTGAGCACCGAGGCGTCGCTGGGGGGCTGGATCTCCATCAGGACGCTCGCCTGATAGACTTTGGCGCCGCGGGCGGAGTACAGGTAGGCGGCCACCGGGACGAGGATCACGACCGCGAGGAACAGCCACTTGCGGCGCCACAGCACCCGCAAGTACGTCTGCAGGTCGACCGGGGGGGGCGAGGTGATCGAATCCGAGCCGCTGGGCAGCGCCGTCAGGTACAGCTCCTGTGGAGCGCTCTGGTGCTCCGACCGGGGCGAGACCTGGTGCTCCGACCGGGGCGAGACCTGGTGCTCCGGTCGCGGCGAGACCTGGTGCTCCGGTCGCGGCGGCCCCTGAGCCTCCGGTCCCCTCGAGGAGGGAAGGCTGGCGGCGGGGGGTGGTTGGGCCTGGGCAGCGCGCGCGGCAAGCGACGCAGCCGTCCGCTCACTCGCGCTGGGCCCCTCACTCCCGCTCGGCGCCGTAGGCGGATCCGGCTTCACCGGCCGCGCGGCTTCTCTCCCTGGCGGCGCCGGCGCGGCTGTGCGCCGTGAGCTCCGACCCTGGTCAGCAGGGCGTTCGGAAGCTGGGCCCGACTCCGCGCGGCCGCGCCCCGCGCGGTCAGCGGAAGGGGGGCCCGACTCCACGCGGCGCTCGTCAGTGGGAAAGATTATCAATCCGTCTCTAGGCTTTTTGCGGGGGAAGCCTCGCAAGGCGCCAACCGTACCAGCCGCACGGGTAGACCACGAACATTCCCGCCCACCCTCGCGGGCGATCGCGGATCATTCCGACATGAGCAAAGAGCCCAGGAGCATCCCCTCAGATCGGGCGGCCGCTCCAGCTTCTGACGAGCCTCCGTTGCTGGAGCTCGAACCCCGCTCGACGCAAGCTCACGTGAGATCGCCGGCCCTGACGCTGTGGCTCGCTCGCAGAAGCGCACCGGAGACGCTGGGCGCGACGCTTCCACTGCTGGTGATCGTCCTGTGGGCGGCCATGCAAGGGGGCTTCCCGGCGACGACCTGGTACCCGGGGGCCCTGTTCCTGCTCGCGCTGCTCGCGGTCACGGCGGCATGCGCGCGCTGGCGCTGGGACGCGCTCAGCCGTCCCGCACGGATGGCGCTGTGGGCCCTCGGCGCCTACACGGCATGGAGCTACCTCACGATCGCCTGGGCGGGGGTGCCCGGAACCGCATGGGATGGCGCCAACCGCACGCTCCTGTATTTCGTGATCTTCGCCCTGTTCGCAATCCCGAGCGCGCGGGGTCGAGCCGCATGGCTGCTCGGGTCGTGGGCCATGGCGCTGATCGTGCTCGCCGCGACCGTGCTGCTGAGGCTCCCCCATGCGATCGGTTCAGTTCCGGTCGTGCTCGGCCAGGGGCTCACCAGCCCAGTGGGCTACGTCAATGCCGAAGCGGCGCTGTGGCTGATGGCACTGTGGCCCGCGCTCGTGCTGGCGAGCAGCCGGTCGCTACCCGCGTGGCTGCGCGGCATCTTTGCGGCTGGAGCGGTGGTGCTCGTCGACACCGCCGCGCTCGCCGAGAGCCGTGGCTCGGTGCTCTCGGCCGGGGTCCTGCTGATCCTGTTCTTCTGCCTGGTGCCCGACAGGGTGGGCCACCTGCTGAGAATGCTGCCGATCGGCATCGCCGTCGCGATCACCCTGCCGCACGCGCTGCACGTGAGCAACGCGATCGAACGCGATTACCGGTCGCTCGGAGAGCTCGGGACCGTCGCGAAGCCGGTCCTGCTCGCGGCTCTGCTGGCCGGCATCGTGGTCGCGGCCTGCGCCGCGGCTGCGCCGGCGAGCCGCCTCCGATTGCGTCAGGACGCGCGCGACCGGCTCCGCCGGGGGTTCGGGACCGCGGCGATCATCTCGGTCCTCGCTGCGTGCCTCGTGCTGATGGCTCAGACTCGTGGCGGCCCGGTGGGCGCGATCGAACGAGGGTGGCACGCGTTCGTGCAGAGCCCGACAGCCCCCACGCAGGTCCGCAGCCATCTGGCGACCGGGGTGGGTGGCGCTCGCTATGACTACTACCGCGTCGCACTCGACGTGTTCGCCCAGCACCCGCTGCTCGGGATCGGCGCCGACAACTTCGCCGAGGACTATCTGGCCCGCGGACGTGCGCACGAGTCTCCGACCTATCCCCACAGCCTCGAGCTGCAGACGCTGGCCGGCACGGGGCTGGTCGGCTCCATGCTGCTGCTGGTGGCGATCGCCGCCGCGCTCGGCGTCGCTGTGCGAGCGATCCGCCGGGCAGCAGGCGCCGATCGCGCTCTGGCGGCCGGGGCGTTGATGGTCTTCCTGTACTGGTTCGTGCACGGCTCGTTTGACTGGCTGTGGGAGTTTCCCGCCCTCGGGGGCGCGGCCTTCGCAATGCTCGGCCTCGCCGGTTCGCTCGCGCCCCGGCACCCCCGATCGCCCGGGGCAGCCCGCCGCCGGTTGACCGCGCCGGCGACCCGCCGGCGGCCGATCGCGCCGGCTCGCCGCCTTGCCCTGGCGACGGTCGCAGCGGTTGCATTCGTCGCGCTGCTGGCGCCCTGGCTGGCCAACCTCGAGATCGGTCGGGCCAGCGCCGAGTGGCTCCGCTCACCCACGAGCGCGATCCGCGAGCTCCATACGGCGGCGCACCTGAACCCGCTCAGCGAGCGACCGCAGCTGATCGAGGGCAGCATCGACCTGCGCCTCGGCCTGATCGCCGATGCCCGCCGGTCGTTCATCGGAGCGCTTGCACGCGATCCGCGCAACGCCTACGCGACGCTCGAGCTGGGAGCGATCGCCGCCGACGCCGGTCAGCTGCAGCGGGCGCGGATGCTGCTCGCTCGGGCGCTCGCCCTGAACCCCGGCGACGCAGTGACCAAGGCAGCACTGGCCGAGCTGCAGACCCGGCACCGGATCGCTCTGAACGACTTGGACCGGCAGATCGCCGACCAGAGCGTCGTCGGGCAACGCTGAGATCGTGATCGGCAAAAAGCCGGGCCGCCCGCGCCCACGCCGGGCGCGGGCGGGCCGCTAAGCGCTAGTCCTGCTCGCTGGAGCGCCCGTCCCCCGCCGGCGTGTCCAGATCCGCCAGCTCCTCGGCGAAGCCGAGCGAGGAGCGGCCCCCGACGATGTCCTCGAGGTCTGAGAGATCGGGCTCCGGCGCTCCGCCGAACCCACTCAGCGACTCGCCGTCGGTCAATCCGAGCTCGGCGGCGAGCTCCTCGTGATCGAGCATCCCGACCTCGTCGAGCCCGCGGGGCAGCGGCTCGGAGGGCTCGATCTCGATCCGGCGGTAGCGCTTTAGCCCCGTCGCGGCGGGAATCAGCTTGCCGATGATCACGTTNNACGTTCTCCTTGAGTCCGTTGAGCCGGTCGATCTTGCCCTCCAGCGCGGCGTCGGTCAGGACCTTAGTCGTCTCCTGGAAGGACGCCGCCGACAGGAACGAGTCGGTGTTGAGCGACGCCTTGGTGATCCCGAGGATGATCTCCTCGGCCTG
>QHBV01000190.1 GCA_003244035.1 Solirubrobacterales bacterium | reverse complement strand
CCCGGAAACAGCACAAGCGCCTAAATCTCGTGGCCCTTGTGGGCGCCCACGAAGTTCGTCAGCTTCTGGATCGTCGTGATGATGATCCGAGCGTTCGGATCCGCCAGCTGCTTGGCCAGGACCGCCGTCGACTTGTTGGAGTTGGCTGCGCCCTTCTCGAAGCGCTCGTACTCTCGCATCGTCTGATAGTCGAGGTCTTTGCGGTCGACGACGAACAGCACCTTGTCCAAATCAGGCAGCCGGCTGGCGAGCTGCGCGGACTTGAAGCTCGTCAGCGTCTTGCCAGAACCAGTCGTGTGCCAGATGTAGCCGCCCGCCGCCAGCGTCCCGGTCTGGCGTGCGTTCGTCGAGGTCTGGACGCGCTGGAGAATCCTTTCAGCCGCCACGATCTGGTAGGGGCGCATCACCAGCAGCTTGCGGTCGACGTCGAACACGCAGTACTTCGTGAGGATGTTCAAAAGCGTGTGCTTGGCGAAAAACGTCCTTGTGAATCCCGTCAGATCCCGGATCGGCTTGTTGGAAGCGTCAGCCCACCAGCTGGTGAACTCAAAGCTGTTCGACGTCTGGCTCTTCGAGCGCCTCGCGCGGGCGGCCTCCTCGATATGGCGAACCCTCGTGGTGTTCGAGTAGTACTTCGTCAGCGTGCCGTTAGAGATCACGAACAGCTGCACGTACTGAAACAGACCCGAGTCGGCCCAGAAGCTGTCGCGCTGATAGCGGTTGATCTGGTTGAACGCCTCTCGGATATCAACCCCGCGACGCTTCAGTTCGACGTGCACGAGCGGCAGCCCGTTGACCAAGATCGTCACGTCGTAGCGGTTCGCGTGCGCGCCCTGCACCTCGTACTGGTTGATGACCTGCAGGCGGTTGTTGTGGATGTTGGCCTTATCGAGGAGGTAGACGTTCTTGGTCGTTCCGTCGTCGCGGCGGAGGATCTGGACGTGGTCCTCCTGGATCAGCGCGGTCTTCTCGACGATCCCGGTGTTCTTGGCCGCAAGCGTCTCCGTGAAGAACCGCTTCCACTCCTGGTCCGAGAACTCGATCCCGTTCAGCGCCTGAAGCTGCGCCCGGAGGTGCGCCTCGAGCTCCGCGGCGCTCCTGATCGTCAGGTACTGATACGCCTGCTCCTGCAGCAGCCCGATGAAGCGCCGCTCAAGCTGCGCCTCGCTCTGATACCCGGTTTCTGCTGACGGGTCCGGGACGAACTCGGAGACGACCGTGCTCTCAGCAGAGACCGCGATCGGCTCGATGATCTTGACCGGCCCCGGAGCCTCAATCATGCCGGCGCCTCTTCAAAGGTCAGCAGCTTGTCGCGGTAGTACTCGTACTGCTGCCGGCGGCCCTTGAGCTCCGCCGGCAGACCGACCGAGAGGTCGTTCACGAGGGCGTCGAAGTTGTCCAGAACAGCTACGACGCGTTTCTGCTCGGGGAGCGCCGGTACGGGGATCTCATACGCCTCGAGCTCCTTGACCCGGACGTGAGGCACCCCGGCGCCCTTCCTCATACCGGACAAGTGTGCCTGGCGGGACCGCAACAAGTAGTACACGAACTTGGGCACGAGCAGATCGCTGTTCGGGTCGACGCTGAACGCGTCCGTGAGAAAGATCGGATGAGGCCAAAAGCTCACGAAACCCGCATTGGCGCCTGAGCGCGCGACGACGACCGTCTCGCCGGTCCGGTTGCTCTGGCTGTGGAAATAGACAGGAGCGGGTCCGTTTGCTACCACCGGAACGTCGCCTGGAGAAATTCCTGCCGCAGTGATTCCCGTGCCGCGGCGAAACGTTGCAACATCGGCCAAGGGCGCGAAGGCGACGCTGTCGTGCCGGCGAAAGGTCAACAGTTCATGACCATAGTGTCCGTACTGGCGCCGGCGGGCTTCCAGCTCCGCTTCCAGCTCCGCTTCCAGCTCAGTGAAACGATCTAGCACATTCACGATTGCCCGTTGGAGGGGTAATGGCGGCACGGGGATCCTGTAACTGCGGATCATCCGCAAGTTCAAGCCTCCACGAGATCCATCGCCGGAGGACACTTCCCGCAGCGCTTGATACTGGGTCCGGAGGAAGTAATAGAGGAAGTCGCTGTCGACAGACGGGGCGGTCAGGATTGAGCACAGGGACTGGTTCGTGCACAGCTCAATGCGCGTTCTTGCGACTGTGCCTCTCGTCTTCCCTTGGCCCGCGAGGGCCATGACGACTGCGCGGGCGGGCACTATGCGAGTGCTACATGAGTCGTACCCGGCCTGCGTGATCAGTTTGTCAGTGAAGTAGACCGTCCCCTTATTGACCTCTCCGGAACTCATCCACGGGATCGTGCCGTCCTCCCAGTACGCAGGGACACCCGACGCGGGTGTAGCCCCGGCGACGCATTCGGCGAACTCACCGATGGTTTTGAACAGCACCCCTTGAGGACAGTGCTCCGTGATCAGGTCGTCGAGCAGGCTCACGCAGTCTTGCCCTCCAGGTCAGCCACGATCGCGTCGATCTGGCTCCGCAGCTCGGACTGCCGCTCAACGATCCGCGCGATCTCGGCGTTCAGAGCCTTGATGTCGACGACCTCGCGCGTGTCCTCGGCCTCGACGTAGGAGCTGACGGCGATGTTGTAGTTGTTCTCCGCGATCTCGCTGTTGCCGACAAGCTTTGCGAAGTGGTCGGCGTCGGCTCTGGCCGCGAATGCGTCAAGGATCCGTGCCCGGTTCGCCTCGGAAAGCTTGTTCTTGTTGCCCGACCTGACAAATCCGGTAGACGCGTCGATGAACAGCGTGTCGTTGTCCGCCTTCGATTTCTTCAGCACGATCACGCAGGTGGCGATCGTGGTGCCGAAGAACAGGTCTGGCGGGAGCTGGATGACGGTGTCGACGTAGTTGTTGTCGATCAGGTACTTGCGGATCTTCTGTTCGGCGCCGCCGCGGTAGAGCACGCCCGGGAACTCGACGATCGCGGCTGTGCCGTTGACTGCGAGCCAGGAGAGCATGTGCATGGTGAAGGCAAGGTCGGCCCTGCTCTTGGGCGCGAGCACCCCGGCCGGCGCGTAGCGCGGGTCGTTGATCAGCAGTGGGTTGGCGTCGCCTTCCCACTTGGTGGAGTAGGGCGGGTTGGAGACGATCACTTCGAACGGCTCGTCGTCCCAGTGCACTGGGTCAGTCAGCGTGTCCCCGTGCGCGATGTCGAACTTCTCGTAATTGACGTCGTGCAGGAACATGTTGATCCGGCACAGGTTGTAGGTCGTGAGGTTGATCTCTTGGCCGAAGAACCCCTGGCGCACGTTCTCAGGGCCGAGGATCTTCGCGAACTTCAACAGCAGCGAACCAGAGCCGCACGCCGGGTCATAGACCTTGTTGACCGCTGTCTTCCCGACCACCGCGATCCGCGCCAGCAGTTCGGAGACCTCCTGTGGCGTGAAGAACTCTCCCCCGGACTTACCGGCGCTGGAGGCGTACATCGTCATCAGGTACTCGTAGGCGTCGCCGAAGGCGTCGATCGTGTTGTCCGCGAAGGTGCCGAGCTGCAGCTCACCCACGGCGTCGAGCAGCTTGACCACCTTCTCGTTTCGCTTCGCCACCGTCGAACCGAGCTTCGTAGAGTTCACGTCCAAATCGTCGAAGAGGCCCTTGAGGTCGTCCTCACTCGCGGTTCCGGTCGCCGACGCCTCGATGTTCCGGAACACCCGGCTCAGCGTCTCGTTCAGGTTCGCATCGTTACGGGCTCGGGCGCGAACGTTCTCGAACAGGTCGCTCGGCAGGACGTAGAAGCCCTTCTCAACGACCGTCTCAGCACGGCCCTGCTCGGCGTCCTCGTCAGTCAGGATGGCGTACTCGAAGGTCGAGTCGCCAGCGGCGCGCTCCTGCTCGTTGAGGTACGCCGTCAGGTTCTCGGAGATGAACCTGTAGAACAACATCCCCAAGACGTAGGTCTTGAAGTCCCAGCCGTCGACGGACCCACGCAAGTCATTCGCGATCCGCCAGATGGTCCGGTGAAGCTCGGCGCGCTCGATTTCCTTGGCAGCCTCCATCGCGCGAGTCTGCCAAGGGCGGCAGACGCCCGGGTCAATAGCTCGTCTTCCAATCAAGCGAGGCGCCCCGGTCGAGACGGTTCAAATACGTCCACTGGCGGACACAGACACTGCTCCCGACGGTCACACCGGCCGCTGCCCCATCGGGCTAGAAGCGATAGCGAGCCTGATTGCGATCACACTCGGCACCCGGCATCTCGCGGCTACGTTCCAGGCGCTCGGCGGGCCCGCCTCATCGTTTAACACCGAACCTACGAAGCGAGATGGTTGGAAGCGAGATGGTTGGTTCTGGTACCTGTTGGGTACCTATGGTCGACCCAACGCGGAGCACTGTCCGGGCAGAAATACTGAGTTTGCAGGGTTTTGCACATGGCCCGGGCAGGACTCGAACCTGCGCGCGACGGATTATGAGTCCGCTGCTCTGACCAACTGAGCTACCGGGCCGGCGCCGGCGACGCTACCAACGTGTCTTGACGCACGGGGCTTGAGGTACGCTGCAAGACACGATGCTGGTTCCCGCGCACGCGCTTGGACAGACGCTCGCCCTACTCGCCACGTGGCTCGGGGTCGGGGTGCTCGCAGGTGTCTTGATCATCTACATCGTCGCTCAGGTGGCGGGCGAACGCAAGGAGAATCAGGAGTCCCTGCACGGCTCGGACGGGTAGGCAGGCGGTCGGGCCTAGGCGGGCACGTGGTCGGGCGGCGCGTGATCGTGAAGGAACTACAGCGGGGGGCGTCGAATCAGGCGACTGCCGATGAAACAGCCATCAGCCAGTACGACCGCGATCGCGGAGAGCACTCACGGCCATCAGGCCCTGTCCGCATATATCCGCGCCCGCTTCGATCAGTTCTCGCGCTCGCAGAAGGATGTCGCACAGTACATCGTGGATCACCTCGACGAGGCTGCGTTTCAGACCGCGGAGGAGCTAGCCCGGCGCGCCAGCACATCTTCGAGCACCGTCGTGCGCTTCTCGCAGGCACTCGGCTTCGAAGGCTTTCCCGAGCTCCAGCAGGCGGCTCGTGACGAGTACCGCCGCCGCCCGCCGGGTGCAGCCGAGACGGTCCCCGCCGCGACCCCGCTGTTCTCGCTCGACCACACCGAGTTCGAGGCGGCGCTCGCCTCCGACCACGTCAATGTCGAGGACACCGCGCACAAGCTCTCCCGCTCGGACGTGGAGGCGGCGATCGACGCGATCGTCTCGGCGGAGAAGGTGCTGATCGCCGGAACCGATCAGATGGCGTTCTTCGCCAGCTACCTTCGCCACCTGCTGATGCTGCTCGATCTGCGCGCCGAGATCGTCGCGAGTCCCTCGCAGGAGGCGCTCGGGCGGCTCAGCCGGATCGATCAGACGACGCTCGTGGTCGGCTTCTCAGCCGGCCGCCCGCACCCGCTGATCACCCGCACGATGAAGCTCGCACGCCATCGCAAGGCCCCGACGCTCGCGATCACCGATGCGACCCTCTCGGAGGTCGCGCGCCTGGCCCGGATCCGCCTCTACTACTCATCCAACACGCCCGCCTTCGTGCGCTCGCACACCGCGCTGCTGTCGCTGGTCCAAGCGCTTGCGTACGGCGTCTACGCCCGCGACGCGCAGCAGTACGACATTCGCATCAAGGCTTTCCGCCTGAAGTAGCCCGCTCGGCGGCCACGCAACCTCTCAGCGTCGCGTGACGAGCAGCGCCTGGGTCGCCCGGCCGACGCGTCCGTGCTCGTCATACAGCACGCTCTCGCTGATACCGATTCCGCCGGGCGCGATCCTCGTACTCGCGGCGATGCAGATCCATTCGCCCGCCGGCTCGCGCTCGAGGTACAGCGTGAGGTCGGGGTTGATGAACACGTAGCGCTCCCACGGCACGGTCGAGCTGATCCCGTTGCCGAAGTCACCGGCCACCGCCAGGCGCTGCAGCGCGGAGGGCTCCTCGCCGGCGACGAGCGGATGGCGCAGCCGGAACCAGGCCGTGGAGGGCCCACCGTCGTGAAATGCGCCGGCGACGAACCGGAGCTCGACCGCGTCGGGAGCGAACAGGGGGCGGTAGGGCGGGCGCAGATCGCTCTCGCGACCGTCCTCTGGGCCAGGTGGCGGGGGCTCGACCGGCGCCCGCGGCACGCCTTCACCAGCCGGCCGCACGCACAGCGCTCGCGCGCGGACGACCTCAGTGCCGCTTGGCGTGAGGATCGAGGCCTCAGCGAGTTGCACCCGGCGGCCGGACCTGACCACCTCGGCTCGCACGTCGAGCTCGCCCAGCGGCACCGGGCGCAGGAGCTCGTAGGTGACCCTCGCGATCAGCAGCTCCGCGGGCGCTTTGAGGCGCTCAAACGCCCGCATCAGCAGCGCTGCCGGGGCCCCGCCGTGCTGAGCACCTGGGTCCCACGGCCCTCGCGCGAGCTCGGTTGCGACGAAGCGCTCCCCGGTCGAGGACTGCGCGCCCCGGGAGGGAAGGAAGACCGCTTCGGGCACAGGTGGCGATGCTAGCCGTGCTGGCGAGGAGGCTACACTCGGCGCCAGCGATGGCCGAGCAGCCGCAGATCCCCCGGGACGAGGCGACCTTCACCGTCAAGGCCGGCTTGGCCGAGATGCTCAAGGGCGGCGTGATCATGGACGTCGTGAGCGCCGAGCAGGCGAAGCTGGCCGAGGATGCGGGCGCCGCTGCGGTGATGGCGCTCGAACGCGTGCCGGCCGACATCCGGCGGGACGGCGGCGTCGCGCGGATGT
>QHBV01000189.1 GCA_003244035.1 Solirubrobacterales bacterium | reverse complement strand
GGCTCGTCGGGGTCGATCCCGCGGCGCCGGCTGCCGCCAGCCGTCACTAGCTCGGTGGTCCGCTGCCGGGCGGCGGGTTCTGGATCTCGCCGTTGATCAGCACCCCGAGGATCTGCTGGCCCTTCTGGGTCGGGTGGAAGGAGCCGGGATTGGTGCCGATGCCGGTGCTGCCGCTGATGTGGGTCTGCGGGCTCTGCAGGCACGAGTTGGCCTGGTCCAGCTCGCATCCTGAGAATGCGTTGGCGGCATTGACGCACTCGGCGCCCACGCCGGCGGCCGCCGCGGCGGCGCAGATCGCGTTGTCGAGCTTGACCGCCTCCTCGTTGTAGAACGCCTGGTCGCCCTTGGTCAGGCAGATGTTGGCCAGCACGCAACCGACGTTCTGCGTCGGCGGGTCGGGGAACAGCTTCGGATAGGTCATCAGGATGATCCGCGCGTGGGGCGCCCGCGCGCGCAGCGCCCGCAGGTCGGCGATCAGGTTGGGGGCGATCGCGGCGATCTTCTGATCGATCGAGCTCTGCTGGTAGCGGCAGGACTTTGACCAGCCCAGCTTGATCCGGTTCTTGTAGCAACCGGACAGGTCGTCGGCGAACCCGGCGTCGTTGCCACCGATCGACATCGTGATCAGGCTGGTATTGGCGCCCACGCGCCCGGCCTGGCATCCCTCGCCGTACGTGCCCGAGGCGTGCCCGTCGGTGCACGCGGGGTTGTTGGGGTCGTAGATGTCCTTGGTGATCGAGCCGCTGCAGGCCCACGTCTGCTTGCCGCCTTGAAGATGTATCTGCCGCTGTGGCTGAGGATCGAGACCCGGCACTGGCTCTTGTGCACGCTGGAGCCGTTCTGGTAGTCGCCCAGCCCCTCGCCGGCCGAGTAGGAGTCGCCGAGTGAGACGTACTGACCCCAGGTGGCGCGGGTCACCGGGTCAGTCGAGCTCCACGAGTCGTTGGAGCCTGCACCCGGTCCCGACTTGACCTGGGCCGTGCAGCCGCCGGAGCCGCCGAAGACCTTGTTGACGCTGCACACCAGGCCCTGGCCGGCGGCCTGCGGCAGCCCGCTCGCCAACACGACCGCGATCACCGCGGCGACGACCACGAGGGCTCCCACCCACTCGATCGTGTCCTGGCCGCACTGTGACGAGAGCCTTCTCCTCATGCCACAAAGTAAGCCGCGAACCACCGCCCTCGACAAGAGTCCGCGGGCTCATCTGACCCGCCGCGCAGGCCCAGCCGGCCCGGACCGAACGGCCTACGGGTCGCTGAGCCCCCGAGCGCGGCGAATATCGGCCAGCCGCTCGCGCAGGGACGCCTCGGCGTCGTCGGGCTCGTAGAAGCGCGCGCCGGTCGCCCCGTCGGGCTTGAGCTCCTGGGGCGAGAGGTGGCCGGGGCGGCGGTGGGGGTTGTCGTAGCCGCCGTCGGAGCGAGTGGAGGAGCGCAGATACGCCGGCGGGTCCTGAGCGCCGCGCTCGCGCACCCACTCGCGCGAGGCGAACACCGCCCGCTTGGCCGCGTCGGACTTGGGCGCCAGCGATAGGTAGATGGCCGCCTGGGCGAGCGCGAACTGGCACTCGGGCAGGCCGACGTGCTCGACGGCGGCGGCCGTCCCGGTGGCCACCGTCAGCGCGTTCGGGTCGGCGTTGCCGATGTCCTCGGAGGCGAGGATCACCATCCGCCGCACGATGAAGCGCGGGTCCTCGCCGCCCTCCAGCATCACCGCCAGGTAGTACAGCGACGCGTCAGGATCCGAGCCGCGGGTGGCCTTGATCCAGGCCGAGATGGTGTCGTAGTGACGGTCGGCCTGGCGGTCATAGAGGATCGCACGGCGCTGCATCGCGTCCTCGGCATGCCCCAGGGTCACCTGGGCCTCCCCACCTCCGGCCGCCTCGCAGGCCAGCTCCAACGCGTTCAGTGCCGAACGGGCATCCCCACCGGAGCGCTCGGCGAGGAACGCCAGCGCCGCCTCGTCGACTCGCTCGGCGGGGCCGCAATGGCCGGCCGCCACCGCGCGGTCCAGCAGCACCCGCACGTCGTCGGGGCCCAGCGCCTCCAGCTCATAGACACGGCTGCGCGAGATCAGCGCCGAGTTGACCGAGAAGTACGGGTTCTCAGTGGTCGCCCCGATCAGCGTGATCAGGCCGTCCTCCACGGCGGGCAGCAGCGCGTCCTGCTGGGCCTTGTTGAAGCGGTGGATCTCGTCCAGGAAGAAGACGGTGCGCCGCGGGTGGGCGGGATCGTTTCTCAGCCGCTCCCGCGCGCGCTCGATCACCGCCCGCACCTCAGCGCGCCCCGCGGCGACCGCGCTCTCCTCCTCGAAGACGGCGTCCGAGGACCGGGCGACCAATCGGGCGAGAGTCGTCTTGCCGCTCCCCGGCGGCCCGTGCAGGATCATCGAGTGCGGTCGGCTCTCCTCGATCGCCCGCCGCAGGGCCGAGCCGTGAGCCAGCAGCTGCTCCTGGCCGACAAGCTCGTCGAGCGTGGCCGGTCGCATCCGGGTGGCCAGGGGGGCGTCGTCGGGCAGCTCGTCGTCCGGTGACGGCTCCTCGCTCTCGAACAACCGCTGCACTCAGGCCTCCAAGATCGCGCGCGCGGCGTCGTGTAGCAGGCCGTTGGAGGCCAGCCCGCTCGCGCCGGCGGGCCTTGCGCTCCAGGTGAGGTCGGTGAAGCGCCC
>QHBV01000188.1:4778-10199 GCA_003244035.1 Solirubrobacterales bacterium | reverse complement strand
ACGCGATCGCCAAGGGACAGGGAGCAGGCGAGATCGCACGGGCGGCGCAGACCGCGCAGGCGCAGCTCATCGTCCTTCCCTCGCCGAGGTCTCCTCAGCTGCCCCGCCTCGGGTTCGCCTCCCTCGCTGATCGCGTGCACGGCCTCGGCGCATGGGACGTAGCTGTCGCCCCCGCAGCACGGGGAGCGAGGCGGGCGCTCGCCGAGCGGCGGCGCCGGAGTGGCGGCGCCTGCGCCGCGCCGGCGCTTTCTTCATGGCGTGCCTGGTACTTCTGGTGGCCCTGACCGCGATCGGCTTCTACCACTGAGCCAACGCTCCAGAACCCCAGCGGATCGGGTGGCGCGTGCCGGAGAAACCGTTAGAGAGATGGTCCTGTTCTGCGTGCAGCGCCGCCACCTGGCGCGGACCGTGCGGATCGCGCTCGTCGTCGGCGTCTTGCTGACGGCGATCAATCAAGGCGACGTGCTGCTCGGCGGACACCCGACGACGGCAACCTGGATCAGGTGCGGCCTGAACTTCCTCGTTCCCTTCCTCGTCTCCAACGCCGGTCTCGCGAGCGGGCGACGCTGAGCCCGCTCGGCTTCGACCCGCACGCCGCGACGCGCCCCCCTCCTAAAAGGCTCGAAGGCGGCCGGAGCGATCGGCATCGGGCGGTGGTACGGCTCGGCGCACTCGCGGCAGCGCTGATGGTGCTGTTCGCCGTGGGGCTCCTTCTCGCGCCACACTCCGCCGACCGGCTGCGCCGTGATGTGGATGGGTTGGGCGCGTGGGCGCCCATCGCCATGGTCGGTCTCTACGTCGTGCTCACGTGCGCGTTCGTGCCCGGATCAGCGCTCGCCGGAGCCAGCGGTCTCCTGTTTGGCGCCGCGCTGGGCACCGGGCTCGCCGTCGTCTCGGCCACCCTCGGAGCATGCTTGGCCTTCCTGACCGCTCGCGTCCTGGTCCGGCGTTCCTACACGGTGCTGGCCACGGGGCGCGTTCGGCGGCTCGGCGAGCGCATTGAGCAACGTGGATTCGTGGCGGTGCTGTACGCACGGATCGCGCCGGCGATGCCGTTTGCGTTGATCAGCTATGCAGCTGGACTCACCGGCATCGGGATCCGTGACTTCGCTGGCGCCACCGCCCTGGGAGCCGCCCCGCGCGCCTTCGCCTACGCCACCCTCGGAGGAAGCATCGGCGATTACTCCTCACCGCAGGCATTGGTGGCGCTCGGCGTTCTCGCCGTGATGACCGTCGGTGGCGCGGCCGCGTTGTGGCGGGCACGCTGCAGAAGCCGCGCCGGCGCTTAGCCCTCCTCCGTCGCGGCCGCGGTGTGGTCATCATGAGGCGGGGCGGCGTCGCCGCGGAGAGCCATCCCCCGCAGCGACCCCGCGCCCCCGATCATCGCGGCGGTCGCGAGGAGCGCTCCTGCGGCCCGGCGGTGGCCCAGCGCCGCCAGGGCCAGGCCGGCGATCAGAGGTGGGGCATCCCATCGCGCCAGTCGCGCCGGGTCCATCGGCGGGCGCTCAGCGTGACCGAACCACGACCACGCGGCGCCGGAGACGAGTAGCGCCTGGCGCCCGGCGAGAGCCCAGGCCGGGCCGCGGGCCAGCCAACCCGCGCGCCGCGCTCCCCGCACGGCCGCGGCGCGGAATGCGAGGTCGGCGAGGGTGTCGAAGTCCCGGCCGAAGCGGGTCGGGCCGCGCCGTCGGGCGAATCGCCCGTCGAGCAGATCGGTGGCGCCGGCGAAGCCCAGCAGCGCCAGGAACAGCACAGCGTCGGGAGGGGCGCAGGCGGCAAAGGGGACAACCGCCACACGGCTCAGGGTGAGCGCGTCGGCCACTGACAGCTTCTCCCGTGGTGCCCCGTCGAGTTCCTGCACCATGCCGAGATGCCAGTCGAGCATCAGGGCCTGGGTCATCCACCAGCTGGCGAGACCTCGGATCGAGGGGGCACGGCCGCCGCGAACGATCGTCTGGCGCAGCGCCGCGGTGGCGAGGCCGCCGCCCAGCGTCCAGCGAACGGCCTGAGCAGACAAGGCACTGCGCTGGCGGCGAATCTCCGCGGCCCTGCGGAACGACTCACCGAGGAAGCTCTCCCAAGCGGCTGCGTCATATCGGGATGAGCGCAACGCTGCCAGCTGAGCGGAGGCCCACTGCTCCCCTTCGGTGGGTGCTGACCGCCCGCGAGCGCTCACCGCAGCGCGTCGATCGACCGCAGCGCGGCGAGAGCCGGGCGGGCGAGGGCGCGCGTCCGACCGCCAAGCAGGCGCGCCTGGAGGTGGGCGTCGGCCGCACGCGCAGGACCCTCCGCGAACGTCGGATAGGCATGCACGGTGCGCGACACGTCATCGATGCGGCGTCCCTGGGAGATCCAGGCCGCCAGCTCGGCGATTGACTCTCCGCCCGCCGGCGCGCATACGGTGGCGCCGACGAGGCGACGCCGCGGATCGCCGACGAGCGTGGCGAACCCGTAGGCTTCGCCGGCGGTGACGGCCCGGTCAAGTTCCGCGTACTCGAAGCTCGTCGTCGTAGCCTCGCCCCACCGCCGCCGAGCATCGGCCTCGGTGAGACCGACCCGGGCGACCTCTGGGTCGGTGAAGGTGACCCACGGGACGGCGGCATAGCTCGTCCGGCCGCGGGCGCCGAACAGCGCGTTGACGGTGGCGATCCTGGCGTGGTAGGCGGCGACATGGGTGAACGGAAGCGCGCCGGTGACGTCGCCGACGGCGAAGATCCGCGGCCCGCTCGTGCGCAGCCGCTCGTCAACCGTCACCGATCCCCGCTGGTCGGTGCGTACCCCGACCGAGTCGAGTCCGAGCCCGCCGGTGCGCGCCCGGCGCCCGACGGCGACGAGGATCCGGTCAAACGGCACTCGGTCTCCGGCCGACAGCTGCACGCCGCCGTCCGTCACCGCCTCAGCCGTCACCCCGGTGCGGAGGTCGACGCCGTCCCCGCGCAGGCGCGCCTCGATCAACCTGCTCGCCGCCGGCTCCTCACGCGCCAGCAGCCGCGGCGCCATCTCTACCAGCGTCACCCGGCTGCCGAGCCGTGCGAACGCCTGCCCGAGCTCGCAGCCGACGGGGCCGCCGCCAAGCACCACGAGGCGCGGCGGCAGCTCGGACAGCCCCCACAGGTTCTCGGTGGTCAAGGGCCCGGCCTCATCCAAACCCGGGATCGGCGGGCCGGACGGCTCATAGCCGGTGGCGATGATCGCCGTGCGCCAGCTCAGCACCCGATCACCCGCCTGGATGCGGCCCGGACCGAGAAACCGGGAGTCGGCCTCGATCACCTCCACTCCCTCGCGCCGCAGGCGCTCCACGGAGTCCTGGGGGGCGATCCGTCGTTGAGCGCCGTGGACGTGGTCCATCACCTGGGCGAAGTCGATCTCCGGCTCGCGCGGGGCCAGACCGACCGCATCGGCGTGACGCATGCGGTGAGCGAGATTGGCCGCGGCGATCAGCGCCTTGCTCGGCACGCACCCCGTCCACAGACAGTCACCGCCCGTGCGCGCCCGCTCGACGAGCGCGACGCGGGCGCCGGCGCCGGCGGCGATGAGCGCGGCGACGAGGCCTCCTGTGCCTCCGCCGATGATCACCATGTCGTAGTGGGGGCGAGGTTTCATGCCATCGGGAGCTGCTGGGCGAGGCGGATGTTCTCCTCCGGGTCAAGCACCGAGTGCTGCACGCACGCGGGCACGAGACGGTCGTCTTCGGGGTGGGCCATCGCGTAGGAGCACGCCGACAGCCGCTCCTGGGCGGCGCGCACGTCCGGATCCTCGGCCACCTCNNCAGCCATCCGGCGCGCCGCGCGAGCCGTGCCGCCCAGCCCACGGCCCGGCCGGGCAGGGTCGGGTGGCGGATGAGCAGCCTGGCGAGCGCGAGCGCGAGCAGCCCGGGCGGCCGGTCGAAGTCCATCCCGCCAACGGCATCGAGGAAGAGGTCTCGCGCGGCGAGATCTTTCGGATCCTCGTCGTCGAGCAGCGGCGTCCAATTGCCGGCGGCGAGGATCCCGTAGGCGGTGCGGTTGCACCGCACGTCGCCGGTCTGAAGATGGCGCCACGGCAGGCGGGCACCGACCCCGCACTCGATCTCCCGCCACACGGCGTCGATCGAGACGTTGCTGAACTCCTCGCGCCAGCGGGCGGGGTTGCCGACGTAGGCGGCGGGCTGGAAGGACAGCATCCCGAATCCCATCCGCATCGCCTCGCGTGTTACCTCAGCCACCTGATCGAGGTTGCGGGGAGTGACTGTCATGTTGTGCGCCAGGTCAAAGCGGACCCCGTGCTCGCGGCGCAGCCGCTCGAACAGCTCGACGAAGCGCCGCCGGTGGGCGTGAAGCTCGGACTCCCGTCGTGGGCGCGGAGTGCCGCGCCGGCCGAGCATCAGTGAGTCGAAGTGCCCGGCAAAGCGCAGGAGCTCGAACCGGCGCTGCCCCTCGCCATCGAGCGCGAGCCGCTTCAGGTAGTCGTAGTCGAAGTCGCCGTGGGTCATGCTCATCGGCTTGCGGCCGTGGCGTTGCATCACACCCAGCGCGGCGGCGTGAGCATCGGGACCGAGCAGCGTCACCTCCCCGCCGATCAGCTGCGCGTGCTGTCCCGTCCCCCGCACCCGGCGCAGGTACCCCATCTGCTGTTCGAGCTCCACCACCGTGTGCTCACCGTCGGTCCTCACCCGGTTGGCCTCGCGAGCGTGATAGCACGGCGTGCAGGCGAGGTTGCAGCGCGGAAACACCCCGTGGGTGCCCTCGCAGCCGGCGTGGCGGCGGCCGAGCAGCTGAGAGGGCGTGCGCACATGCTCAGGCAGCTCCGCCCAGCGCCAGGCGAGCGCCCGCTCAGTATCCGGGTCGACCGGCTGAGTCCGCTGCCACAGCTCGCGCAGGCGGGATGTGAGACGGCGGATCATGCCTCGGCCAATGCCTCGAGCGACATCCCGTGCGCCTCGATGCCGCGCAGCCACCACACTGCGGCCGCACACGCCCCGATCAGCCACAGGCCGGCGAGGACAGCGAACCCGCTCCACAGGCCGAAGCTCGAGGCGCTCTGCGCCAGCCCCACCGCGCCGAGGATCGCGCCAATGCGCCCGACCGCGACGCTGGCGCCGACGCCGGTCGCGCGCAGATGCGTGGGGAACAGCTCCGAGAACGTGGGATAGGCCGACACCCACGCCGCCGTCGCGCACAGCACGGCCAAGGTGAACGCGGCCAGCGTCAGTCCGGCCGAGCCGGTCGCGGCCGCCGCCGCGACGACCAGCATCGACACCGCGGCCGCGCTGTAGGCGGCCAGGACGGTCGGCCTGCGACCAACCCCGTCAAGCGCCCAGCTGACCACCAGCCCGCCGACCAGGCCTCCAACGTTGGCGATGACGTAGAAGTACGGCACCGCCGTTGCCGAGACGTGCACCCGCGAGTCGGTGAACACGAACACCGACAGGAACGTGAACAG
>QHBV01000188.1:0-4721 GCA_003244035.1 Solirubrobacterales bacterium | reverse complement strand
ACCGACGTGGTGAGCTCTGCGGGCAGGTACTCCGCGCGATCACGCGGAATGCCGCTGACCCGTTCGATCACAATATTGGCCTCCGCCACGCGCCCCTGTGACGCGAGCCACCGCGGCGACTCCGGGATCAGACGCCGTGCATACAGCCCGTACATGGCGCTGACCGCGCCGAACAGCAGCGCATATCGCCACCCGCTGACGCCCAGCACCACGGACACGAACAGCACCCCGACGAGGCCGGCGACGATCCCGCCGATCGACCACATGTTCATCACCGTCGCGTTCGTCCGCCCCCGCAGCCGGGCGGGCATGAACTCAGCGATCGCCGACGCGACTGCCGAGTACTCACCGCCGACGCCCAGCCCCGTGAGGAACCGGAAGAAGATGAACACGCCGAAGCTCGGCGCCGCCGCACTGGCCACCGCTGCCAGCGAATACAGCACCAGCGTGGCCACGAACAGGCGTCGGCGCCCGAGACGATCCGCCAGATATCCGAAGGCAGCCGCGCCAAGCCCGATGCCGATGAACCACACGACGAACACCCACACCTGTGCTCCGTGCGAGAGATGCCACTGCTTGGCGATCGATGGGATGACACTCCCGATGATCTGCACCTCGAACGCGTCTAGCGCCCAGCCGATCCCCAGCGCCGCCGCGATCCTCGTGTGCAGCGCGCTCCAGGGTGCGCGGTCAAGCCGATCGGACATGCAACCTCCTCTGAATCTGGGGATGAGACGATCCGATCATCTGCGTCACGCCGGCTGTCCGGGTGGGCCGGGTCAGCAGCGGGCGGATCGCGGGCGGGCAGAAGCCGGATTGCAGGAGACGGGCGGCGTCCGCCGGAGTGTCGAGGTCGTGGACCGCGTCGAGCACGGCGGCGGACAGGCCATCCCGCCGCAGGAGATCCAACGTGCTCTGAAGGACGTGCGGGCCACCCCAGAGCTGAACCGGGAGGGCGAACGCACCGGGCGCCGGACGCGCGAGTGCGATCGCGGCATAGCCACCGTCGTGCGCTCCGATCAGGCCCGCGTCCCATCCACCCTCCAGCACGAGCTCCAGAGCATCGACATCCCGCGCGTCGAGCGTTGGACTGTCGGTCCCGAGCACCGTCAGCGGTCCCGTGTGCTTGAAAGCGACGTGCGCCACCGCGTGAGTGAGCCGCTCGCCCAAGTCGCATCCCTGTTGTGCGAAAAGGGCCACGGTCGCTGGAACGAGCGCGGCGAGCTGCGGTTTGGCATCGGGCGGGTCAAAGGCCACCCACACCGGCCGGCCGCTCGCGTGCGCCCACTCGGCCGTGTGCCGGATGAGCTGCGCCTGCAGCGCGGCGCAACCGTCGGCGCTGAGCAGCGGCTCGAGGCGCGTCTTGCACGCTCCGGGTCGCGGCGCCCGGGCCATGATCAGGATCGCTCCGCTCACACCGCGCACCGAAACGCCGCCGGTAGGCTCCCGTCCGCCTGGCGCAACTTGAGGAAGCGCTCGACCACGAGCCGCTTGCCCTCGGCCAGCGAGACGTCACCGAGGGCCACGAGCAGGTCGGGACTGGCCCCAAGATCGCCGCCGATCGGGTGCCAGTGCACGCCGTCTGCGGTCACCGTCAGCTCCGGCGCCACCACAGCATCTGAGACCGCGAGCGCCCCGTCCTGGGCTGAGGCGAATCCCCGCCCGACGAGCGGGCGCACCGCGAAGGCCTCGCCGACGACACCTACGTCGGCGAGCAGCTGCCGCAGCTCGTCGACCTCGCCGGCATTCTCCGGGGTCTGCGTCATCGCCACGCGCAAAGGCAGTCCGAGCTCACGGGCGACGCCGATGCCATCGAGCGCCCGCTCAAAGGAGCCGGTTCCCCTCCAGGCGTCGTGGGTCGCGGCCCGGGCACCGTCGAGGGACGTCTGGATGGTCAGCCCGTCGCGTCCGGCGAGCCGCTGCAGCTCGCGCCCGCGCCGTCCGACGAACAGCATGGCGTTGGTGAGCACGACGGTGGGGAGGCGCTCACTGGCGTAGAGCAGCATCGCGACGATGTCTCGCTCGATGAACGGTTCGCCGCCCGTCAGATAGACCTCCTCAAAGCCGTTTCGGACCGCCTCGTCGACCAGCGCGCAGACCCGCCCCAGTCCCAGCGAGCGGGGGTCGGCGCGTGGCGAGGAGGCGACCACGCAGTAGCGGCAGGCGAGGTTGCAGTGGAAGTTCGTGTACAGCCACAGCCGCGCTGGAAAAGCCGCCGTTCCGAACAGACTGACGACCGGCCGCGCGTCGTCTGGCCTGGCGGCAACATCGCTCCAGCCCAGCCCGTCCTGCGCAAACCCCGACGGCAGCGCCTCCCGATAGACGTGGAACCGTCCTCGGGCGCGCTCGCGCGGCGGGACGATCTCCAGGCAGGTCGTCCACCAGCCCGTCTCGATCGTCTCCACGAACACCTCCGGAAGCCCCGCCTCCCGCATCGAGCGCGCCTGGGCTCGCCAGTCATAGGCAACCGGAACAAGCTCCGCGCTCGCGTGGTCACCGTCGAACTCCAGCACCGCGTACCAGGCGTCGGTGCGACCGTCATTGGCCGGGCGTCCCACGGCGCCGACGTTGACCACCAGCGTGCCATCGACGCGCCGCTGCCAGGGCATTCCGGTGTGGGTGCAGAGCAGGACATCTGCGCCGCTGAGGACCACGCGCATCCGCAGCTCGTCATCGCTCATCGACTCCCACACGAAGTCGTTGATCGCCAGCGGCGAGCCGTGAACCATGTGAACGTCGACGCCGCCGATCGTCTCACGATGCTCGAGCGGCAGGTCGCGCATCCAGGCGGCGAACGTTGGGCTGGTGCTCACCAGGGTGCGATCGTAGATCAGCTGCGCGTAGTGGTTGTCGCGCTCGTCGGCGTACCCACAGCCGCAGTCGGCGTCGCCGCGCGCGATCGCGACGTCGTAGTTACCGGCGATGCACTGCACCCCACGGTCCGTCAGCAGCGGCCAGATCCCGTCGCAATCGGCGCCAAAACCCCCCAGATCACCGAGGCAGAAGATCCGCTCACAGCCCCGCGCCTCGGCGTCATCGAGCACCGCGCGCAGCGCGAACGGGTTGGCGTAGGGTCCTCCCAGGGCGGCGATCCGAATCATCTCGTTGTTCGACCGGCCACGACCAACGAAGGATTCAGCGCTGAGAAGAACATCGACGCTGGCCAGGGTCAGGCGGGCCGGCGGGCCAGTACGCAGAGCGATAGATATCCCCGCAGGCTCCAATGCACCGCGGCGATCTCGAAGCCGGCCTGCTCAAGGGCCGGACGGGGGTTGAGGGCACGCAGGCCGCCGTAACTCCTCGGATGGCGCCTCGCCAACTGGTCCAGCGCTGATCCCAGCAGCCGCAGTGGACCACGCGGCGGTATCGACGGAGTGACCGTGACCAGCCGACCACCCGGGCGCAGCACGCGCAGCAGCTCACCCACCACACCGGGGATGTCGGTATCCGACAGGACCTGGAGCAGGTAGGCGGCCGTCACGGCGTCGAAAGCACCATCGGAAAACGGGAGACTTCGCGCATCGGCCACCCGGACCGACCACCCGGGCGGCAGATCCGGGACGCGGGCGAGCATCGCCGCCGACTGATCGACGCCGGTCGCCTGCAGCCGGTCGGGATGACGCGCAAGCTGGCGCAGGACCTCACCCGTTCCCGTCCCGACGTCAAGGATGCGCTCACCGTCCCGGGAGGCGAGTAGCGCCACAGCGCGCCGAACTGCGCCGCGCTCGAGCCATAGCTGCCGGTCGTAATGCGCGCTGATTTGGTCCCAGACCGTTGGAGGTACGGTCACGGGAACTTCTCGACCGCTTCAGATGTGGCCCCGGGTGGGTCGGGAACCGATCGCAGTGTCGCGCGCTCGATCCGCCTCGGCTACGGATCCTCGTGCTCGGCGAGATCGTCAGCCGGTACGACCTCGATCCCGGTCCAGAACGCGACCCGAGACTTGATCTTGCGGATCCACGGATACGGGTGACGGTACGTCCATGCGCCGTTCGGGCTCTGCGCGCCCCCCGCCTCCACGTGGTAGTAGCTCGCCAGACCCTTCCACGGACACAGCGACTTCATCCTGCTCCTGCTGAGTACCCCGGGGGCGACGCTGTCCAGCGGGAAGTAGTGGTTGCCCTCGACGACGATCGTGTCATCGCTCTGGGCGATCGTGATGCCATTCCAAATCGCTCTCATGTCCACTTGGACCCTCGTTTCGAGCAATTCGATTCAAACCGCGCGCTCAGCGAGACGGCTACCGCCTTGGCAGAGGGTTCCCGCCGCCGATTGGCCACGTCATGAACCCACCTCATAACACGCTACGGAGGCGTCCAGGCCCTCCGGGGTGCCCCAGCCCGCGCGGATCTACGACCTCTGCTCGACCCTCGCCTCGAACGCCCTCGCCGCTGGTATGACGATGTTCGAGCTGGCCCGAGTCATGGCACGAGTGTCGACATGATCGAGCGCCACTACGGCGCACTGCTCGACGGCTCAGGCGCGAGCATGGCGACCCGCTTGGCGGTGTTCGAGGCCGAGCAGGACCGCGCCGCGGAACGGGCCAGGACCGACGCCGACTAAGACGTTTGGGCCACCATTGGGCCACGCCTGCGGGACCGGACCCCTAAAATCGCCCGCAGCGCGGACGTAGCTCAGTTGGTAGAGCGTCGGCTTCCCAAGCCGAAGGTCGCGGGTTCGAGACCCGTCGTCCGCTCTTCGAAAGGGCCTGGAATCGGGAT
>QHBV01000187.1 GCA_003244035.1 Solirubrobacterales bacterium | reverse complement strand
CGCCCGGCTAGCATCCGCCGGCCGATGGCACCGGACCTCGTCACGATGGAGAAGATCGTTTCGCTGTGCAAGCGCCGCGGCTTCGTGTTCCCGAGCAGTGAGATCTACGGTGGCCTCGGGTCCAGCTACGACTACGGCCACTACGGCGTGCTGCTCAAGAACCAGGTCAAGGACCAGTGGTGGAGGGCGATGCTGCGCGAGCGCGACGATATCGTCGCGCTCGACTCGGCGATCATCCAGCATCCGGCGACCTGGGAGGCGAGCGGCCACCTCGCCGGGTTCACCGACCCGCTCGTCGACTGCCGGACGTGCAAGCTGCGTTTCCGCGCGGACGCGCTCAGGGACGGCCAGTGCGGGCGCAAGCCGTCGGTCCATCCTGGCGAGAGCGAGGCATGCTCCCTCACCGAGGCGCGGGACTTCAACCTGATGTTCGAGACGACGGTCGGGCCTGTGCAGGAGGAGGGCGCGACCGTGTACCTGCGCCCCGAGACGGCCCAGGGGATCTTCCTCAACTTCAAGAACTACCTTCGGTTCGCGCGCAAGAAGCCGCCATTCGGGATCGCACAGATCGGCAAGAGCTTTCGCAACGAGATCACGACCGGAAACTTCATCTTCCGCATGCGGGAGTTNNCAGATGGAGATGGAGTACTTCGTGCCGCCGGCCGAGGCTGGGAGGTGGTACGAGCGCTGGCGCTCGGAGCGGATGAACTGGTACACGCGGCTCGGGATCCGCCCCGACCACCTGCGCCTGCGAGCGCACGAGCCCGAGGAGCTCTCGCACTACTCGAGCGCCACCAGCGACATCGAGTACCTGCTCCCGGCGGCCGCCTCCGCGGGCGAGGCCCGGTGGTCGGAGCTCGAGGGGATCGCCAATCGCGGCGACTTCGATCTGGGGGCGCACGCCGAGCGCTCCGGGCAGAAGCTCGAGTACGTCGACACCGCGACCGGCGAGCGCTACGTCCCCCACGTGATCGAGCCCGCCGCCGGGGTGGACCGGGCGCTGCTGGCTTTTCTCCTCGATGCCTACGACGAGGACGAGATCGCAGGGGAGAAGCGGACCGTGCTGCGCCTGCACCCGCTGCTGGCGCCGGTGAAGGTGGCCGTGCTTCCGCTGGTGCGCAAGGACGGGCAGCCCGAGCTCGCGCACGAGGTCCATCGCGAGCTGCGCGAGCGCATCCAGGCGGAGTACGACGAAGGCGGCGCGATCGGGCGCCGCTACCGCCGCCAGGACGAGATCGGCACGCCGTGGGCGATCACGGTCGACCACCAGTCGCTCGAGGACCGGACGGTCACGCTGCGCGACCGCGACAGCCTCGCGCAGGAGCGGATCGCGATCGCGACGCTCGGCGACGAGCTCGAGCGGCGCCTGCGGGAGCCGTGGCGCTCGCCCAAGCTCGAGCGGTAGGGTTGATCGGCGATGCTTGCAGACCACTCGCTTCGCTCGCGGTGCCCCGCCGCCGACCAGGTCTCCTACGAGGATCTTTACGCACGCTGGGAGCAGGGACACTGGCGCGCGAGCGAGATCGACTTCTCGGTCGACCGCGAGGACTGGCAGCAGAAGTTCACCGAGCTCGAGCGGCGCGCGGCGCTGTGGACCTACTCGATGTTCCTCCACGGCGAGGATGCGGTCGCAAACGCCCTATCCCCGTACATCGACGCCGCGCCGCGCCAGGAGCAAAAGTACTTCCTCGCCACCCAGCAGGTCGACGAGGCTCGCCACGCGGTCCTGTTCGGGCGCTTCATGCGCGAGGTCGCCGGGACGGGCGAGAACCTACCCGCCGCGCTCGAGGCGACGCTGCCCGAGCTCACGTGGGGCTTTCGCAAGGTGTTCGCGCGCCTGGACAGGATGGCCGGCGAGCTGCGGCGGGACCGCTCAAAGCCCAAGCTCGCGCAGGCGATCGCGCTGTATCACCTCGTGATCGAGGCGACGCTGGCGCAGGCGGGGCAGCACTTCATCGAGGAGTCGTTGACCCGGCGCAGCCTTCTGCCCGGCCTGCGGGAGGGCATCGGCAACGTCTCACGCGACGAACAGCGCCACATCGCCTTCGGGGTCAAGATGATCGCCGACCTCGTCCGCGAGGACCCCGACTGCGAAGCCGCGATCGAGGAGCTGCTGCGTGAGATCCTCCCGTTCGCAACGGCGGTGTTCGTGCCCCCGGACTGGGACGAGCGCTACGTCACCTGCTTCGGCTTCACGCTCGAGCAGCTGTACGCGTATGGCGCAGAGGCGATCGAGGGCCGGCTCCGGGCCGCCGGGATCGAGCCGTTGCAGCTGCGGGTCGGCCTACCGTTCGACTTCTCGCCAGTCGAGCGGGCAGAGCGTGGGCTGACGCTGCTGCGCGCCGGCTACCTGGGCGGCCCGGGCGGCCATGTGGAGCCCGATCCGCAGGCCACCGCGATGCTGTTCGACGGCCTGCGCCGCCAGCTCGACCCGGCGATCGCTCCGGGCGCGAGGATCCAGTGGGAGTTCACGGACGCCGAGCCCTGGCACCTGCGGATCGACAACGGTGAGACGTCGGTCGCGGCGGGGCGCCTCGAGCATCCCGACCTGGTCTTCCGCTGCCGCTTCGACGACTGGCTCGACCTCGCCGCGGGACGGATCGATCCCTTGCGCGCGCTGTTGCTGGGCAGGATCAGGCCGAGCGGCAGTCTGCGGATGCTGGCGCGGGCGCGGAAGCTGTTCGCGTAGCTCAGCGCACGCGGCCGCGGGGCATGCGGCGCACGCGACGCATGCGGCCGCGGCCAACCCTCCGCACCCGGGGCCCGCGGCGCGCGCGGCCGTCGAGCACGAAGCTGACCGCGCACACAAGCACGACCAGGATCGCGAGTATCGCCACCACCGCCAGCCCGGGCGCGAGGATCACCGCGAGCAGCGCGAGCAGCGCCGCGATCGCGACATCGGCCGCGAGCGTGGCCCGTCTCACAGGGGCAGCCGGCGGTACAGCGGCCGCGGCAGGTGGCGGAGGACCGCAAACACGTAGCGGAGCCGACCGGGCACCCACACCGTATTGGCACGGCCCCCGAGCGCCGTCACCGTCGCCTCGGCGACCTGCTCGGGCGTAGTCGCCATCGGTGCGGGCGCGAGGCCGGCGGTCATCCGCGTCCTGACAAACCCGGGACGGACCACCAGAACGCGCACTCCGCTGCCGGCGGTGCCGTCGGCGAGGCCCTGCGCGAGCGCATCGAGCCCCGCCTTGGCGGCGCCGTAGATCGCGTTGCCCGCCCGCGGCCGCTCGGCCGCGACGCTCGAGAGCACGACCACCGTTCCCCGTCCCTGGCCGCGCAGCGCGCGCAGGCAATGCAACAGCAGCGAGCCGCAGCCGGCAAAGTTGACCCGCATCACCTCGGCCGCCTGCGCTGGGTCGGCGTCGAGTCCCTGCTGGGCACCGAGCACACCGACCGCGAGCACGACGAGCTCGAAGCCGCCGCTGCGCTCGAACGCGCGCGCGATCGCCGCCGCGTGCGAATCAAGGTCCTCGGCGTCTACCAGGTCGAGCTCGGCACGGGCGCAGCCCGAGCGCTCGAGCGCGGTCGCGGCGCCGGCGAGCCGAGCGCCGTCGCGCCCGAGCAGGTACGGCCGCACGGGACGCTCAGAAGCGATCCGCCGCACGATCGCGAGCCCGATCTCCGAGCTGCCACCCACGAGCAACACCCGCGTCCCGTCCCACTGGATCATCGTTCGTCTCGGATCAGGCCCGTCCGCAATCCGAGATCCGAGCGCCACAGGCGCTCGGGATCGGCTCGATCGCGCACGCTGCGCCAGTGCTCGAGTCGCGGGTACATCGCCGCCAGCGCGTCTGGCGCCAGGCGCGCGTCCTTGCTCAGGTAGACCCGGCCGTTCGCCCCCGCCACCAGCGTGTCGAAGCGTTGCAGCAGCTCCCCCACCCCGGGCGCGGCTCGCGGCAGGTCGAGCGCGAGTGTCCATCCCTCGAGCGGGAAGGACAGCGGCGCTTGGTTGGCGGGGCCGAAGTCCTTGAGCACCGCCAGGTAGCACGGAACCCGCGCGCGCCGGAGCTGCCCGATCACAGTGCCCAGGACGTGCTCGGCGCCCAGCGGTACGACGAGCTGGTACTGCAGCAACCCCTCAGGCCCATACAGCCGCGGCCATGCCCGCAGCGAGTCGAGCGGGAACATGTGCGCCCCGAACGCCTGCACGTGCCCGCGGTCACGGCGCGGTGCGCGGCGGTAGCGCAACTCGTTGAAGGCGCGCACCGTGCTCGCACGGAGCAACCCCGCCGGCCACCGCTCGGGCACCGTCGCCCGCGAGCGCACCGTGGCACCGCCGCGCGCACCGGCC
Source organism: Solirubrobacterales bacterium (assembly GCA_003244035.1). Lineage (GTDB taxonomy): Bacteria > Actinomycetota > Thermoleophilia > Solirubrobacterales > Solirubrobacteraceae > Palsa-465. The sequence goes on along the minus strand of QHBV01000187.1, from coordinate 33,521 downwards.
TGGGCGTACGCATCCCCGGCCCCGTGATGCTCCGCGCGGGTGACGATCCCCCTGCCGGATGCGGAGCCGAGCAGGTCGAGCCAGGCGACTCGGTGCGGCCCGCCCGGCGCGATCAGCGCCGCGAGCGCCTCGTCGAGGTCTCGCACGCGATCGGTGTCGACCCGGAGCAGAGCGCCGGCGACCGCGCGCAGCGCGATCCGCGCCCACAGGATCACGCCGGTGAGCCCCATGCCCCCGAGCGTGGCGGCGAACAGCTCGCTACCGCGATCGGGCGCGAGCTCGAGTACCTCCCCGGCCGAAGTCAGCAAGCCGAGCGCCTGCACGTGGCTGCCGAAGGTCCCCGCGCTGCCGTGGTTCTTGCCGTGGATGTCGCTCGCGATCGCCCCGCCGACGGTCACGTGCTGCGTGCCGGGGACGACCGGAAGAACCCATCCCGCGGGCACCAGCGCGCCGAGCAGCTCGCCGAGGGTGACGCCCGCCTGGGCGGTGACGGTCCCCCCTTCCCGGTCGAGCTCAAACGTGCGCATGCCGGTGGTGTCCAGCACCAGGCCACCCGCGAGCTGTGCGGCGTCGCCGTAGCTGCGCCCCATCCCCCGCGCGATCGCGCCACGATGCCCGTCCAGAGCCGCGCGCAGGGCATCGGCGTCCGCGGGGCGCGCCAACATCACCGGCGCTCGCGGCCCGCCTCCCCAGCCGCTGACGGCCGCCCGCACAGGAGCGATCGTGCCGGCGCCGGCCGGCGGTGCCGGCGCCGGCGAGAAGACCGCCTCACTCGGCGGCATGGACGCCCACGGCGAAGAGCACGAGCCAGGCAGCGCCGGCCAGCTGCATCCAGCGATCCCGGAGCAGCACCTCCTCGGGCGCTTCGCCGTCTCCAGCTCGCGCGAGCGCGCCGTAGCGCAGCAGGCACGCGGCGAACGGGACGATCGTCAGCTCTCGCCAGGGGATGCCGCTGATCGTGGCCAGCTGAAAGGCCCACACGCAGTAGGCGAACAGCGCGACCGCGATGCTACCGGTGAGGATCAGGCGCAACACCGGTGGCGTGTAGAGCGCCAGCACGCGCCGGCGCTGCGCCGGCCCAGCCTCGCTGCGGCGCTGCGCCGGCCCAGCCTCGCTGCGCCGTAGCTCCGCCTGCCGCTTGCCCGCGGCGACGAAGACCGCGACAGCGGTGACGACGAGCACGAACCAGCGCGACAGCGCCACCGGCGCCGCCACACCGCCGGCGATCGCGCGCAGGACGAATCCACCGGCGATCGCCAGCACGTCGAGCAGCACCACGTGGCGCCAGAGCACCGTGTAGCTGAGCGTGAGCGCGAGGTAGCCGGCGCCGACGGCGACCAGCAGCGGGCGGACGAGGGCGCACACGGCGAGACCCCCGAGCATCAGGCAGAAACCGAGCGTGAGCGCGGCGCCGGGCGTGAGCTCCCGCGCCGCGACCGGGCGAAAGCGCTTGCGAGGATGCAGCCGATCTTCGTCTGCGTCACGGACGTCGTTGATCGCGTAGGCGCCGGATGCGAGCAGGCAGAAGGCCGCGCACGCAAGCGCGACGTGCACGGGGACGTCGTCGTGTCCGAGCGCTCCCGCGGCGCCCGCGGCGGCGACCACGAGCCCGTTCTTGATCCACTGCCGCGGACGAATCGTGACCAGGATCGCGTGGGCACGACGACGCCGGGGGACCAGCGCGATCGGCCCGTGGGGACGTAACGGCGCCTCCGCGCTCGCACCTCCACAGGCAGTCGGCATCCCGCCAGCCTAGCCCGTATCTCTGAAGGCCACCTGTGGGTCCGATGAAAAGGCTCTCAGCATCTCTTTACCATCCGTATCGAGACCAGCTGCAAGGCTCCTCCCGATGCTTGCCCCACCCCGAGCCCCCACCGAGCTTACCCTCCTGCCAGAGGCGCCGGCATCAAAGCCACCCCGGCGCCGCGGGCGGCTCGGCTGGCGCCGCGCCCGTCGGGTCGCGCTGGCCGCCGCGGCGCTGTGCCTGATTCCCGCGCTCGTCTCCTACGCGCGGGCACTCGCGCAGCCGTCGAACTCGAGCCTCGGCATCCGCACCGTGGAATGGATGCGCGACAACGGAGCACGCGGCCTGATCACCCAGGTCGAATCGCTCTACTACTCGCTGACCGCGCCGGCGACCGGCGGCCCCGCGCTGCGCGCGCTGCCGAAGCTGCCCGGCGCCGTCTCGGCGTCGGGCACAAAGCGCCCGCCAAAGCGCTACTACCGCCCGCGCCGGATCCGGCCGCTGATCCACCCGGCGCTCGCCGGCGAGGGCGTGTGGCACTCGACGTTCGCCGCCGGCGGCTCGCGCCCGCCCGTGCTGGTGACGAGCTTCCGCCCCGATCCCGCCTACCCCGGGCTCGTCGCGGGGGTCGCCTGGATCGACCACGCCCGCACCTCGACGTGGCTGTATCCCGGGCGGCTCGAGCCCGGCGTCCCCCTCGCTTCGCGCGGTCCGGCGGAGGTGCCGCCGCGGCTGCGCAGCCGGCTCGTGGCCACGTTCAACAGTGGCTTCAAGCTGAGCGACTCGGGCGGCGGATTCGCCGAGGGGGGGCACACGTACGCGCCGATGAAGGGAGGGGTGGCGACGCTCCTGCGCTACCGCGACGGCCGGACCGACATCGTCGCCTGGTCAGGCGGCCCCGACGTCGGTCAGGGCATCGTCTTCGCGCGTCAGAACCTGCCCCTGATCGTCAATCATGGGCAGGCGAACCCAAATCTCTCAAACGGCCCCGAATGGGGCGCGACGCTCGGCAACGCGGTCCGCGTGTGGCGCTCGGCGGTCGGGGTCGACCGCCGCCGCGACCTGATCTACGCCGCCGCCAACGACCAGACGGTCGGCTCGCTCGCGCAGATCATGATCCACGCCGGCGCGGTCCGCGCGATGGAGCTGGACATCAACTCCTACTGGACCAGCTTCATCACCTACGGCGAACGCGGCGCCCGGGGCGCAGCGAACCTGCTGTCGAGCATGGCTCGCTCCCCCGAGCGCTACCTGACCCCTGACGACCGCGACTTCTTCGCCGTCTACGTGCGCTGACCTACGCCGCCGGAGGCGTGTACTGGAACTCCTCCTCGGAGCCGAACAGCTTGTCGAGCACCTTCGAACGCATCTTCTCGTTGACCGCGAGCGCCGCGCCGCCGCCAGCTCCGGCCACCAGCACCAGGCGAGCGACGTTGCGAGCCTTGCGGCGACGGCGCTTGGGGGCGTCGCTCAGCGCAATCGTCGCGTCGCGGATCGCGTCGATCGCGTCGCGCAGGTCTCCCTGCAGCTTCTTGTCGTTGATCAGCGTCTTCGCCGGGGCCTTGCCGTTCGCCAGGCGCTCGTAAGCGCTCTTGGACGACTCGGCGGCCTTGCGGAGATTGTCGCGCAGCTCATCGTCGTCGATCAGCCGCTGGAGGTACGGATTGGCCTTGGCCAGGTTGGCGACGTCAGCCGCGTTGAACGGCACCGCCGCCTTCATCTTCTTGCGTCTTGACATAGCTCTCCCTAGGTGCGTGGGCTCGTTAGCTTGCAGAATACGCGATTGGTGAGCGCTTTCCGAGGCCGCGCGCAGCTCGCCGCTGCAGCGCGAGGTCCAGCACCTCGCCGATCGTCGCCACAAAGAACAGCTCCAGGTCCTTGCGTAGGTGCTCGGGGATCTCGTCGACGTCCTGCTCGTTGCGCGCCGGAGCGATCACGCAGCGAATCCCGTTGCGCTGCGCCGCGAGCGCCTTCTCCTTGAACCCGCCGATCGGAAGCACCTGCCCGGTCAGCGTGATCTCCCCGGTCATCGCCACCTCGCTGCGAACGGGACGGCCCGAGAGCAGCGAGGCAAGCGCCGTCGCAATCGCGATCCCCGCGCTGGGCCCGTCCTTGGGGATCGCCCCGGCGGGCACATGGATGTGGATGTCGTGCTCGGCGAACCAGTCCTCCGGAAGGCCGGGCACGACCTCCGCGGCATTGCTGCGCACGTACGAGAGCGCGGCCTGCGCCGACTCCTTCATCACCTCGCCGAGCTGACCTGTGATCGTGAGCCTGCCCTTGCCCGGCATCGACGTGGCCTCGACGAACAGCACGTCCCCGCCGACGGGGGTCCAGGCGAGGCCGGTCGCGACCCCGGGGCGCGAGGTCCGCCGGCGGGCTTCGGAGAAGAACTTGCGCTTGCCCAGCAGCTCCGGAACCCGCGGCTCGGAGACCGTCAGCTTGCGCGTGAGGGTACCTTCGGCGACTCGTCGTGCCACCTTCCTGCAGGCGCTGCCGATCTCCCGCTCGAGCTGGCGCACTCCGGCTTCACGCGTGTAGTCGGCGATGATCGCGCGCAGCCCGGCGTCGGTGAACGAGATCCTGCTGCGGGTCAGGCCGTTGCGCTCGATCTGCCGCGGGACGAGGTAGCGCTTGGCGATCTCGAGCTTCTCGGCCTCGGTGTAGCCGGCGAGCGTGATCACCTCCATCCGGTCGCGCAACGGTCCCGGGATCGTCTCGAGGGTGTTGGCGGTGGTCACGAACATCACGTTGACCAGGGAGAAGGGCAGGTCGAGGTAGTGGTCGCGGAACGAGTGGTTCTGCTCGGGATCGAGCACCTCGAGCATCGCGCTCGACGGATCGCCGCGGAAGTCGGCGCCGAGCTTGTCGATCTCGTCGATCATCAGCAACGGGTTGTTGGCGCCGGCGTCGCGCATCGCGCGGATGATCGTGCCGGGCATCGCGCCGATGTAGGTGCGGCGGTGCCCGCGGATCTCGGCCTCGTCGCGGACGCCGCCGACGCTGATCCGCTCGAACTTCCTTCCCAGCGCGCGCGCGATCGAGCGCCCGAGCGAGGTCTTGCCGACCCCGGGGGGCCCCGCGAAGCACAGGATCGACCCGCGCGCGTCCGGCTTCAGCGACCGCACCGCCAGGAACTCGAGGATCCGGTCCTTGACCTGTTCGATGTCGTAGTGGTCCTCGTCGAGGGTCTTGCGCGCGTGGGCGAGGTCGAGGTTGTCCTCTGTGCTGGCGTCCCACGGGAGCGCCGCGATCCACTCGAGATAGCTGCGCGCGACTCCGTACTCGGCCATCGCCGGCTGCAGGCGCTCAAGCCGCGCCAGCTCGCGGTCGGCCTGCTTGCGAACCGTCTCGGGGAGCTCGATCGCGGCCAGCTGCTCGCGCAGCTCGCTGACCTCGGCCTGGACCTCGTCGGCCTCGCCGAGCTCCTCCTGGATAGCCTTGAGCTGCTGGCGCAGGAAGTACTCGCGCTGTCCCTTGTCGAGCTCGGACTGGACCTGCGACTGGATCTTCGACCCGATCGCGACGACCTCCAGCTCGCGCGCGAGGATCTCTGACAGGCGCCGCAGCCGCTTGGCGACGTCGAGCTGCTCGAGCAGCGCCTGCTTGTCCTCGGTCTTGAGCCGCAGCGCCCCCGCGATCAGGTGGGTGAGCGCGCTCGGGTCCTCGACGTTTGCGACCATCACCTGCAGCTCTTCGGGCAGGTATGGCACCTGCTCGACGATGTTGGTGAACGTGTGCTGGACGTTGCGCATCAGCGCGGTCAGCTCGGTCGTCTGCTCGACCACGTCCGGCGCGGGCGCGATCTCTGCGACGAGATAGGGCTCGGTCTGGGCCCAGCGCTCGACGCGCACGCGCTGGCCGCCCTGGATCAACACCCGCAGCGTCCCGTCCGGGACGCGGATCATCCGCGCGACCACGCCGAGGACCCCCACCGAGTACATGTCCTCGGGCCCGGGCGTCTCGAGCTCGCCCTTGCGGCTGGCGATCATCGCGATCGTACGGTCGCCGCGCAGCACCTCGTTGATCAGCTCGATGCTCCGCTCCTGACCGACGTTGAGCGGGACCAGCATGTCCGGGAAAGTGACCGTGTCGCGCAGCGGCAGCACGCCGACGCGCTCGGGCAGCTGGCGGGTGCCGCCGACGGCCACCTCGCGCGGGCCGCCGTCGGGCGCGCCGACCTCGATCACCGCGGTTCACCCGTGTCGTCGCCACGGAGCGCAGACGTGTCACCCGGCTCGAGCGGGACCTCGCGCCGCCCGACCGCGGGGCGCATCAGCGGAAGCTCCACCCGGAGCATCCCGTCCTCGTAGCGCGCCTTGGCCTGCTCGGCCCGCACATCGGCATTGAGGTCAACCACCCGGCGAAAGCTGCCGCGCTCGATCTCGACCTGCTGGTAGACGCCGCCCTCCACCGCGGCGGGGCCCCGGCGCCCGCTCAGGATCAACTTGCGACCTTGGATCTCGAGATCGAGCTCGTCGATCTCGACACCAGCGAGCTCGGCCGTCACGATCGCCAGCGGGGGCTCCGACGCGTACGCGACATCGACCGCCGGCACGAACCCGGCACGCCGCCGGGGCAGTCCGGTTCGCTCGGACGCGTCGCCGAACAGCTCGTCCATTTGGCGGCGCATGCGCTCGAAGTTTGCGAACAGGTCACGCTCCGGCATCCGCGCAAGCGTAACTCCCGCGCGGAGCGAGCCGTTTACGGTTTGAGCGTGCGCCTGGATCATCGCGAGCTCGGAGCCATCTTCGCCGGCGGCTTCGTGGGCGCAGTGGCCCGGGAGGCACTTGACCGGGGGTTCGCCTCGGGCGTCGGACAATGGCCTTGGGCAACGTTCATCGCGAACATCGTCGGGGCATTCCTGCTCGGGTACTTCACCACTCGATTGCAGGAGCGCCTGCCCCTATCGGCTTACCGGCGTCCGTTACTCGGGACAGGTTTGTGCGGAGCCTTGACGACCTTCTCGACGATGCAGCTCGAACTCTTACGGCTCCTGGATACCAATCGAATCGGACTGGCTCTCGCCTACGCGCTCGTGAGCGTTACGGCGGGCTTCATGGCGGTCGCGGTGGCGACGAACCTCGTCCGCCGCGCGAGGATCGCCGGATGAGCCTGCTGGTGACGCTCGGCATCGGCGTCCTGGGAGGGGTCGGCGCCGTTGCGCGGTTCCTGCTGGATGGCGCGGTCGCAGATCGCGTCAGCCGAGATTTCCCCTACGGGACGCTCGCAGTCAACCTGCTCGGCGCCTTTTTCCTGGGCATCCTGGTCGGAGCGGCCCTCGGCGCCAATGCCTACCACCTGCTCGCTACTGGGCTGATCGGCAGCTTCACCACGTTCAGCACCTGGGCGTTCGAGAGCCACCGGCTCGGCGAGGACGGCGAGCTCCGCCTCGGAATCCTGAACTTGATCGTGAGCCTTGTGCTCGGCCTGGCCGCCGTCTGGGTCGGGCGGCGTCTCGGGACGACGCTGTGAACGAGGACTGCCTGAAGCTGACCATCTACTGCGGCGAGCGCGACCGCGTCGGCGGTGGCTTCCTCGCGGACGCATTCACCGAGACATACGCCCGTCACAAGCTCCAGACGAGCCTGCTGATGCGCGGCATCGAAGGCTTCGGAGCAAAGCACCACCGGCACACCGACCGGCTCCTGAGCCTGTCGGAGGACCTGCCGCTGGTGTCGGTGGCGGTCGATACGCGCGCCCGGATCGAGTCAGTCTGGGGGGAGCTCGGGGAGTTGCGGATCGGCGGCCTTGTGACGCTCGAGACTGCGCGGATGCTGACAGCCCAGATCGACACGGTCCGACTAGCGCCCGGTCTGGATGAGGCGACAAAGCTGACCGTCTACGTCGGTCGCCATGAGCACGCGGGCGCCAAGCCGGCGTACGAGGCGGTGGTCGAGCTGCTCCATGCACGCGGTGTCGCCGGAGCGACGGTCCTGCTCGGCGTCGATGGGACGGCGCACGGCGTCCGTCGGCGGGCGAGGTTCTTCGCCGCCAACGCCGGCGTCCCGCTGATGGTGCTCGCGGTCGGCGACGGCGAGGTGATCGCCCAGATCCTGCCGGAGCTGGGGGCGATGCTCAACCGACCGCTGATCACACTCGAGCGAGTGCGCGTTTGCAAGCGCGACGGCCGGCACCAGGCCGAGCCGCGCCACCTCCCACGAACCGAGGCCGCCGGGAGCCGTGTCTTGCAGAAGCTGATGGTGTACACGAGTGAGCAGGCCCGCCATCAGGGTCACCCACTGCATCACCAGCTGATCCGTGAGCTGCGCCGAGCGGGCGCCGCGGGCGCGACGAGCCTCCGGGGCATGTGGGGCTATCACGGCGACCATGCGCCCCACGGCGACTCGTTCTGGCAGCTGCGCCGGCGCGTCCCCGTGGTCACAGTCGTGATCGACACCCCAGAACGGATTCAGGAGCTCTTCGGTGTCGTAGACCGGCTGACAGGTCAGAGCGGACTGGTTACAAGCGAGCTCCTGCCCGCCGTGCCGACGCCCGCACCCTGACTCGCCGGCCCGCGTATCACACGCCGCTGAGGCAGCCCTGACCCAGAGCTGATCTTCCCCGCCGATAGTGCAAGCAGTTGACCATCGACGAAGGAGTGGAAATGACCGACGCACGGAGTTCAGATCAGCCAGATCAGGGCAGCAGCTGGGTCTCGAGACACATGCGCGCGGTCGGCTTGGCCGGTTGCCTGGCGCTGGCCCTCGCCGGCGCAGGTGCCGGCGCGACGCTCGCCAGCGGCAACAGCGGCAACAGCGGAACCGGCAAAGCGACGGCGGCCAGTGGCAAGCGCCACCGCCACATGCACGGTCGCCACGGCAAGCAGGGCGCAGGCAACAAGGCAGGGGTCTTCCACACGGTCTGCACCTACTCGCACAGCGCGGGCGACGACCCGATCCTGATGCCGGGCAAGCCGGGGGCCTCGATGCTCCACGACTTCTTCGGCAACACCACCACCAAAGCGAGCTCGACCGCGCCCCAGTTGGTCGGGGGCCCCACCACCTGCGCCACCAGCGCCGACTCGTCCGGCTACTGGACGCCTGCGCTGTACGACAACGGCCAGCGCGTGCTCCCCAGCAAGGTCGCCACGTACTGGCGCGGCGCGTCGAGGACCGCCTCGACCACACCACTGCCGGCGGGCCTGCAGATGATTGCGGGCAATGAGCAGGCCACCAGCCCGCAGCCGGCCGACCACGTGTACTGGCAGTGCCACGCAGTCACGGGTTCCCAGAGCACTCGCAACGGCCCGAAGAGCAGCGCCCCGCACGAATGCCCGGCTGGGCAAGAGATGCTCCTGACGATCAATTTCCCATCGTGCTGGGATGGGCACACGCTGTCGGCCGTCGGCCAGGACAACGTCGTCTACCCGAGCGGGTCGCGGTGCCCGGCGAGCCACCCGGTCGCCCTCAGCAGGCTCGCCCTCCACGTCCACTATCCGAACCGCCCCGGCGGGAAGTTCACGCTGTCGATGGGCCCCGGGATGCAGGGCTCGATCTACAGCGAGCACGCCGACTTCCTCGACGGCTGGAACATCACCGTGCTCGACCGGCTGACCACCACCTGCCTCGACACGCACTCCAAGTGCGGCAAGGTGACCGGCCCGAACGGCACGCCGCAGCCGGCTATGGGCTCCCCGAGCTCCTCGTCCTAGCCGGCCGTCACCGCAACGTTCCGGGGGCGCCGAGCATGCACCGTGCTCGGCGCCCCAGAAGCTCACATCATGAGAACCGTCACACCCCGACGGGCGATCCAGCTCGCGCTCGGCCTGCTGTGGCTCCTGGACGCCGCGCTCCAGTACCAGCCATACATGTACACGAGCGCCTTCCCGCAGTCTCTCGCCGCCACCGCACCAGGTAACCCTGCGGCGGTCGCCGGGCCGATCACGTGGGCGGCCGGCGTTCTCGCCCACCACCTGGTGGTGGGCAACACCGCCTTTGCGACGACCCAGTTGCTGATCGGTCTCGGGCTCCTTTGGCGGCGGAGCGTCAAGGCCGCCCTGGTCGCGTCGATAGTCTGGTCGCTCGGTATATGGTGGTTCGGCGAGGGACTCGGCGGAGCGCTCACTGGCGCCGGTCCCGTCGCCGGCTTCCCGGGTGCGGTCGTCCTGTACTCGCTGCTAGCGCTGCTCGCCTGGCCGCACCCGGCTGACGAGCCCAGCGGAGCCGTGGCGACCAGCGGACCGCTCGGGAGGGTCCTCCCGAGAGCGATCTGGACCGTGCTGTGGACCAGCCTCGCCTACGCCGGCCACTCCTCGATCGGATTCGCGATCGCGTGCGCCGCGATCGCGGCATCTGTGTGGTCAGAGCGCACCGTGCGGGCTGGGCTGATCCTCGCCGCCGGCACCGCCGCCGGGATCTGGGTGGCGCAGAACTTCGGCGCGATCACGAGCGGCCAAAGCACCGATCCCAACACCGGGCCGCTGCTGATCCTGCTCGCCGCGGCCTTCTGGCCGCTGCGAGCCGACGGGCACCCGTATGACTCTGACACCCTGAACGCGTGGCTGGGGCAAACGGGCAGACTACGTTGCTGGTCGCGGTCGCGACCCACCGGTTTGAGCTGGCGTTGCTGGTGCTGGGGACCCTGCTGGTGCTCGGCGCGCTCGCGTCGGGGATCGCGCGGCGCAGCTTCCTGTCGCTGACGGCGCTGTTCGTGTCGATCGGCTTCGTGCTCGGTCCAGGCGCCCTCGGGGTCCTGAGCTTCGACGCGCGCTCGGCGTTCGTCAGTGACCTCGCGGTGATCGCGCTGATCGTGATCCTGCTTCGCGACGGGCTCGAGGTCGAAGGCGAGATGCTGCAGCGTCAGTGGCACCTGCCGCTGCGCAAGCTCGCGCTGGCAATGCCCTTGACCGCGGCGATCGTCGCGCTCGCGGCGCGGGTGCTGACCAGCCTCTCCTGGAGCGAGTGCCTGCTGCTGGGCGCGCTGCTCTCGCCGACCGACCCAGTGCTGTCCTCGAGCGTCGTGACCAATCCGCGCGTGCCCCGCCTCGTGCGCCACTCGCTGAATCTCGAGTCGGGGCTCAACGACGGGCTTGCACTGCCCGCCGTGATTGCCCTCGCCGCGGCGCTGACGTCCTCCCAGCACTTCGTGTGGTGGCGTTTCCTACTCGAGGACCTGACGATCGGGCTCGGCGCCGGCCTGCTGGTCGGACTGCTCGCCGCTGTCCTGATGCCGCGCAAGGAGGGCCCGGGGCACGGGATCCGGTCGCATCAGAAGTCGCTGTACGCGCTCGGCACGGGGTTCGCGGCCTACGGCGTCGCCGTGCTCCCGCCGCACGGAAACGGGCTGATCGCGGTGTTCGTCGCGGCGATCACGCTCGGGATCCGCCGCCCCGACATCCGCGGCTGCTTCGCCCGCGAGGCCGACGGGCTGGTGGAGATCGTCAAGCTCGGGATCTTCGTCGTGTTCGGGTCGCTGCTCACCATCCACGGCCTGTTCGGCGAAGGCTGGGCCGCCGTCGCCATCGTCGCGGTGACACTGCTTCTCGCGCGCCCCGTGGCGGTGATGCTGGCGCTCGCGGGGACCGCGAGTGACATGGCCACGAGGGCGTTCATGGCATGGTTTGGCCCCAAGGGCGTCGCGACCATGACGTTCTCGCTGCTGGTGCTGAGTGATTCGATCGCCGCCGGCCGGACGATCTTCAACCTCGCCGCACTGGTCGTGTTCTGCTCGATCATCGCCCACGGCTGCAGCGACACCGCGGGTGCGGAATGGATGGCTCGCCGCTCCGAGCCCCCGCACCCGGTGACTGCGGGCTGATCAGTGGCCGTCGTGCCCGGCTTCGCCGTCGGCTCCGGCGCCCCCGTCGCCCGCGCCGTCGTGGCGCGAGGTGTCCATGACCCAGCCGAGGAGCACGACGAGCAGTATGAACGCGACGAACCCCCCGATCAGCGGCCAGAACATGGCCGACAACATATATGAGCCCAGGCGTGGAGCGCGCGCTAAGCGTGGAGCGCGCTCTGCTCGCTCGCCGACGGGAATGCCCAGGCGACCTGCATGCGGCGCTCCTGGCGAAACACGAAGCGAAGCTGGCTCGGTGGCCTCAGCCCCTCCGGACGAGCCGGGCGGAAGGTCGCGCATGGACCTGGCTGCGAAATCGCACACAGGAGGTTCTGATGAAAGAAGCAGTCCTCGCAGCTCGCCTTCGCTGTCGTTGCACGCTTGCTCGCCATGCATGAGATCAAAGCGAACTTCGCCCCCCACGTGCAAGCGCTGATCCCGGAAAACGCAGGAACTTCCGTGCCCGGCTGAATCGCTGCAAAGTGCGGGCTGATCTGGCTTCATACCGGGAACGAGCGGCATTTCCGTAGCTTTGTCCAGCGATGAACGTTCTCGTGACCGGCATCACCGGCTTTCTCGGCGCGCGTCTCACACCTCGGCTGCAGCGCGACGGCCACACCGTCCGCGGCCTTTCACGCCTCCCCGGGCACGTCGAGCTCGGCGTGCCCGTCGCGATCGGCGACGCGGTCTCCGGGGCTGGGCTCGAGCGCGCGCTCGAGGGAATCGATCTCGCCTACTACCTGATCCACTCGATGGAGCCCGTGGGCTCGAGCGATCACTCTTTCGAGGACCGCGAGCGTCTGGCGGCGGAGAACTTCGCGCTCGCGGCGCAGCGAGCCGGGGTCCGGCGAATCGTCTACCTCGGAGGACTCGTACCCGCCGCCGGCGCCGCATCGGCCCATCTCTCCAGCCGGCACGCGGTCGAGCGCATCCTGCTCGGCGCGGCGCCATGCACGGTCGCGCTTCGTGCATCGATCGTGATCGGGGCGCGCTCGCGCTCGTTTCGCTTCCTCGTCCGGCTGGTGGAGCGCCTACCGGTGCTGGCGGTGCCTGCGTGGCGGTCCAATCGCACCCAGCCGATCGACGAACGCGACATGATCGCGCTGCTGGCTCGCGCGGCGACAGCTGAGAACGTGTGCGGGCAGACGCTTGACGCCGGCGGTCCCGACGTCGTCTCCTACGGTGCGCTGATCGACCGGATTGCCGACCACATGCTCCTGAGCCGTCCGACGATCGGCCTGCGACGCCTGACCATGACCCCGATCGCGAGTCGGGTCGCCGCAGCGATCGCCGGCGAGGAGCACGCGTTGATCGGACCGCTGATGGAGGGACTCGATCGCGACTTGCTGCCGCGCGACGATCGCGCCGCCGCGCTGCTGGGCGTCAGGTTGCACTCGCTCGACGCCGCGATCGAGCATGCGCTGCGCGAGTGGGAAATGACCGAGCCACTTGCCGCGCGCTAGCCGTTAGTGTCTGCCCATCCGCGATGAGCGTCGTCCACGTCAAGATCGAGATCGATGCCCCCGTACAGCGTGTGTGGGAGACCGTGATGGATCCCCACAAGCTGAAGGATTGGGTCACAATTCACCGGTCCGTTACGGGTGTGTCAAAGCGACCGCTGAGCAAGGGCGCAACCATGGATCAGGTGCTGCAGTTGCGAGGCGTTCCCTTCCGCGTTCACTGGACGCTCGTCGCCGTGAGTGCGCCACACAATGCGGAGTGGGAGGGCAGGGGACCCGCGCACTCGCGTGCAAGGATTCGGTACCAGCTTCTCGATGGCGAGAATGGTACGACGGCGTTCGCATACACGAACGAGTTCACCCCACCTGGCGGGCGAGTTGGAACGGTCGCAAGCCGGGTAATCGTCGGCGCGGCTTCAGAGCGCGAGGCGGACAATTCACTGCGGCGCCTCAAGGCCCTGGTCGAAGGCAGCTGACACTGGCTGGTGTATGTGTATGTTTGTTGCCTAATCTGTTTTGTCGTGAGCCCTAATTGCCCCGCAGCCCTCTACCAGAAGGGAATCCGTTGACCGAATTCGTCGACAACACCGTGAGCGCCATCGACGTCCGCTTGAGCGAGCTCGAGGAGGAGCTCGTGCGGCTGCAGGCCGCACGCACGGCACTTCTGGGTGAGCGGCGCGGGCCGGGCAGGCCGCGCGGATCGCGCTCCACATCGACCGCACGGCGCAGCGGCCGCAAGCCCGGCCGTCCGCGCGGCCGACGCGGTGGCAACACGCGCGCCAACCAGGCACTCGAGCTTGTTCGCCTGCAACCAGGGATCACGATTCCCCAGATCGCGGAGGCACTTGGCATCGGGCCGAACTACCTGTATCGCGTGATGCCCCGGCTCGTCGACGACGGCCAGGTCAAGCGCGAGGGAGAGGGCTGGCACCCCGTGGCAGGGAGCGGTTAGGTTTCAGATCAGCCCCAACTCGCTCACCGCATCGCGCTCCTGGCACAGCTCGTTCACGGTCGCGTCGATGCGCGAGCGGGAGAACTGGTCGAGCTCGAGGCCCTCGACGAGCTGGTAGTCGCCACCCGAGCAGGTGACGGGGAAACCTGAGAACACCCCTTCCCGCACGCCATAGGAGCCGTCCGAGGGGATCGCCATCGACACCCAGTCCCCGGGGGGCGTACCCAGCTTCCAGTCGCGAAAGTGGTCGATCGCGGCGTTTGCAGCCGACGCAGCGCTCGATGCACCCCGGGCTTCGATGATCGCAGCGCCACGCTTCTGCACCGTCGGAATGAACTCCTCCTCCAGCCATTGCTGGTCGCCGAGCACTTCGGCCGCAGCGCGGCCATCCACCTTGGCGTGGAAGATGTCCGGGTACTGGGTGGCGGAGTGATTGCCCCAGATCGTCATGTTCGTGATCTCACTCACCGACACACCGGTCTTGGCGGCGAGCTGCGCGATCGCGCGGTTGTGATCGAGGCGCATCATCGCGGTGAAGCGCTCACGCGGGATGTCGGGAGCGTTGCGCTGCGCGATCAGGCAGTTGGTGTTGGCGGGATTGCCGACGACCAGCACTCTGATGTCGGCTGCGGCGCAGTCGCCCAGCGCCCGGCCCTGTGGCTTGAAGATGGCACCGTTGGCCTCCAGCAGATCGCCGCGCTCCATCCCCTTCGAGCGGGGCCGCGCACCGATCAGCAGCGCGAGATTGGCTCCGTCGAACGCCTTGGTGGGGTCGTCGGTGATATCGACCCCTGCGAGCAACGGAAATGCACAGTCATCGAGCTCCATCGCCGTTCCCTCGGCCGCCTTGACGGCCGCGGGGACCTCGAGCAGCGACAGCTCGATCGCGGTGTCGCTCCCCAGCAGCTGGCCGCTGGCGATGCGAAACAGGATGGCGTAACCGATCTGGCCTGCTGCGCCGGTCACGGCTACTCGTACGGGGGAATTGCTCACTGGCTCATCATCTCCTCGATCACCGCGTCGGCGAACTGCGAAGTTCCCACCGCGGTCGGGTCCTCGCGGGTTGGCTTGAGGTCATATGTCACGTGCTCGCCCTTCCGGATCACCGCTGCGATCGCGCGCTCGAGCGCGTCGGCCGGATCGCGCTCGCCGAGATGTCGGAGCATCAGCACGCCCGAGAGCATCAGCGCGGTCGGGTTCACTCTGTTCTGGCCCTTGTACTTCGGGGCCGAGCCATGCGTGGCCTCGAACATCGCCGCCCGCGTTCCGATGTTGCCGCCGGGGGCAAGGCCCAGGCCGCCGATCATCCCGGCGCCGAGATCGGAGACGATGTCCCCATACAGGTTGGGCAGCACGATCACGTCGTATTCCTCCGGGCGCGAGACGAGCTGGTTGCAGAGGTTGTCGACGATTCGATCCTCGAACTCGACCTCCGGGTGACGCCGTGCGACCTCACGCGATACCTCGAGGAACAACCCGTCGGTGAACTTCATGATGTTCGCCTTGTGCACCGCTGTGACCTTGCCCCGGTCGTTGTCCTTGGCGTACTGGAAGGCGGCTTGCACGATCCGCTCCGAGCCGAAGCGCGAGATCGGCTTGATCGAAATCCCGGCGTCCTCGCGCACCGGCTGCCCGACGTCCGCGAGGAAGTCGCGAAGCCTGCGGTTCTCAGCCGTTCCCTGTTCGAACTCGATCCCGGCGTAGAGGTCCTCGGTGTTCTCGCGAACGATCACGATGTCGGTCTCGGGATAGCGCGTGCGCACTCCCTCATAGGCCTTGCACGGCCTGATGCACGCGTACAGATCGAGCGCTTGGCGCAACAGTACGTTGACGCTCCGAAAGCCCGACCCGACTGGCGTCGTGGTCGGCCCCTTGATCCCGACCTTCGTGCGCCGGATCGACTCGAGCGTGCGATCTGGGAACGGCGTGCCTTCCTCCGCGTACACGTCCGCACCCGCCGGCTGCTCGTCCCAGCGCAGTCCGACGCCGGTCTGCTCGAGCACGCGCCGCGTCGCCTCGATCAGCTCGGGACCGGTGCCGTCGCCGGGGATCAACGTGATTTCGTGAACGCTCACCGGGGAGGCGATGCTAGAGGGGGCGGGGCTGCGCCGTCAGCTCGAGCCCGTAGACATCGCCAAGCTTGCGCTTGAGGTAGGAGATGAACGGCGCGACTGCGATCGGGCCCCCGACGACGCGCTGCAGCAGCTCGCCCGTTTCGAGCTTGGCGCCATGGCGGTGGACGTGCTCGCGCAGCCAATCGCGCAGCGGGGAGAGCTCGCCGGCCGCGATCTGGGCGTCGAGATCGGGCATGTCGGCGAGCGCACGCTCCCACAGCTGGCCGGCGATCAGGTTGCCGAGCGCGTAGGTGGGGAAGTAACCGATCGCGCCCGACGCCCAGTGCACGTCCTGGAGTACGCCGTCGGCGTCGTCGCGCACTTCCAGCCCGAGGTACCGCTGCACGCGCTCGTTCCACGCCTCGGGCAGGTCTGAGACGGCCAGCCGACCCTCGATCAGCTCCTGCTCGAGCTCGAAGCGCAGTACGACGTGTAGGCCATAGGTCGCCTCGTCGGCCTCGACGCGGATGAACGAGGGCTCGACGCGGTTGACCGCGCGGTACAGGGTCTCGGGAGCCACCGAAGAACCAAGCGTCTGCGCGATGCTCGGCGCCAGCACATCGCAGAAGGGGCGACCGCGACCGACCATGTTCTCCCACAGACGGCTCTGGGACTCGTGCAGGCCGAGCGACTCCCCGTGACCGAGCGGGGTGCGCTGCAGCGAGTCGGCGATTCCCGCCTCGTACAGCCCGTGGCCGCACTCGTGCATCGCCCCGTACAACGCCGAGGCAAAGTAGCTCTGATCCCAGCGGGTCGTGATCCGCACGTCCTGCGAGCCCAGCGCGGCGGCGAACGGGTGAACCGCGTCATCCATCCGCCAGCCGGCGCGATCGAAGCCCATACGCGCCAGCACCCCTTCGACGAGCTCGCGCTGGCGCTCGATCGGGAAGCTCCCGTGCAGGCAGGAGTCGTCGATCGAGCGCTGCGCGAGCGTCGTGATCAGCGCCGCCAGTTCGGACCCAAGCTCGGCGAACAGCGCGCTGACCGTGGTTGTCTTGATCCCGGGCTCGTAGTCGTCGAGCAGCGCGTCATAGGCGCAGTCGAAGCGATCGAAGCAGTCCACGTAGCGCCGAGCGAGCTCGAGATTGTGCTCCAGGTAGGGGGCGAAGGCGTCGAAGTCAGAGCGCCTGCGAGCCTCCACCCATGCCTCCTGACCGACCGATGCCGACCGCGCCAGCTCGGCGGCGAGCTCGCTGGGAACCCGTCGCGCCTTCTCCCACCTGCGCCTGGTCACCCGCACCAGACAGGCGTCGTCCGAGTCGGGCGCGGCGCCGTCGAGCTCGGCGGCGGCCGCCTCGAGCAGGTGGCCCGTCTCGGCGGAGACGAACATGTCGTGAGCGATGCGTTCGAGCGTGGCGAGCGATTCGGCGCGCGCGGGTCCGCCGCGCGGAGGCATCATCGTCTGCTGGTCCCATCCGAGCAGCTCGGCGGCGCAGCGCAGGTCGCTCAGCGCCGCCAGACGCCGGCGCAGTTGCTCCAGTGGATCGCTCATTCTCGTGCTCCTATCGCGTGGATCGTGGGTCCGGCGGACCCCTCAGCGCTGTGCCACCATTGCAGCATGTTGCGGCGTGCCTCATCGATCAAGCTGATCGATCTGTTCGGGATCCGCATCAGCGTCGACGCCGGCTGGTTCGTGATGCTGTTCCTGGTCATCATCTGGCTGTCACCATCGTTCCGCTCCTCGCTACACAGCACTGACGCGATCGCGTACCTGACGACTGTGATCAGTGCGCTGCTGTTCTTCTGCTCGGTGATCGTGCACGAGCTCGGCCACGCGCTTGCGGCGCGGCGACAGGGAATCGCGGTGGGCCGCATCCAGCTGTTCCTGTTCGGCGGCCTGACCCAGATGAGCCGCGACTCGCGCACACCCGGCGAGGAGCTCAAGATCGCGATCGCGGGACCGCTGGCGACGCTGGGGGTGGTGCTGCTGTGCCTCGCGATCGACCTCGCGATCGTAGGGCCACACCGGCTGTGGCACGCCTTCTTGCTCGATGGGACGGTCAAGGTCACACCCGCCC
Source organism: Solirubrobacterales bacterium (assembly GCA_003244035.1). Classification (GTDB taxonomy): domain Bacteria; phylum Actinomycetota; class Thermoleophilia; order Solirubrobacterales; family Solirubrobacteraceae; genus Palsa-465. Next base: position 15,453 of record QHBV01000187.1, on the reverse strand, counting down.
TGCTCACGCTGAGCTGGCTGCTGCTGATGAACGTCGTCGTCCTGATCTTCAACCTGATTCCCGCGTTCCCGCTCGATGGGGGACGGATCGCCCGTGCCGCGGTGTGGCGCGCGACCAACGATAAGCGCCGCGGGACCCGCGCGGCCGCGATCCTCGGGCAGGGATTCGCCGCGGTGCTCGCGGGGATCGGGATCTGGCTGCTGCTCACCGGTGGCATTGTGGGTGGCGTGTGGCTCCTGATGATCGCGTTCGTGCTGGGTCAGTCGGCGCGGGGGGCGCTGATCCATGGCGCTCTGACCGACCGGATCGATGGGCTGCTGGTCTCGGACGTGATGGATCGTCAACCGGTCGCGGTCGCGTCGCAGACACCGGTGAGCCAAGCGCTCGAGGAGTACTTCCTGCGCTACGGCTGGTCGTGGTTCCCGGTGGTCGACGACCGGGGGCACTTCGAGGGGATCGCCCGCAAGCAGCGGCTGCAGACCGCGAACGACGCCGGGGAGGGGTGGCTGACGGTGGGAGCGGTGCTCGAGTCCGAGGAGGGCGGCAGCTGGCGCGTGGCCGAGAACCGGCCGCTGACCGATGTGCTCTCCTCCGAGGCGCTTGGAGGGCTCGGAGCCTTGATGGCTGTCGACGCCGAGGGCGTGCTGCGCGGCATCGTCACCGTCGAGCAGATCCGCCGGGCCCTGCAGTCGGCGCTGGGCTCGCCGGCGGGATAGCGGCACCCGGGCGCGAGTGTGATGAATACACCGCAGAACGAGTCCTGGTCAGTTGTGTCCGACGCTCAACAGCTGCGCGAGCTGGTGGGCTCACCGATCCAGCGCGTGGCGGACAAGGCCCGGCCGACGCTGCACGAGCTCGATCGGCAGTGGCTGGCGGCATCGCCCCTGTGCCTGGTGGCGACCGCGGCGGCAGACGGAAGCTGCGACGTCAGCCCCAGGGGAGACCCACCGGGCTTCACCCACGTCCTCGACGAGCGGACGATCGCGATCCCAGAACGCCCGGGCAACCGCCGCGCCGACGGGTTTTGCAATCTGCTCGAGAACCCTCACGTCGGGCTGATCTTCCTGATCCCGGGCCGCGGCGACACGCTGAGGATCAACGGCACCGCCGAGCTCTTGCGCGACGCTCCGTTCTTCGACGAGATGGTGGTAAACGAGCACCGCCCGCGGCTGGCGCTGCTCGTCCACGTGCAGGAGGTATTCCACCACTGCTCCAAGGCCTTTTTGCGCTCATCGCTGTGGGACCCAAGCTCGTGGGCACCGGACGCGATCGCCTCCCGTGCCCGCATCGCGAGGACGCTCGAGCAGCCCGACCGGCCGCTGGAGGAGCTCGAGCACTACTACGGCCCGGGCTATGCCGACAGGCTGTACCGCTAGTGTGAAACTGGGTCCGACCCGATGTGAACCCCCAGAGGAGCGACATGGATACACGAATCGAGAAGTCCGACGAACAGTGGCGCCAAGAGCTGACCCCTGCCGAGTACGAGGTGCTGAGGCAGAAGGGCACCGAGCGGCCGTTCACGGGCGGCTACGTACACACGAAGGAGGATGGCGTCTACCGCTGCGCGGCGTGTGGCACCGAGCTGTTCTCGTCCGAGACCAAGTTCGACTCGGGCACCGGTTGGCCGAGCTTCACCGACCCCGCCGTCCGAGAGAACATCGAGCTGCACGAGGACCGCGGCCTGTTCATGCGCCGCACCGAGGTCACGTGCGCGACCTGTGGCGGCCACCTCGGCCACGTCTTCGACGACGGCCCCGGAGGCTGCGAGCGCTACTGCATCAACTCGGTGGCGCTCAAGCTCGACGGTGAGGCAAGATGAGCCACGGGTCGGACAGCACGCCGCTCGAGGCGGTCGGCAAGGGAATCCTCGCGGGCGCGGCGGGTACGGCGGTGATGACGGGCTACCAGCTCGCGATCGCAAAGCTGCGCGGAAGCGGGTCGAGCAGCGCGCCGGCGGAAGTAGGTAAGCGGATCATCGAGGGAGTGCTGGGGCGTGAAGTACCAGACGACCGCATGAACTCGCTCAACAACGCCATGCACGTCGCCTACGGGACGAGCTGGGGGCCGATCTACGGGATCGCGCAATCGAGCCTCCGCCTCCCCGCCCTCCACCACGGCGTGCTGTTCGGCGCACTCGTGTGGGGCGCCAGCCTGGTCGAGCTGCCCGCGCTGAGAATCGCGCCGCCGATCTGGGAGACGCCGCCGCCGGAGGCAGCGCTCGACCTCTCCTACCACCTCGTCTACGGATTGGCCGTGGCAGCCGCGTACGCCGTGCTCGACCGCTGAGGCGTGAGAAAGCGTTCGACCTCCGTGCTGTGCGGGGGATCCGGCGGCCACCGCGCGTGCCCGGCCCCGACAACGATCCGGCGGCCACCGCGCGTGCCCGGCCCCGACAACGTCCCACTCGACCCGCATCGGCAGGCGAGTGGGACGTTGCCCACCCCCCAGGGGGTGAACGCCCCGCTGGGGTTGGCCGTGTGGTCGACTGGGACGTTATCCCGGTACATGCCGCGCGTTGCCAGCACCAAGGCGACGAGCGCGGTCACCCAGGACCCAAAAAGCGGCCGTCAGGCCGCCTTAAATAGAATCGCCTTCCCTTGCCCTCGCATGATGTCCTGATCATCGGCGCTGGACTCGCCGGCCAACGGGCCGCGCTGGCGGCCGCCGGCGCGGGCGCGACGGTCGGGATCGTCTCGAAGGTGCACCCGGTGCGCTCGCACTCGGTCGCCGCCGCCGGCGGGATCAACGCCGCGCTCAACCCCGAGGACACGTGGGAGTCGCACGCGTTCGACACCGTCAAGGGCTCGGACTACCTGGGCGACCAGGACGCAATCGAGATCATGTGCCGCGAGGCGCCCGACGAGATCCTGTGGCTCGAGCACGCGGGGGTGACCTTCCACCGCAACGAGACGGGCCATCTCGGCACGCGGGCATTCGGCGGCGCCTCGGCCGCGCGCACCTACTACGTCGCCGACATCACCGGGCAGGCGATCCTGCACGTGCTCTACGAGCAGATGATGAAGCACCACGAGCAGTTGCACCGCTACGAGGAGTGGTTCACGACCGACCTGCTCCAGGGCGACGACGGGCGCTGCGTCGGCGCGATCTGCCGCAACCTCCGAGACGGGCGCCTCGAGCTGGTGAACGCCAAGACCGTGATCCTCGCTTCCGGAGGTGCCGGCCAGGCGTACAAGCCGACGACCAATGGGCTGATCGTGACCGGCGACGGGATCGCGCAGGCGTACCGGATCGGCGCCAAGCTGATGGACATGGAGATGGTGCAGTACCACCCGACGACGCTCGCCGGCAACGGCCTGCTGATCACCGAAGGGGCCCGCGGCGAGGGCGCGTGGCTGCTCAACGCCAAGGGCGAGCGGTTCATGGAGCGCTATGCACCGAGCAAGCTCGACCTCGCCTCGCGGGACGTCGTCTCGCGCGCGGAGCAGACCGAGATCAACGAGGGCCGCGGATTCCCGGACGGAACCGTGGCTCTTGACATAACCAAGGTTCCCCGCCATCGCACGCTCGAGGCGCTGCGGGAGATCGTCAACGTCGGGCGCGACTTCGCCGGCGTCGACATCACCCGCGAGCCGATCCACATCCTCCCCGGGATGCACTACATCATGGGAGGGGTCAAGACGAACGTGTGGGGAGAGACCAACGTCGCGAGCCTGTACGCCGCGGGAGAATGCGCATGCGTCTCTGTCCATGGCGGCAATCGGCTCGGCGCCAACTCGCTGCTCGACACGCTGGTGTTCGGGCGGCGTGCTGGCGAGCACGCCGCCAATCGCGCGCTGCACATGCCGATGCCCTCGACGGCTGCCGCGCGACTGGCCGGCGCCGAGGCGGAGATCGCGGCGATCCTCGCGCGGGAACCCAGGCCCGCCCAGCCGCGGGTCGCGGCGATCAAGCAGGAGCTCGGCGAGGCGATGAATGAGCACGTCGCGGTCTTCCGCGACGCTGACGGCCTCGCGAAGGCGCACGAGATCGTCCTGCGGCTGAAGGAGCAGGCGGGCACGGCGGCGATCGACGATCGCGGCCGGATCTTCAACCAGGACGTGATCGCGGCGATCGAGCTTTCCTACATGCTCGACGTGGCCGAGACGATCGTGGTCGCGGCCCAGGAGCGCAAGGAATCGCGCGGCGCCCAGTTCCGCACCGACTTCCCCCAGCGCGACGACGAACAGTGGCTCAAGCACATCGACATCTGTGCTGGCGCCGGCGTGCCCGAGGTGAGCTACTCGCCGGTCACGATCACGCGCTGGCAGCCTGAGGAGAGGACGTACTAGGGTGGTCCTCTGATGCCTGGGTACACGCTCAAGATCCGCCGCTTCGACCCGCAGTCGGGCGAGGCCGCCTACTGGGACGAGCACGCGATCGAGATGCGCGCCCACAACTCGGTGCTCGACGCGATTCTCGAGCTCCGCGACGAGCACGACGGGTCGATCGGGATCCGCTGCTCCTGCCAGCAGGGGATCTGCGGCTCGTGCGGCGTGCGAATCAACGGCAAGCCGGGGCTCGCCTGCAACACGCACCTCGAGGCGGCCGCGCGAAGGGTGTATGGGCCGGCCTCGGCCGGGGATTCGGGCGCCGACGCCGGCGAGGCCGGCCGGCCGGTGATCGCGGTCGAGCCGATGGGCAACATGCCGGTGATCCGCGACCTGATCGTCGACATGGACGCGGTCCACTGGAAGAAGATCCAGCGGGTGACGCCGTGGCTGATCGGCAAGCAGCCTGTGCCCGAGCGGGAGTACGTGGTCCCGCACGAGAACATGGTCGACGTCACCCAGACGATGGCCTGCATCCAGTGCGGCGCGTGCGTCTCGGACTGCCTGTCGATGGAGGTCGACCCGCTGTTCATCGGGCCGGCGGCGCTCGCCAAGGCCTACCGGTTCGTCGGCGATCCCCGCGACGCCGAGCAGCACGAGCGGCTGCTGGATCTCAGTGAGGACGAGCACGGCATCTACGACTGCACCCACTGCTTCAGCTGCATCGACGCCTGCCCCAAGGGGGTGGACCCGATGGGCCAGATCATGCGCCTGCGGCGGATCGCCGGCTCCGATCAGGAGATCGAAGACCGTAACAACGGCTCCCGGCACGAGCACGCGTTCGTCAAGAACATCCGCCGCAACGGGCTGCTGCACGAAGCCGACCTCGTGCCCGACTCCTATGGCGGAAAGCTCCATCCTCGCGCAGTACCCGAGCTGCTCAGCTCGCTGCCGACGGTCGCCGTGGGGCTGGCGCGGGGCAAGATCACCCCGGGAAAGGCGCTCCGCCACCAGCACAAGGCGCCGAAGGAGCTCAAGCGGATCTTCGACGAGATCGAGGGTCGCTCGGAGCGGATCGAGCTGAACCTGTACGTGAGCGGGTACGAGGACGAGCCCGCGACTCGGAGCGAAGGCGAGGCGCCGTGAAGGTCGCCTACTGGCCGGGGTGCGTGAGCCGCGGCTTCACGCCCGAGCTGCACGGATCGATGGCAAAGGTGGCACCGCTGCTCGATCTCGAGCTGATCGAGCTCGACCGGGCCGCGTGTTGCGGGGCGGGGGTGATCGCCGAGCACAACCAGGAGCTCGCCGACACGCTGAATGCGCGCACGTTCGCGCTCGCACAGCAGACCGACGGCGAGCTGATGATGAACATCTGCTCGACCTGCCAGGGCGCCCAGTCCGAGTGCCAGCAGCGCCTGGACGCCAACACCGATTACCGCGAGCAGGTCAACGCAAGCTTGTCAGAGGAGGGGCTGCGCTACGAGCGCGGCCTCACAAACAAGAACTTCCTGTGGCTGCTGGTCGAGGAGATCGGGCTCGACGCGCTCGAGGCTCGCGTCACTCGGCCCCTCACCGACCTGCGTGTAGGACCGTTCTACGGCTGCTACATCGTGCGCCCGGCCGTTCGTCTCGGGATCGACTCCGACCGTCCACGCGACCGGTACCTGCAGATGGTGATCGAAGCGCTCGGGGGCACCGTGATCGACTACGCCGGCGTCTACAAGTGCTGCGGCTTTCCGATCGTGACGATGAACAAGCAGGCATCGCTCACCCAGGCCGGGCGCCACCTCGGCGATGCGATCGACGCCGAGGCCGATTGCCTCGTCGTCCCGTGCCCGCTGTGCCACCTCAACCTCGACCTCCAGCAGCCGGCCGCGACGAAGGTCGTCGGGCGCGATCTGGGGATGCCGGTGCTCCACCTGCCCCAGCTCGTCGGGCTCGCGCTGGGGCTCTCGCCTCGGGAGCTTGGAATGGGCAAGCACGTGGTGCGCCCGACCTCCGTGATCGACTGGTCGGCGTCGGTCGTGGCGGGCGCAGCGGCGGCGTGATCTCGCCGTTGCGCCGGCTGTGGTGGGCGCTGCGCTCCCCGTCGAGGCGAGCACCTGCCACTGAGCCGGCGCAGGACGACGAACGTGGTGGCGAGGATCGGCCCGGCGGCGGCGATCCCGACGGCCGCGGCGAGGCCGAGGGGGACAGCGATGCCGAGCGCCGGATCGAAGCCGCTCGCCGGCGGTTGAAGGCGACGATCCCGCCTCGAGCCGAAGATGACTGACGGGCATTCTCGCTCGGAGGCGAGGGTCAGCGCCCCACCGGGGCGCGAGTCTCTTTGACGCGCTCGCGATCAACCCCCGCGCTTGCCGCGCTCTACCGGGCTGCTACTCGGCCCAGAAGTCCTGGACCATCTCGCCGTCTCCGTCCACATGCGCTCCGAACACGAGCACCTCGAGCCCATCGTGACCAGCTTCAAAGGCCCGTGTCACACCCGGGCCCACGCGCACCGCGTCAAGCGGCGCCAGGTCCACCAGCTCGTGATCGAGCTTGACCCGTCCCGAGCCCGCCAAGACGACGTAGATCTCCTCTGCCTCACGGTGCCGATGGGCGAACGCCTCGCGCTGCCCGGGCTTGATGATCAGGTAGTTGACGCCGGTCTGCTCGGCACCCAGGTCCCCGCGCGGGAAGCGCGCCTCTTGCGTGTCGGAGATGCCGTGCTTGACCGCCATGTCCTCCACCTCCCGGAGGTTCTTCTTTGCATAGCTCATAAGCGAGGAGGTTAACGAACGCGCGGCGTCGACCGGGAGCTCGCTGCCCGCCACAGCAGCGCTCGCTCCAGCAGCAGCTCGGCGATCTGCACCGCGTTCGTCGCCGCACCCTTGCGCAGGTTGTCCCCCACGATCCACATGCTGAGCGTCCGCGGACTCGACTCGTCGCGGCGGATCCGCCCGACGCACACCTCGTCGCGGCCGGCGGTCCGCAGCGGCGTCGGCAGGTCCTCGAGCACGACGCCGGGGGCGTGGGCGAGCAGCTCGCGCGCCTGGGCGGCTGACAGCGGCGCCCGCGTCTGCACGTTGACCGCCTCTGAGTGCCCCACGCGCACGGGCACCCGCACGCAGGTGACGGCGATCCCGATCGAGTCGTCCTCGAGGATCTTGCGAGTCTCGAACATCAGCTTGCGCTCCTCGTCGGTGTGATCGTCACCGTCGGCGAACGAGCCGGCGGCGCCGATCACGTTGAAGGCGATCGGCTCGGGGTAGACGGCCGGCGCCGGCGCGTCCGCTCCGTCCAGCGAGGCGAGCGCCTGCGCCTCGAGCTCCTCGAGCGCCTTGTGGCCCGTCCCGGAGACCGACTGGTAGGTGGCGACCACCAGGCGCTCGATCCCCGCCTCCCGGTGAATCGGCGCCAGCGCCACGACCATCTGCATCGTCGAGCAGTTGGGGTTGGCGATCAGGCCGCGGTGGCGCTCCAGCGCGCGCGGGTTTGCCTCTGCGACTACGAGGGGCACCTCCGGCTCGCGCCGGAAGGCCGACGAGTTGTCGATCACGACCGCGCCGGCGTCGACGAACCGCGGGGCCCACTCGCGTGAGACGGTCGCGCCCGCGGAGAACAGCGCCAGATCGAAGCCGTCGATCTCCGCCTGGTCGTCGAGCACCTGCACCGCATGGCCTTCGACCTCCCTGCCGGCCGAGCGCGGCGATGCGAACGCGACAATCTCGCCGGCGGGGAACCTCCGCTCGCGCAGAAGCGCCAGCATCGTCGTCCCGACGACGCCGCTCGCCCCGATGACCGCCACCCGCGGGCCGCCGGTCATCGCGGGCCCATGTCCGGCTCGATCCCGCCGGCGCCGAGATCGAACGCGCCATGCAGCGCCCGCACGGCCTCGGGGACGAAGTCGGAGCGGATCACGCACGAGATCTTGATCGGCGAGGTCGAGATCATCTCGATGTTTATGCCCTTGGCCGCCAGCGTGCGGAAGACGTTCGCGGCCACGCCAGGATGAGATCGCATGCCCGCCCCGACGATCGAGACCTTGCCGATCTGGCGGTCGGTGTCGACGCGCGCGACCCCGAGCTCACGCGCCACCGGCTCGAGCGCGAGCTCGGCGGCGGCCAGGTCCTCCCGCGGGATCGTGAACGACACCTCCGCTCCGCGACCCTCGCCGAGCGGCTCGTTCTGGATGATCGTGTCGACGTTGCAGCCCGCGTCGGCGAGCGCCCCGAAGATCGCTGCCGCCGCGCCGGGGCGGTCGGGCACGCCGAGCAGCGTGATCCGCGCCTCGTCGGCTGCGTGCGTCACGGCGGTGATCAGCGGGCGCTCCATCGTCTCTTGCTCTCCGAGCACAAAGGTACCCGGACGGGAGTCGAAGCTCGACCGGCAGTGGATCCGGACCCCGTGGTTGCGGGCGTACTCGACCGCTCTCAGCTGCAGTACCCGGGCGCCGGAGGCGGCCATCTCGAGCATCTCCTCGAAGCTCAGCACCGGCAGCAGACGAGCATCGGGGACAATTCGCGGGTCAGCGCTGTAGACGCCGGAGACATCGGTGTAGATCTCGCACACCTCGGCGTCGATCGCCGCCGCCAGCGCGACCGCGGTGGTGTCCGAACCGCCACGACCGAGCGTAGTCACATCACGACTCGTGGAGATGCCCTGAAAGCCAGCCACCAGCACGATCCGGTCCTCGCCGAGAGCTTCGCGGATACGCTCGGCGCGGACATCGAGGATCCTTGCCTTGGTGTGGGAGGTGTCCGTCACGATCCCGGCCTGGGACCCGGTCAGCGAGATCGCCCGGTGACCGAGGTCGTTGATCGCCATCGCACACAGCGCGCACGAGATCCGCTCGCCGGTCGAGAGCAGCATGTCCAGCTCGCGGCGGTCGGGGCTTGCGGAGACCTCCTGCGCCATCGCGATCAGCTCGTCGGTGGTCTGGCCACGGGCCGAGAGGACTGCCACCACGCGCCTGCCGGCCTCGCGCTGGGCGACGATTCTGCGCGCGGCCCGCTTGATCCTCTCGGCGTCGGAAACCGATGTCCCCCCGAACTTCATGACCACGGTCGCGGGTGCCGGCACCGTCCCGGGGGCAGCCGTGGCTGGGGAAGTTGACATGCCGATGGAGGTTACGCGTTGAAGCTTCCCCGGCCGTACCCTCCGGATGGCGACGCGGTCATCCGTCGCCGCCGCTTGGTCGCGGTCGCGGTCGTGCTCGCGGTCGTGGTCGCGATCGTCGTGGTGCTCTCGATCGGCTCGGGAGATCCGAGCCCGAGGTTCGTCCCCAGCGGCGGCGCCGGCATCGCCACCGTCCTTCATCCTGCGCCCCCGGCCCGTGCGCCGCGCCCACGCGGGGGCGCCAGGACGTTCAAGGCCGCTCCGGCGGCGGCGGCGGCCGCGAGGAACCTTCCGCTCGCGCGCCAGGTCTCGCAGCTGTTCCTCGTGACGCTCGACGGCAGCTCCCCGCGGTCGGTCTCGTCGCTCGGGGGGCTCGACTGGGGCGGGGTCGTGCTCGGGTCCGCAAGCTCCCTCAGCGCGTCCGACGGCGCGGGGCTCGCCGGCGGGATCACGGCATCTGCACGGGCGGCAGGTCATGTCCCACCCCTGATCGCTGCTACTCAGGAAGGCGGGCCCGGCACGGCGTTCCCAGCCCTCCCGCCCAGGTCCGAGCCCGCGATCGGCGCCTCAGGGAAGGTCGCACTCGCCCGCGCGCAGGCGCTGCTTGCGGGCGAGCGCCTGCGCGGGCTCGGGGTCAACATGACGCTCGCGCCGCTCGCCGACGTGGACACCCCCGGCGGTCCTCTCAGCGGGCGGCTGTTCAGCAGCGACCCCGTCTCGGTCGCGCGCTTCAGCGTGGCGGCGGTCGCGGGATATGCGGCGGCCGGCGTGATCTCGGCCCCCGGCCACTTCCCCGGCACGGGCAGCGCCTCGGCCGATCCCGACCAGATGACCGCGACGGTCGGCGGCTCGCTGGGCGCACTGCGCGCACGCGACCTGATCCCGTTCGCGGCGATCGCCCCGCTGGCTCCGGTGATCGTGATGTCGAGCGCCGCATATGCGGCCTTCGACGGCGTCACTCCCGCGAGCCTGCTCCCGGAGGCGATCGAGCTGCTGCGCCGCGACTATGGCTTCCAGGGCGTGGCAATGAGCGATGACCTCGACGCGAGCTTGCAGGCGACCGGTGAGGGCCCGGGCGCGGTGGCGGTACAGGCGCTGCGCGCGGGGGACGACCTGCTGTACGTCTCGGGGCCGGCGAGTGAGCATCTGCAGGCCTATGACGCCGTCCTCGCGGCGGCGGGCAAGAGCTCCACGATCCGCGCGCTGGTCCACGACGCGCTGCTGCGGGTGCTGTCGCTGAAGGCGCGCTACGGGCTGTTGGGGTGAGAGCCAGCGCCGGGCGTTGCGACTTGGCGCTACACCGCGCGGCGACCGGCGAGCGCGCGGCCCAACGTCAGCTCGTCGGCGTACTCGAGGTCGGCGCCCACGGGCAGGCCGCTCGCGAGCCGGGTGACTGAGACCTCGGGGGCGAGCTCGCGCAGCCGCTCGGCGATATGCAGCGCCGTCGCCTCGCCGGTCGTCGTCGGGTTGGTCGCGACCACCACCTCGCGGACGTCGCCTGTCTCGATGCGCCCGAACAGCTCAGCGAGCTTGAGATCCTCGGGGTCGATCCCGTCGATCGGCGAGAGCGCACCGCCGAGCACGTGGTAGCGCCCGGTGAACTCGTGCGTGCGCTCGATCGAGATCACATCGGAGGGCTGCTCGACCACGCAGATCAGCTCCGGATCGCGACGCGCGTCGGAGCAGATGCGGCAGGTTGGACCCTCGGCAAGGTTGTAACAGACCCCACAGAAGCCGATCCGCTGCTTGACCTCGCGGATCGCGTCGGCGAGCGCCAGCGCCTCCTCCTCGCCGATCCGCAGCAGATGAAACGCGAGCCGCTGCGCGGTACGACCACCGACGCCTGGCAGCCTCGACAGCTCGGTGATCAAGCGCTGGACGGGAGGGGCGTGCATCTACAGGCCCGGCAGGCCAAGACCCCCGAGACCTCCGGCGATCGGGCCCAGCTTCGATGACGCCAGCTCCTGGGCAGCCCGGAGCCCTTCGTTGACCGCGGCAAGGACCATGTCCTGCAGCAACTCGGGGTCCTCGGGGTCGATCGCCTGGGGGTCGATCGCGATCGACTTGACCTCGAGGTCGCCCGTCACCTGCACGGTCACCATTCCGCCGCCCGCCGACGCTTGCACGACCTCGTCCTTGAGCGACTCCTGAGCGGCGATCATGTCCTGCTGCATCTTCTGGGCCTGCTTGAGCATCTGCTGCATGTTGGGCTGGGGCATCTACTTGACCTCGCGTTCGTTGGGTTCGTCTTCGGAGAGCTCTTCGGCGTCGAACTCCTCCACGAAGCGCCGCACCAGCTCCTCGCCGGAGAGCGCGGGTACTCCGATCGCCTGGCCTTCGTGATCGTCGCCCTCGCGCAGCTCGAAGCGCAGCAGGCGCGACTGTCCGGTGACCGTCCGGAACGCGTCGGCGGCGGCACGTCGATGGTCATCCTGCTCGGCCTTGCGCTTGAGAAACGCCGCCGCGGCGGGGAAGACGAGCGTCAGCTCGCGCTCGCCGACGGCGACCGGGCGCGCATCGCTCAGCAGCGCCGCCAGCATCGCGTTGCTGGCGCGGACGACCTCGACCACGGCCGGCCACGAGGCGAGCACCGTCGCCAGCTCGAGCGCGGGGACAGGCTCGACGCCCTCGATCGCCGGCGCGTCGCCTACGAACGGGGAAGCCTCGTGCGAGGCACCTTCGGGCGCGACGGCCTCCCGGGGGGGATCGTCAGGAGGAGCGCTGGCGTGGCCGGCGCCGGCCTGCGGTGCCGGCGCCGGCACCGATCGCAAGCTCGCTCCGGTCCGCAACCCGGTCTCGAGCCGCTCGATCCGGGCCAGTAGGGCGGTGGTCGAGGGATCCAGCTCTGGCGCGGCCGCCTTGACCAGCACCAGCTCGAGCTGGATCCGGGCCTGAGCGCCGGCGGTCGTTGCCTGCAGCGCGCCCGAGACGAGGTCGAGCAACCGCACCACATCCGTCCGCGAGAGCGCGTGGGCTTGCTCGTGCAGCAGCCGGTCACGCTCGGGCGTGACGCGTAGCTCGAGCGGGACCTCATCAAGGACCTGCACGGCCAGCAGCTCGCGCGCGTGGACCTCGAGGTCGCGCAGCAGCTGGCCCGGATCGCGCCCGGACTCCGCGAGCCCGGCGGCGGCCCGGAGCGTCTGCGCGGGATCGCGCGCCACGATCGCGTCGACAGCGCCGAACAGCTGCTCGGCGTCGGCGACTCCGAGCACCGCGAGCACGTCGGCCGGCTCGATCCGCCGACCCCCCGCGTAGGTGACGAGCTGCTCGAGCGTCCCGAGCGCGTCTCGGAAGCTGCCCATCGCGTGCCGGGCGATCAGCGCCAGCACGCCACCGTCGAACTCGATCCGCTCCTTTTCGGCGACCCGCGCGAGCACCGTCGCGACCTGCTCGGCCGAAGGCCGCGCGAAGTCGAAGCGATGGCAGCGGTCCACCACGGTCGCCAGCACCTTCTGCGGCTCGGTCGTCGCGAGCACGAAGATCGTCCGCGGTGGCGGCTCCTCCAGCGTCTTGAGGAAGGCATTCCAGGCCTGCTGGGAGAGCATGTGGGCCTCGTCGAGGATGTAGACCTTGTGGCGGCCTGAGATCGGCGCGTACGCGACCTTCTCGCGGAGGTCGCGAATGTCGTCGACGGAGTTGTTGGACGCAGCGTCCATCTCGATCACGTCGAGGGAGGTCGCCTCGGCGATCGCGACACACGACTCGCACGAGCCGCACGGCGTCACAGTCGGGCCCTGAAGGCAGTTCAGGCATGCGGCGAGGATCTTCGCCATGCTCGTCTTCCCGGTCCCCCGCGAGCCCACGAACAGGTGGGCGTGGTGCACCCTGCCCTGCTCGACGGCGTTCCGAAGCGTGCGCACCACGTGCTCCTGTCCGACGACATCGGCGAACGATCGGGGGCGATGGCGACGGTAGAGCGAGGGGCCGGTCGACACTGATCAGCGAGTCTAGGGCTCGCGACAAAACAGATGGCGGGAATGGGGTGGCCGGCCCGTGGATGTCAGACGACGCACGCGAGCACAGCCATAGCAGCGCTATGGCGAGCATCGCGGGTGGCGTCTGGCGCCGCAGCCGGATGACTCGAGCGCAGCCGAGCCGGTGAGGCTGGATGCCGAGCAGGCTGCGCTCGAGGGCCGCACCAGATCGTCAGATGGTTTGCCGCGAGCCCATAGTGACGCTGGCGGCGGGGATCCGGCGCGGCTGAAGTGGACCGTGCACCCTCTGTCGAGGCCGACACCCGAGGCGCTGCCACCGTCTCGTGACTCCCGTCCAGCGCTCCCGCAACGCCTGAAGATGACCGCTTAAGGCTGCTCCCTTCCGGACCTGACCTGGTTCACGGGTCTCCATCGCAGCGGGACCGGACGATCACCGCCACTGACGGGGCGCTGACCTCGGGCTCCAGCCCCTCGAGAGGGGATTCAGCCCCGCTAGAGCGGATTACGGGTACAGGGCACCGCTAGCACCCCGCCTAGCACGGTCCGTCGGGCATCGTAGCGCCAGCCGGCGGGTACATGCTTCGCCGCTTCGCCGCGCCCTCGGAGGCTGAGAGCAGCAACCACGTGAAACCCATCCTCCCGAGCCGGCGGTGGAGCACGATCTACGAGCTGGAGAGCGGGAACGTGAAACGCTAGCGCCGGCCGCCGGGGGTGGTCCACGTTATCCATCCTCCAGCTGTGATAACGATGAGGACCCCCTCTCCTCTCAGGGGTGTTTCACGTTATGCGAGTCGCCGGCGGCAGGGAGCGGGTGCTCGCGCCAGATGCGCGCTGCTTGCCGGTATCGTCCGCCCGCTAATGGCAGTGGGAGTCATCGGCCTCGGATACGTCGGGCTGCCGCTCGCGGTCGCGTTCGCGGAAGCGGGAGAGCGGGTCGTGGCCGTGGACGTCGACCCGCACAAGGTCTCATCGCTGGCCGCGGGCGAGTCCTACATCGAGGACATCTCATCCGAGCGCCTGCGAGCCGTTGCCGCTTTGATCGACGTCGGCACCGAGTATGCCCCGCTGGCCCACACCGACGCGGTGCTGATCTGCGTGCCGACGCCACTGACCGCGAACCGCGAGCCTGAGCTGGGCCCGCTGACCGCGGCCGGCCAAGCGCTCGGGCACGTGCTCCAGCGGGGGCAGCTGGTCGTGCTGGAGTCGACCACCTACCCGGGTACCACGCGCGAGCGGCTGCTCCCGCTGCTGGAGAACGAATCGGGGCTGCGCATCGGCGACGGGCTCAACGTCGCGTTCTCGCCCGAGCGCGTCGACCCGGGTCGCACCGACTACACGCTGCGCAACACGCCGAAGGTGCTCGGGGGAATCACGCAGGAGTGCGGCGACCGCGCCGAGGCGCTCTACCGGCTCGTGTGTGACACCATCGTGCGGGTCTCCACCCCGGAGGCTGCGGAGCTGACCAAGCTGCTGGAGAACATCTTCCGCTCGGTCAACATCGCGCTTGTCAACGAGCTCGCGATCCTCTCTGACCGGATGGGCATCGACATCTGGGAGGTGGTCGATGCGGCCGCCACCAAGCCCTACGGCTTCATGCGATTCGAGCCGGGTCCCGGGATGGGCGGCCACTGCCTGCCCGTCGATCCCTTCTACCTGACCTGGCGCGCGCGCGAGTTTCACATGTCGACCGAGTTCATCGAGCTCGCCGGCAAGATCAACCAGCATATGCCCTACCACTGCGTCGAGCGGGTCGAGCTCGCGCTCAACGACCTCTCCAAGCCGGTCAAGGGCTCGCGGGTGACGCTGCTGGGCGTCAGCTACAAGGGGGGCACCGGCGACATCCGCGAGTCCCCAGCGCTGCTGATCATGCAGGAGCTCTCCAAGCGAGGAGCGGTGCTCTCCTACCACGACGCGTTCGTCGCGAAGCTGCCCTCGCTCGGGCTGGCCAGCGTCGAGCTGGCGACCGCACTGGCCGGCGCCGACGCGGTCGTGCTGATCACCGCCCATCCGGGCATCGATCACGCGGCGATCGCCCGCCAAGCCGCCCTGTTCATCGACCTGCGCGGTGTGACGCGCGGGATGCACGCGGACAACGTGGTGAGGCTGTAGGCCGCGTAGAATTCCCGTGATCCGGGCGCGTAGCTCAGCGGGAG
>QHBV01000186.1:12258-14814 GCA_003244035.1 Solirubrobacterales bacterium | reverse complement strand
CGGCGACCGCCAGTTCGCCGAGAGCCTCCTCGACGAAATCTCAGTGGGCTCCGCGCTGGCCCACGGCGCCGTCCGGGCCGTCGCCTAGAGGCACGGCGCCGTACCGCGCCGGCGCGGTACGGACCTGCTACCTGCTCGGGTAGTGCGCCGCGGTGATGTGGGGGATCTGGTATGACCCGCGCGCGCCCGGAAGCGGCGGTGCGACCCAGCACGCGGCGTGGCCGATCAGCGGGAGGTTGAGCGCCGGCGCCGAGCCGTCGCCCGGCGCGCCGGTGTTCTTGCAGTCCCAGGCCGGGTCACTGAAGTTCCCCGGGAAGCGCCCGCCCGAGGTGAAGCGCGCCGAGTCGGCCAGCCACAGCGGCGGAGGGTAGGTGTTGCCGCGGTTGGCGGGGTCGCGATTCGCCGCCAGCGACACCGTCTCGGGCCCGAGCAGCTGGAACTGTCGCAGGTAGTGACCGGTTCCGTTGCCCCCAAACGTGGTCGTCTTCGCGGCCAGCGCCGCGGCCCCGTTGGAGATGAAGTCGGAAATCAGCTGCTGGTGCAGTGAGAGCCAGCTCAGGACCGGGTTGAGCTGCTCCAGGAACGGGCCAAGCGAACCGAGCAGCGGCTTGGCGCCGAGCAGCACGTCGCGGATCGCCGGCAGCCCCCGCTTCGACGCCGTGATCAGGGGCCCGAGATTGACGAACAGCCGGCGCAGGTCCGGCGCAAGCACCCGGACCGAGTGAAGCGTGGGGCCGAGATCGACAGCGACCGGCTCGAGCGCCTGGGTCAGCGGATCGGTGTCGAGCGCGAACGTCTTCAGGCGGGTCATCGTCGCCTTGGTCTGAATCAGGAACGTCGGGAGCACGTGGAAGGTCTCAGCGAGCGCGTTGTTGTTCGCCGCCGTCGTGGCAAACGTAGTCCCCGCGCTCGTAATCAGGTTGCGCAGCGCCGCCTGGTCCTGGGTCAGCGCGGCGAACACCGTGCCACCGTTCTGTACCAGCCGAACGACCGAGCCGTGCTCGATGTCGAGCACGCGCAGGACATCGGTCGCGTCGGCGGCGAACGGCGGCAGGTTCCCGAGCACGCTGTTGAGGTTCTGGTCGTTGCCGGTGACCGCGCGCCCGAGCTGCCCCATCCACGTCTGAAAGGCATGGCGGGTGGTGGGATCGAACGCGTCGAACACCTGACTCAGCTGCACCGCGTTCGAGACGTTTCCGCGCGGCAGCAGCCCGCCGTCGGGTACGGGCTTGGCGTTCGGCGACCCCTGCGTCATCTCCACGTAGCTCTCGCCGATGATCGTCTTCTCGCGCAGGATCGCGCCCGCGTCCTCGTGCACGGGGGCGAACTTGGTGTCGAGCTGGATCGTCGCGATCGTCCGGTTCGCGCCTGGGTCGAGCGATTTGTCGACCACCCTGCCGACGTTGACGCCGGCGATCCGCACGTCGGCCTGGGTCGCGAGCTGGTCCGCATTGGGGAACGAGATTCGGATCCGGTAGCCCTGCGCCTTGAATGGGATCGTGCCGCCGAACGACAGCCACAGGAACAGCAGCAGCCCTACGCACGAGAGCGCGAACAGCACCATCGTCGCGATTCTGGCCGCTGACGGGGTCCGCGTCTCCATCAGCCGGTCGGGAGCGTTGGCAGGAAGGGAGCCTTGGGAGCCGGCGCCGAGCCGCCCAGCGCCCGCGGGGCGTGGGCGCTGAGCTGGTGGCGCTGATAGGAGCGGTAGTCGCGAATGTCGGCCGCGGCCTGCTTAGGGCACAGCTGCAGATCGGTCAGGATCGGGGTCAGGTTCAAGAGCGCCTCGCCGCCCTTGATCGAGCTCGCGATCTGGGCGAGCGTGGCGCAGCTGGCCTGCAGGAACAGCGGTCGGTAGACGCCGTTGGCGTCCTGGATCGAGAACAGCGTCCGAGCGTTGTGGTCGAGCCAGGCGAGCCACCACAGATAGCCGTGCTGGGTCCCGCCCGGGTTGTAGCCGACCAGGTTGAGCAGATGGTTGAGCACGACGAATGCCTTGTCCAGGTTCGGCGCCGCGGACGCGAGGTGAACGGCGGCGGGCCTGAGGTTGCGCACGAGCGGCCGCGCCGCGACCACGAATGGGCGGATCTGGTGCTCGACGATCGGAGCGCTTGGCTTCGACAGCGTGGCGAGCGCCTGGTCGGCGGCCGGCAGCGCCCGCGCCGCGGGCAGCAGGTTGGTGGCGGCGGGGCCGAGCGTGGCGGCGAACGTCTGCACCTTGCCGAGCGTCGCGGTGGTCTGTTCGAGCGTCGCGGGCAGGTCGCCGACCGCGCGGCTGATGCTCTCCTCCTCGGGGGCGAGCGCCCCGAACACACGCGAGCTCGAATCGACCAGCTGCACGGCCTGCACGCGCTTGGCGGCGAGCGCGGTGCTCAGCCGTGCCAGCGAGCTCACCAGCCGGCGCAGACTCGCGCCCCTGACCGCCACCGCCTCGCTCACCCGCGCGAGGTCGCGATGGGTCGGCTCGAAGCGCTCCAGCACCTGCGCCAGCTGGTTGCCGCCCTGGCCCTTCAGCCCCTGGCCGGCGCCGTTGACGAGCAGGTCGAGGTAAGCCCG
>QHBV01000186.1:8288-12207 GCA_003244035.1 Solirubrobacterales bacterium | reverse complement strand
CCGAGACCGGGATCGTGAAGCCCGGCTTGACCATCGGAGCGCTGCGCGACCCCGGGTCGAGCTCGACGAACATGTCCTTGAGCCCCGTCCTCGGCCGCAGCAGCGCGGTGGCGTCGGTGTGAATCAGGTGGTTGTACTGCTGGTCGATGTTCAGCTGGACGACCGCGATTCCCTGCTTCAGCGTGACGCCGCCGATCTCCCCGACCTGCACCCCGGAGACCCGCACGCTCTGGCCCTGGCCGGGGGTGACCGCCTGGGCGGTCGAGAGCTCGGCGTTGATCTCAAACTGCGAGGACGCGATGAACGGGAAGCGCAGCCCCTGATGTTGCAGGATGTATCCCGCGACCACGATCGAGAGCACGAGCAGGCCGAGGATCGCCGCGAAGTCGCGCGCGTGGGTCTTGATCGCCCGCTTCATCGGGACCCACCAGAGACCTTCACGTGCAGCCCCTGCTGCTTGACCTGGCTGCGCACCGTGGCGATCGTCGCCTGTGCCGCGGAGCGGAATCGCAGCGCGGCACCGGGAGCCGCGAGGGAGGTCGTGATGCTCGAGATCGGGCCGCCCGACGGCGCCGACAGGCTCGTGATCGGCGGCTGCGTCTCGCACGGAACATGGGGCTCCAGTGGCGGCCGGCGGCCGCCCGGCGGCAGCTGCGGCTGGGCCGCGGAGATCTTGGCCAGCGACTGGCCTAGCAGGTTCGGCGACAGCGAATAGGTCAACGTGCCGGCGTTGGCGAGGACCCGGATGTACGGCCCGTTGGCGTCGAAGTCGCGCGACTCTCCGGCAAGTCCGGGCAGGAAGTCGACCGCCTCGACATACGCCTTGTGCGGCGGGAAGCCGTTGGACGCGTTGAAGTTCGGATCGTTCAGCGTCAGCTGCGACCACGGGTAGACGACGTTCGCGATGCAGCTCGACGCGGGGCGCACGCCCGAGCGCATCAGGGGGATCGTCGCGACCACGAGCTTGGCCAGCGCGGGTACCGTCCCGGCGAGATCGGAGCTGAGCCCGCGCAGCTCCGGGCGCTGCACGAGCAACCGCAGCTGGGTGATGAACGGCAGGCTCGTGTCGATCGCCGGCCCCGCCGAGACGACGCCCGGAAGCAGCGCGCGAGCGAGCGAGCGCAGCGGCGGCAAGGCGGCGTTCAGCGCATCGAACGCAGGGGTCGCGGCGGCGAGCGTCCGTGGCAACTGGGCAACCGCCTGCCGGAGCGCGACGTTCTGGCGCGCGAACGCACCGGCGGCCGTGTTGAAATCGGTGATCAGGCTCTGCAGGTTGCTCGGATGGGCGTCGAGCGCGCCGGACACCGTCCCCATCTGCGTGATCCAGCTCGAGAGGTCGTGCGGCTGGATTCCGAGCGCGTCGTGGGAGACGATCGCCGTGTACTCGTAGGCCGGCAGCCAGTAGTTGATCGAGGCGTTGTACGAAAGTCCTGCCTGATGCACGGCGGAGCCGTACTGGGCGAGCAGGATCCGCAGGTTGCGACGGGTGTCGGGCTGCAGCGAGGTGAGCACCTGGTCGAGCTGGACCGGCTCGACGCCCTGGTTGATCGGAAACGTGTAGCCGTCCGGCGCGGTCGGGGTCGAGGGGCTGCCCGGGCGCACATCCACGAAGAAGTTGCCCTCGAGGAAAGTGCGCGGGCGGATCGCGAAGGTGGCGTCCTTGTGGATCGGCAGGCCGGCCGGGTCGAGCTCGATCGTCACGTCGGCCGCCTGGCACTGCGAAGGCTCACTCCCGCGCCCCGTACAGCCCGAGACCGGGCCGACGCTCGCAACCTTGCCGACGTTGACCCCCGCGATCCGCACGAGCGAGTCCGGTCGCAGCCCGTTCGCGTTGGTGAACACGGCGTGGACGGTGAACTTGCTCGCGAACGGGTTGACGAACTTCGTGGCTACGAGGTAGGAAACCAGGACCAGCGCGACGATCCCGGCGATTCCCGCCGCCAACCGGCTGTTCCCGCCTCTGCGCCGTCGCGTGCCTCTCATGGGTTGGCCGGGTTGTGGGCGAGCTGCGGACCGGTCTGGGGGTTGCGGCTGAAGGTCTCGCCGCGAGGCACGCGGTGGGCGCCGTGGAAGTTCGGGCCCTGGTCGCCGGGCGTGTGCGCGTCGAGTACGAGGTTGCGAGCTTGGGGGTCGAAGTAGTTGAGCTTGTTCGGGTACCCGCGCTGGCCGGCCTCGCAGTCGGCGTTGCCCCGGTTGTCGATCGCGGCGCCATAGGACTGGGCATGGAGGAACTGGTTGCCGCCGAGCAGGGGGAGGTTGGCACCGCCGCCGTTGGCCGGCTCGCTCGCGCCCTGCACGCCGACGCTGTTGGGCTGCAGCGGGTTGCCCAGGTCGAGCAGCACACGCTGGGCAAAGCCGAAGTTGGTCTGCTCCGACAGGTGCTCGGCGAGGAACGTCCACCAGTAGTTCCAGGTGTCGCAAACGGTCACAAACGGGCCGAGGTAGCGGATCATCGGGTTGAGCGTGTCGACCGTGCCGGTCAGTGCGTTCAGCGCGAGATCGGTCCCCGGCGCCTGTGCCAGCGACTTCAGCGCCGCCAGCACCTGCTGCAGGTTCGCGTTGAGGACCGGCGTGCGGGCGAGCGTGGTCGTGCCCGCCTCGATCGCCGGGTTGATGTCGGGCAGCGCCGCCGTCAGCTCGGCGCTCGCCGGGGTGAGGTTGGTCCCGAGCGTCGTCAGGTCGGTGAGGAACGGCTGCTGGGCGCGGAGGCTGTCGGTCGAGACGGCGAGCGTCGGGGGCGACTCCGAGATCGTGGCCTCGAGCGCCCTCGGATCACGAGAGATCGCTTCGAAGGTCGTCGCTGAGTCGGTGAACAGCCTCGCGGCCACACCCGCCACCGGCGCGACGGTCCCAACGAACGCGTTCACGGTCCTCAGCAGCCGGGTCAGCTGGGTGCTCGGTGCAGCCAGATAGCGTGCCACCGGCTCCAGGTGCCCGAGCAGCTCGGGCAGGCTGTGGATCGTGTCGTTGAGCGCCGCGCCGCGGCCCGTCACCGCGTCCCCGAAGCCGACCAGGTTCTGTTGGACGGCCGAGCGGGTCTTGGCGTCGAACGTCCCCAGGAGGTCGTCGAACTGCACCGGCACGCTCGTGTGGGTGACCGGCATCACGCTCCCGTCTGAATACACCCGGCTCGAGATCCCCCGCTCCAGCTCCACGTACTTCAGCCCGAGCAGTGACCGTGGCTGGATCGAGACGGTCGAATCGACCGGCACCTTGCCGTGCGCCTGGTCCAGCTGCAGGGTCAGCTGGGCCCCGACCTGGCCGTTTGGCAACTGGACCGGGCGCATGCTCGAGACCAGGCCGATCCGAAAGCCACCCTCGCGTACGTCGTTGCCAACGACCAGGTTGGCGCCATCGGCGACATCGACCCTCAATTCCCGTGTCGGCACGAACGGCAGCCCATAATTGGCGTTGTAGGCGAGGAACACCGCCACCAGCGCGACGAGCACCGTCACGGCGCCGACCACGATCGGGCTGGTGAATCCCGGCTGCTTGCTTCGTCTCATCGCCTATGGAGCCAGCAGGTAGTTGAGCAGTTGCTGGGCCTGTCCCTTGGGTGGGTTACTGGCCGCGGGCTCGCTTGCGGGCGAGCCCGCGGCGCCCGAGCTCGAACCGCGGGCGCTGGCGCTCGCTTGGCCGGCGCCGGCCGCCTGGCCCGTGCCGGCGCTCGCCTGAACGTCTGCCGCCGTCAGCTGCGAGGCGCTGGTGCCGGGGCCTGCTTCGCCGGGGGGGGCGCCTCCCGGGTCGGGGACCTTGGCGCTCGGGGCGGTTGGATCTGCCTCGTTCACGCCCGGCTGGTTTGGTCCCAGCCACGAATAGCAACGCCGGTAGTCGCCGATCAGCGGGTTGTGCAGGTTCTGGGCGATCGTCGCCGGCGTCGCGTACGGCGAGCACGCGGGATCCACGAACGCGTCGACCG
>QHBV01000186.1:0-8268 GCA_003244035.1 Solirubrobacterales bacterium | reverse complement strand
GGCCGCCGGGGCTGCGCGGATCTGGCTCCACCGCGAGCGAGCGGCTGTCGAGGTCGCGCAGGACGATCGCGAGGTTGCCGGCCAGCTCCGGCGTCGGCTTCGCGAACTGGTTCAGGTGCGCGACCGTCGGCCCCGCGGCCTGCACCGCCTGCTTGCCGGTGACGGAGGCCCGGCCGAGCGAGGAGATCGCCGGCAGCGCCGAGTGCGAGAACGCGGGCAGGTCGGTGAGCAGGCGGTCGACCTGGCCGGCGGCCGCGTTCAGGTTGGCCAGCACCGGCTGGTTGGCGTCGGTCGCGGCGCCGAGCTTCGCCAGCGCTGGACGCAGCTGCTCCAGGAAGCCGGGCAGCCTGTGGACCGTGGAGGAGAGGTTGGCCTGCTGCGTGGCGACATCGGTGGCGGCGTGGTTGGCCTGCACGATGAATTGCTGCACCTGGAAGCTGTTGCGTGCCAGGACGGTGATCACGGCGTCGGCGTTGGCGGTCAGCCGCTGGAGCGTCCTCGAGTCGCCCGCGAGCAGGTTCAGCAGGTTGTCGGTCTCTCGGAGCGCCGGGACGGCACGGCCAAGCGCCTCCTGCAGGTCGCCTGAGCGGCCCGCCACGGCGGCGCCGAGCTCGTTGATGATCAGCGACAGGCGCTGGCGGTAGGGCATCCGCATCACATCGAGCAGCAGGTCGACGGGGATCGTGGACTGCGTGCGGGAGACCGGGATCGTGCTCCCGGGCTTGAGCGTCGTCGAGGAGCTGCCCGGCTGGCACTCGATGAAGTACTCGCCGATCAGCGACTGCGGTCGCGACTGGCAGAAGACATCCGAGCGGAACGACCCGAACCCGTCCTGGGTCACCTGTACCGTGACTACGGCGTGCAGGGTCCGCTGGTCGAGCCCGATGCCCGTGATCGTGCCCGCGCGCACGCCCGCGACCTTGAAGTCGGCGCCGGCCGTCAGGCCGAACGCGTTGTCGAGCTCGATCTTGTAGGTGCCCTCTGGGCCGCCGCTTCCCGAGGCGCCGCCGGCGATCACCAGCAGCGCCCCGGCGGCGAGAACGAGCGCCGCGATCGACAGGAGCCGCCTCATCTGCCCGTCGGCACCTCGCTCGGATTGCACGGGAAGCCGCTCTCGGGGTAATAGGTCGCGCCGCGCTCCATCGACCCGGGGCAGCGGTCGCCCTGCCCGAAGGTCAGCAGGCCGCCGCTGCCCGGCTTGCCGGTGCCGAACGCGTTGAACAGGCGCTGGGCGACCGGCAGCAGGTTCAACAGCCCGCTCTGGAGCGAGAACGCTCCGACCACCGGTGCGATCCGACTCGCACCGCCGTTGGCGTCGATTATCGCCGGGTGCGAATAGCCCTCGAACCAACCGGTCAAATCGACGGCGTACGGGCGTGCGGTCGCGAGCTCGGGGGTCGATTCGTTGAGCGCCACCGTCGTCTGGGGGAACGCGCCGGGCCGGCGCTTACCATCGACGTGGAGGGTGTGTACGGTGGCGGCCGCCAGCGGCACCCCCAGCCGGACGAGCTCGGTCAGGTCGTTGCCCGGTCCCGGGCGGCTGACGACGTTCGACAGGTCGCGCACCGTCGGCACGGCATCAACTGCGAGCGGCCGCAACTGCTCGAGCAGGCTCTGCAGCTTGGGCGCAACCGGCTTTGCCGCATCGACCAGCGGGGTGAGGGTGTCGAGCGCGCCGCGAAGGTTCACGAAGGTCGTGTCGGTAAGGCGCAGAAAGCCCGGGAGCCGCTGGATCGATTCGCCCAGGGCCGGGTGCTGGGCGGCAAGCGCTCCGGTCGTGCTCGACAGGTGCTGGACGAGCCCACTCAGATCGGTGCCACGCTGGGCGATGTCGGAGACGAGATTCCCCGACTTCACGATGAAGCTCGTGAACCTGGCGGTGTCGCGGTTGAGCTCCGCGAACAGCGTGCTGGTCGACGCGATCGCCGGGTTGAGGTAGGCAAGCGCGGCCTGCTCACGCGGACCTTGGCCGGCATTCTGGGTCGCCGAGCCCTGGATCACGTTCTGCAGCGCCTGCCGGGTCGGGCTGTCCAGGGTGTTGAAGAGCTGGTCGAGGTCGACCTCGCTGGTCGTGTCCTGGGTCCCGATCATCCCGCCGCCCCGAATATGGGCGCCGGTGGCCGGACCCAGCCGGAGATCGACGTAGCGGTTCGCGATGCCCGTCAGCGACGTCTCCCGCACCGTCGCCTGCGTCCCCTGGCGCAGCGGCTCGTATGTCTTGTCGGTGATCTCGAGCGTCAGCTGAGCCTGACCGGCGGGCGTCAGCGAGACGTCCGAGACGGTGCCGACGCCGCTGCCGGCCACCTCGACCAGGTCGCCGGCGACGATCTGGCTGGCGTTCTGGAAGATCGCCTCGACCCTGTAGGTCGTGCCGCCCTGGAGCACGATCACCGCCACGGCTGCGATCGCCACCGCAACCGCCGCGATCGCGGCGGCCCGGCCGATCACAGTTGAGTTACGCACCGCCGCGACCTCGAGCTCGGCAATCAGTCTCCTCCCGCGCGGGGTTCTGGCACCTGGCCCAGCGCGAAACCTGACCGCGACGCTAGCAAGGGCTTCGGCGTGGTGTCAATCGGGAACCGGGCCCCGATCCGGGGCGAGTACCCGGGGCGGGACTCGAACCCGCAATGCCCTTTCGAGCAGCGCTTTTTAAGAGCGCCGACTTTGCCAGTTTGTCTACCCGGGCGGGGGTGTGGATCTTAGTTGCGGCTCGCGACACGCCGCGAGCCGCAACTAACCCGCTGCTACGGTGTCATGTTTCCCGAGGAGGATCGTCTCGTCGAGCCGGATGGAAGTCTCTGCTCTCAAATATTCCGGGGGAATCGGCCTCCATGGGCGCTCGCCGCTGTTGCGGCTGCAATCCGACGAGCGCTTGGTCGCGCTCGTCCGGCGCGGCAACATGGCCGCGTTCGAGGCGCTGGTCGCGCGCTACGAGTCGCGGCTCGCGTCGTTCTGCCGGCACCTACTCGCCTCGCGGGAGGACGCCGAGGATGTGCTGCAGGAGGTGCTGACGGCGGCGTTCAACGCGATGATCGCCGACGAGCGCCCGATCAACGTCCGGCCGTGGCTGTACCGGATCGCCCGCAACCGCAGCCTCAACCATCTGCGCCGCAGCCAGGCGATCGGCGTCGACTCGATGGATATCCACTTCTCCGAACACGGCGCGAGCACCGCCGACAAGGCGCACGAGCGCGAGGAGTTCCGGGTGCTGATCGGCGACATTCACGAGCTGCCCGAGACGCAGAAGACGGCGCTCGTGCTGCGAGAGATGGACGCGCTCTCCTACGAGCAGATCGCCGAGGCGATGGAGACGACGATCCCGAGCGTCAAGTCGCTGCTCGTCAGGGCTCGCGTATCGCTCGCCGAGGCGGCCGAGGCGCGCCTGCTCTCCTGTGAGCAGGTGCGGCTCGAGCTCGGTGAGGTCGCGGAGGGCTTGCGCCGCCGGCCCGGGCCGCTGGTCCGCCGCCACCTCCGGGCCTGCAAGCGCTGTGCGACGTTCAAGGTCCAGCTCAAGCACACGAACAAGGCGCTCGCGGCGGTGCTGCCGATCGGTCCGCTGGTCGTCCTCAAGAAGCTCGCGCTCGCGCACCTCGGCCACTCGGCCGGTTCCGGCGCCGTCGGTTCCGGCGCGGGCGCCGCCGGCTCCGGCGCGGGCGCCACCGGTGCGGCGGCCGGGACGACGGCGTCGGTCGGCTCGACCGCCGTTGCAGGCTCGGCGATCGTCGCCGCTCCCAGCGCCGGCGGATTCGTCTCCGCCGGGATCGCCGCGGTCGCGACCAAGGCGGCGGCTGGCTTGGCGGCCGCCGCGATCGTGACCGCCGGCGCCGTGGAAGTCGACCACTCGAGCGCCGGCCACGCCCGCGCGCACACTCCGCGCGCCGGCTCCTCGCTGAGCGAGGCGTCCGTCCCGCCCCCCAACCCGCCGGCCGCGCGCACACCGGAGCGCGGCCGATCTCCGGTCGCGCTAACCGCCGCGGCCCAGCGCAAGCGCGACCTCAAGCAGGTCGCGCCGGCGAAGCCCGCGGCTCCCACCGTCAAGCTCCTGGCAGCAGTCGCGGCCAAGCCCGTCGCCACCCCGGTGCCCACCCCCGCGCCGATGCCGGCCCAACCGGCCCAGCTGTCAGGTCACACGGTGATCCAGACGGATCCGACCGTGTGTGAACCCGGGCCGTGCCCGACCACACCGATCCCAGGGCCCCAGCCTGTCACCCCCGCTTCGCTGACAACCATCGTCTCCGGGTCATCGGCTGCGCCCATCCCGGGAGGCCCGGCGACGACCCCGCTGCCCCCGTCGACGACGAGCCCTGCTCCCGCCCCGTCGACGAACCCCGTTCCGCCGGCCACAAGCCCGGTTCTGCCACCACGGGCCAGGCGCGCAGCAGCTACGGGCCGGGGGCAGCGCCGATGATCAGCGTCCCGCGGCGGGCGCCGTCGATCTCGAGCCCGTAGCGCCCCGCACGCAAGCCGGGAACCAGAACCGAGGCCCGGCCGCCGGACGCGACCGACAATGAGTACGCCTTGGGGGCGCGGAGCAGGCCTCGGTGCGGCCTGCCATCCGCGGAGACCACGGTCAGCTGCACCGCCAGGAACGCCGGCGAGGAGACCGACGAAGGGCTCAGCCGCTCGCCGGCGCGGATCACGAACGTCGCCGGCACCCTCGCGTTCGTGGCGCCCCCCGAGGGATTCGCTGCAGCACCGCCCGTGGAGGGCGTCGTACTCGCCGGCTGGGCGCGTCCCGCGCCGGCAGCGGCCCCGGCGGCTGTCCGATACCGGGCAGTTGGCGAAGGGCTCGTCGCGGGCGTGTGCGCAGCGGGCCGGGTGCTCCCACAGGCGCCGAGAAGAAGCGCCAGCGCCACGATCATGGGCAACGGCGGCCGGCGATTCACGAGTTCAGGATAGGCGTCTCATCCGTAGATCGCCGCGAGCGCAGGGCCCACGACCTCCGGCCCGGTGAGCGACCGCGCCCGTTCGATCGCCCGCGCCCCGGCGGCCGCGTCCCCACGCAGCAGCTCGATCTTGGCCGCGAGCGCCCCCGCGTCTCCGGGCGGCACGAGCCAGCCGTCAGGTACGAGCTCCGGCAGCGCGCCGATCCGCGAGGCGGCCACCGGCAGCCCGGCCGCCATCGCCTCGGCCGCGGCAAGCCCGAATGTCTCCCCCGAGCGCGAAGGCGCCAGCGCGAGCGCGGCTCCTCGGCGCAGCTCGGCAAGCCCGGGGCCATTGAGCCGCCCTGAGAACGTGACACCCCTGCCCGTGGGCAGGCGCGCTCGCTCTGGCCCGTCTCCGGCCACCACAAGCGGGATCCCGGCGATCCGGCACGCGGCCACCGCGACATCGACACCCTTCTCGGGCGCCAGTCGCGTCGCGAGCAGGGCGTGGCCGCCGGGCGCAGGCGCAGCGGACGAGGCGAACTCGCGGATCACGGGCGCAAGCACGTGGGCGGCGACGATCGGTGCCCCGAGGGTACGAAGCCGACCCAGCGCGAATCGACTCGGGACGACGAAGGCATCGGCCTGCGCCGCGAGCCGGCGCTGCCACAGCGCCAGGCCGGCACCATAGACGGCGGCCTCCACGCCCGTCCCGCGGCAGTTACGAATCACCCCCGGCAGCGTGTTGCGGCCGTGGCAGCGAGTGCACTGTGCCCCGCGCGTGAAGCACACGCCGACGGCGCACACGAGACGGTACTGGTGCAAGTGCAATACGACGCGGGCGCCGGCCCCGCGTGCCGCGGCGAGCGCGCGCCAGCCGAACGCGGGGTTGAGGTTGTGCGCGTGCACGACCCTGGCTCCGGTGCGCCGCACGGCACGCGCCACCTCCTCCGGGCGCAATCCGCCGCCGAGCAGGCCCGCTGCGGCCGCTGTGCGGCCGAGCAGCGCCGAGTCGCGCTGCAGCAGCTCGGCGTCCTCACGCAGGCGCTCGCGCACCAGCCACATCAGGTCCTCGACGGCGCGCTCCTCTCCGCCGGTCGTGCGGTAGCGGCTGTGCAGGAACAGGATCACCGCTCGAACCTACACTCCCGCCCGCATGCACCTGCCCCACCGCCGCCCGCGCCTCGCCGGTTGCCGTAGCTGACGCGATGGCGGTCGCGCTGTTCACGACCTACCTCACGGACTACCGGATGGCGCTGTTCGAACGGCTCGCCGAGCGGCTCGGCATCGAGGTGCTGTGCTTCGGCGGCGGCGATCGCTACGTGCCGGCGTGGTTCACGGACCTCGACCGCCAGCTCGCCGCTGCCCAGTTTCCGGCCCGCCGGTGCACTGGCGCGCGCGAGGCGCTCGCGAGCGCGCGCCGCTACGAGGCGGTGATCGCGCCGTTCGCCGGCGGCGCGATCCTCCCGGCGGCATACGCGGGGGCGAGGCTCGGACGACGTCCGTTCGTGCTCTGGGCGTCGGTATGGGCCCAGCCCCGATCGGTCACGCACGCGCTCGCGCTCCCGCTCACGCGCCACATCTACCGCCACGCCGACGCGGTGCTCGCATACGGTGAGCACGTGCGGCGATTCGCCGGCGCGATCCGGGGGCGCGAGGACGACGTGTACGTCGCGCCCCAGTCGGTCGAGCCGGAGCTGTTCGGGCGGGGCGTCGGCGAGGGCGAGATCGCGCAGTTCCGCGCCCGCCACGGCCTGCCGGATGGCCCCCTGGCGCTGTATGCGGGACGGCTCGTGCCCGAGAAGGGAATCGAGGTGCTGCTCGACGCGTGGCCGGAGGTGCGCGGCGCCGCCACGCTGGTGCTGATCGGCGACGGTCCGCTCGCCGCGCGCGCATCACGTGCCACCCGGGCGCGCCGGCTTGCTCCGATCGCCCGCGCCGAGCTGGCGGTCGCTTACGCCGCTTGCCAGCTCGCACTGCTTCCGTCGATCCCCACGCCGCGCTTCCGCGAGCCGTGGGGGCTCGTCTGCAACGAGGCGATGCACCAGGGCCGGCCGGTGATCGCGACGACAGCGGTCGGCGCCGTCGCCGGCGGGCTCGTGCGGGACGGGCAAACGGGGCTGGTCGTGGCCCCCGGGGACCACCAGGGCCTAGCGCTGGCGATCGACCGGCTACTGGCCGACGCGCCGCTGCGGGCCCGCCTCGGCGACGGCGCGCGGCGCGCGGTGGCCGCATACAACTACGACGCGGCAGTGGGCGCGTTCGATCGCGCGCTGACCGCAGCCAGGAATCGGGTCGCTCCCCGATCCGCTGGCTGAAGCGGGCGTCACGCCGAGTGCGCCTGTCCGGGCTCGAGCACGACCACGTTCGAGCGGGTGGCGGACTCCACCTCTGTCTTGAACGCCTGCGGGTCCGTCTCGATCGGCGGAAAGGTGTCGTAGTGACAGGGAATCACGGTCTTGGCGCCGACCAGCCCCGCCGCCAGCGCCGCGTCCGAGCGATCCATCGTGTAGTGGCCGCCGATGCAGATCAGTGCGATGTCGATCGGCGTGCGCTTGCCGACGAGTTGCAGATCGGAGAACAGGCACGTGTCGCCGAGGTGGTAGACGATCGTGTCCTTGAAGTTGATGAGCATTCCCGCGGGGGTATTCGCCGTGCCCTTCGGCGTCATCGAGGTATGCCACGCCGGCACCAGCTTGACCGAGCCCCAGTCGAACTTGACGGTGCCGCCGAGGTTGGGATCGTGCACCTCGACGCCCTCCTCGCCGATCTCGTCCGCGAGCTCCTTGATCGCCACCACCGGCGCGCCGGTGCGCTTGGCGATCGCAACTGTGTCACCGATGTGGTCGACGTGACCGTGCGTGAGCAGGATCGTGGTGGCGGCGACGTCCTGGGCGGCAATCGCCGCCTTCGGGTTTCCCGTCAGGAACGGGTCGATCAATACCGTGGTGTCGCCATCCGACAGGGTGAAGCAGGCGTGGCCCAGAAAGCGAACTTCCGTCATCGATCAATCCTCCTGTGTAGGGTGCACCGTCGGCGCCTGGCCTTCGGCCGCCGGCGCGTGGCCTTCGGCCGCCGGCGCCTGGCCTTCGGCCGTGCGGGCCCCACCCAGTTCCCGCGCGAGCTCGTAGCCGACCGCGACCCCCACGAGCATCCCCAGACGCGTCTCCTCCGCGAGCAACGTCCGCACCACGCGAACGCACTCCTCCGGGTCCTGACCGCCGATCGACTCACGAATCGCCTGCTCGTTGGCCAGGTCGAACCAGCCTCCGTCGGCGATCGCGGCGGCGAGCACCCGTTGCAGCGACGGCGCCGCGCGCATCACCAGATCCTGCGCGGCCTGCAGTCGCCGCGGATCGGAGATGGCCGCAATCGCCGCGTCGAGGTCGGCTTCGGTGTGGAC
>QHBV01000185.1:6929-9708 GCA_003244035.1 Solirubrobacterales bacterium | reverse complement strand
CGGGGCCTGCGGTCGGGGGTCGAGTGGCTGAGCTCAGGGGTCGAGTGGCCCCGCGTACAGGGCGAGCACCGCGCCCTGTGGATCCCGGACCACCGCGACCCTGCCGGGACCCGTTTGCTCGGGCCCGGAGACGTGCGCCCCACCCAGCTCGAGAACTCGTTCCAGCCCGGCGTCCGCGTCGTCGACCGCGAAGTAGACGAGCCAGGATGGGGGGCTTCCCGGCGGCATCGCCCCCCCGATCCCGCCGTTCAGGCTGCCGTCGGTGTTCGCGATGATCCAATATGGCGGTTCGATCCCCTCCAATGGCTCGACGACCCAGGAGAACAGCTCGCCGTAGAAGCGCGCCGCGGCTTCGGGATCGGGCGAGATGAGATCGTTCCACGCCAGCGCCCCGGTGGCGTTGACGAGCCCGGCGCCGATGTGGGCCTTGGGCTCCCACACCAGGAAGAACGCTCCCTGCGGGTCTTGGACGACTCCCACTCGCCCCGCGCCGAACGCGTCGAAGGCGGGCGCGTGAACGGTCCCGCCGAGGCGTTCTGCCCGCGCCAGCGCGTCGTCCGCGCTCTGCACGGTGATGTAGGAGTTCCACGCGGGCGGCACCCCCGCGTCGAGCTGCCGCTGGGGCTGGGGCGAGATCGCGGCGACGTGCCTGCCCCCGACCGACATGATCGAGTAGACACCGCCGTCACCGGCCAGGCTCTCGGTTGCTTCCCACCCGAACAGCTCGCAGTAGAAGGCTTTCGCCGCCTGCTGGTCGGGGGTCATCAGATCGGTCCAGGAGAAGGCGCCAGGCGGGTACTTCGTTCGTTCGCCCATCGATACGACGGTATCATCGAGACTGCCTGATGCCCGGCTTCACGATCCAGAATCTCAAGGAGGTCGAGGACTCCGCCGCCGAGCGCGGCCCTGAGATCGAGGCCCGGTTCGCTCGGGTCGGAGCTGGTGATCCCTCGAAGGCGCGGCGCAGGCGGGGCTCGGGCCGATGGGCCCCTTGATAGCGCCCCACTCGGCAGCGCACGCGACTCGACTGGGGCGTTGACCGCCTGGGGGGATGGAAACGCCCCACTGAAGCTCGGAGGGGCGTCGAGTGGGCCGTTATCTGCGAACCTTGTCCCTGGCCTGCCTCTACCCTTGGCGCCGATGCTAGTCATGATCACAGGCGCCGGTGGGATGCTCGGCCAGGATGTGTGCGCCTCTGCGCGTGACGCAGGGCACGACGTGATCGCGCTGGCGCGTGCCGAGCTCGACATCACCGACGCGCAAGCAGTCGGCGCGGCCGTGCGGAGCGCCGATCCGGACGCGGTCGTCAACTGCGCCGCGTTCACCGATGTCGACGGGTCCGAGCGCGAGTCCGATCGTGCGCACGCGGTCAACGAGGCCGGCGCCGGCAACGTCGCGCGCGCGGCGGCGACCGCCGGCGCGTGGACGGTTCACGTCTCGAGCGACTACGTGTTCGATGGCCTGGGGACCGAGCCGTACGTCGAATCCGACGCGCCGCGCCCGCTGTCGGCGTACGGCGCCTCGAAGCTCGCCGGCGAGCGCGCGGTCGCCGCCGGCGCCCCCGACCGTCACACGATCGTCCGCTCCTCGTGGCTGTTCGGCGCCGGCGGGTCGTGCTTCCCGGCAACGATCCTGCGGCTCGCGGCCGAGCGCGAGCAGCTGACCGTCGTCGATGACCAGATCGGCTGCCCGACGTTCACCGGCCACCTGGCGCCGGCGCTGGTCGCACTCGCGACCGAGCGCCGGGTCGCCGGCCTGCTCCACGTCACTGGCGCCGGCCGCTGCTCCTGGTATGAGCTCGCCCGAGAGCTGGTGGCGAGCGCCGGGCTCGGGTGCGAGCTGCGGCCGGGGACGACGGCGGAGCTCGGGCGGCCCGCACCGAGGCCTCCCTATAGCGTGCTCGGGACCGAGCGCGACGCGCCGCGGCTGCCGGCTTGGCGCGAGGGGCTCGCGCAGTTCATGGGCGCGAGGGCCCCCGCCCGATGAAGCTGCTCGTGTGCGGCGGCGCCGGCTTCATCGGCTCGACCTTCGTGCGCCTGCGCCTGCACGAGCACGGCGACGAGGTGACGGTGCTCGACAAGCTGACCTACGCCGGCCGGCGCGAGAACCTGCACGACGTGATCGACGAGATCCGCTTCGTGCACGGCGCGATCGAGGACCCCGTCGCCGTCGCCGACGCCGCCGACGGCTGCGAGGCGATCGTCAACTTCGCCGCCGAGACCCACGTCGACCGCTCGATCGCCGACCCCGAGGGCTTCATCGTCACCAACATGCAGGGCACCCACGCATTGCTCGAGGCCGCCCGCAGGACGGGGCGGCGCTACGTGCAGGTCTCGACCGACGAGGTGTACGGCTCGATCGCGGAGGGGTCGTTCACCGAGCGCTCGCCGCTGGCGCCCTCGAGCCCCTACAGCGCCACCAAGACCGGCGCCGACCTGCTCGTCTCAAGCTACCACCACACCTACGGCCTCGAGACCGTGATCTGCCGTGGCTCGAACAACTACGGGCCATACCAGCACCCGGAGAAGCTGATCCCGCTGATGGTCCTGAACGCGCTCGCGGGCGACCGGCTGCCCGTCTACGGCGACGGCATGAACGTCCGCAACTGGCTGTACGTGGAGGACTTCGGGCGCGGTATCGGGCATGTGCTCGCGCACGGCGCGCCCGGCGAGGCGTACAACTGCGGTGGTCCCGACGAGTGCGAGAACCTGCTCGTGGTCAAGCGAGTCCTGGAGCTGACCGGTGCGGACGAGTCGCTGATCGAGTACGTGACCGACCG
>QHBV01000185.1:0-6879 GCA_003244035.1 Solirubrobacterales bacterium | reverse complement strand
GGGCTGGAGCGCACCGTCGACTGGTATCGCGAGAACTCGTGGTGGTGGGCCCCCGTTCGCTCCGGCGACTACCGCGAGTACTACGAGCGCCAGTACGGGCGCGCGCTGGGGGCCTGAGACGGCTGCGGGCCGCCGGCGATCGACCGGGCGCCGCACGCCGGCGGACGGCGCCGGGGCCGTGAGCGCGTCGGCGGCGCTGGCGACGCTCGAGCGTGAGGTGGTCTGCTGCCGGCTCTGCCCGAGGCTGGTCGCCTGGCGGGAGGAGGTCGCGCGGGTCAAGCGCGCCGCGTACGCCGGCGAGGACTACTGGGGGCGGCCGCTGCCGGGCTTCGGCGATCCGGCCGCGCGCGTACTCGTGCTCGGTCTCGCCCCGGCCGCCCACGGCGGCAACCGCACCGGCCGGATCTTCACCGGCGACCGCTCGGGCGACTGGCTGTTCGCGGCGCTGCACCGGACGGGGTTTGCCAATCAGCCGCAGTCGGTCGCGCGCGAGGACGGGCTCGCGTTGCGCGGCTGCTTCATCACCGCCGCGGTCCGCTGCGCGCCGCCCGCGAACCGGCCATTGCCGGCCGAGCGCGATCGCTGCCTGCCGTACCTCGCGCGCGAGCTGACGCTGCTGAGCGCCGTGCGAACGATCGTCTGCCTCGGCGGCTTCGCCTGGGACGCGTCGCTGCGGGCGCTGGCGGCGCTGGCCGCGGCGGTGCCCCGGCCCCGGCCCCGGTTCGGCCACGGCGCCGGCGTGGCGGTGGGCGACTACACGCTGCTCGGCTGCTACCACCCGAGCCAGCAGAACACCTTCACCGGGCGGCTGACGGAGGCGATGCTCGACGACGTGCTCGGACGGGCACGGGAGCTGGCGGGGGTGTGAGTCGCCTGCCGCGCATCTGGCGCGTTCGCGCGGCGGGGTTGACCGCGGGGCTGGCCCGGATACGGTGGCGGCGCGCATGATGCGGTGTGGTCACGTAACCGTCGGCGCTCGTGCTCATGCGGGCGATGATCTGCATTTGCTGTGTCCTCACGTCGTCGGTCGCTCTGTCTCGATGCTCGTGCGTCTGGACGCGAGCATCGCGATCGTGACCAGCGCGCCCCATGCCAGGAACCATGGGTCCCACAGGAACGCATGCCAGGCGAGCGCCCGGTGATCGGCATGGGGTGAGGCGTGCACGATGTCGGCCTGTACCAGCAGCCCAACGGCCGTGAGAACCAGCCCGTACAGGGTCAATATCGACGCTTCGATCCAGCTCAGCGAGCGCGTCCATCGGTGGGCCGCGGACCAGCCGATGAGCCCGACCGCTGCCAGCGGCAGCAACGCGGCAACTAGCTTGAGCACGGCCGCGGCCCACACGAGCGTCAGCCCACCCGCCGACCCGCTGCGGACCTGGTGCTCCACTGCACGTGGGGTTTTCCCGTCTCCGCGGCGACAAAACCACGACCGAGGCAGGCAGGTGGTGTGATGCCGCGATGCTCGCCTCCGCGAGCGCTCCACTTGCAGAGTCTACGAAATTACGTAATACTGGACTCGTGGTTGCCGAGCTCGCTGCCCAGGACCTCAGCCAGCGGCTGAACCAACTCGAGCAGCGAGTGGCCGGATTGGAGGCTCGGAATCCCGCGGGCGAGCGGCCGGCGGGCAAGCGGGCTCAGAGTCGGAGCGCAACCGATCCCGAACGATTCTGGGCGCTCGAAGGGCTCAAGTCTCGGACCTCGGATGGCAGCGCCGTGCTGTTCACCGGGTCGGTGACGTTGCCCACCGATACGAAGTACGAGTGGCAGCAGCAGTTCGGGGTCGACGCTCTGATGGACGCAGAATGGAGCCTGGCCAGCGACGTGCTTGCAGCGTTGGGGCATCCCGTCAGGCTGATGATTCTGCGCGAGATCCTCGGCGGGATCGACACCGTGGCAGATCTCGGCACCGTAGAAGGCTTTGGAACCACCGGGCAGCTCTATCACCATCTGCGCCAGCTTGTTGCCGCCGGATGGCTCCAGAGCGGTGGACGTGGCCGCTACGAGGTGCCCGCCGTCCGAGTCGTCGCCCTGCTGGTGGTCCTCGCGGTGGCCCAGCGATGACTCACAAACGACATCAATGAGAACCGCTAGCTGATGATGTCAGCTCCCGATGCCGGCGCCGCCACCGAGGCGGTCGCGTCGACTGACACCTCTCCGCCAACGAAGCTCGAGCGCGCCGACATCATCCTCGGCGCTTCGTTCATCGCCTTCGGCATCTACACGATCGTGCTGCTGCCGTTCGCGCCGTCGCAGCTGGCGACGCACACGATCCTGTGGGAGGCGCTGCGGGGCTCGACGGCGTCGATCGTCACCGGCGGCGCGCTCGTCCAAGCGGGACGCGCCTCCGGCCTAAGCGTCGTCCTGGCGAGCCTCGTCGGGACGATCGCTTTCGACTGGCTCTACTGGTGGGGAGGCGCGCGCTGGGGGCAGTGGTGGATCAACCTACTGGTCAAGGGCAAGCCACGGACCGCGCGGGTCATGGGCCGCATCCAGGGCCAGATGGCGGGAGGGTGGGCAACCCCGATCGTCCTGATCTCCCACATTCCGCCCGTTCCGGGGGTGCTCGTGTTCGTCGCTGCGGGCTGGAGCGGCATGAGCCTGCGGCGCTTCCTCGTGCTCGACGTCATCGCCGGGCTGCTTCGAATCGGCCTGCTGGGGGCGCTCGGGTACGCGATCGGCCACCCGGCGATCCAGGTCGCCAAGCAGATCTCGCACTACGGCCTCGTGCTCGGCATCCTCATCGTGGTCATCATCATCGGCCAGGCGATGCGGCAGACGCGACGCCGGGGTGAGGAGTAAGGATGTGCCTCCGAGCTGGTTCGTTGTCCGGCCGTCGGTGACTCGACTTGCAGAATACGAGGCTGCGCCCTGAGTGAGCGCCATCGGGCCGGAGCGAGGACGATGAGCGATGCGCCGCCTGCGCATGGTGCTCGCTGCTGGGGTTGGCGCCATCGAGCGAGCGCTGAGTAGACCGCCGCTACGCTCAGACCGAGTTGCCGCTGCAAGCCTTCAGCCCCAAGACCCGCACGTGGTTCGAGACGGCGTTCGCCCAGCCCACGCCGGCGCAGGCGCAGGCGTGGCCGGCGATCGCCTCAGGCGAGCACGTGCTCGTCTCGGCGCCGACCGGGTCGGGCAAGACGCTGGCGGCGTTCCTGTGGGCGATCGACCGGCTGGCCGCTGCTCGCGCCACCGCCGGGCGCGAGCAGCGGGGGATCGGCCTTGTCTACATCTCGCCGCTGAAGGCGCTCTCCTACGACATCGACCGTAACCTGCGCGCGCCGCTGCGCGGAATCGGGGCGAATCTGAAGGTGGCGGTGCGGACCGGCGACACGCCCCAGCGCGAGCGCCGTGCGATGCTTCG
Organism: Solirubrobacterales bacterium; assembly: GCA_003244035.1. Lineage (GTDB taxonomy): Bacteria > Actinomycetota > Thermoleophilia > Solirubrobacterales > Solirubrobacteraceae > Palsa-465. The sequence continues at coordinate 3,515 of QHBV01000185.1, read as the reverse complement.
CGAGCCGCCGGAGATCCTGATCACGACGCCGGAGTCGCTGTACCTGATGCTGACCTCCCGCGCGCAGGAGCTGTTCGCCGGGGCGCGGTGGTGCATCGTCGACGAGATCCACGCGGTCGCCGCCACCAAGCGAGGGGCGCACCTGGCGCTGACGCTCGAGCGGCTCACGCAGGCCGCGGGCACCGAGCTCCAGCGGATCGGCCTGTCAGCCACGCAGAAGCCGCTGGAGGAGATCGCGCGGTTCATGGTCGGTCCGTCGCGGAAGTGCCGGATCGTGGATGCGACCGCCGGCGCCCGCAAGCAGCTCGACCTGCAGATCCACGTGCCGGTCGAGTCGATGACCGAGCCCGAAGCCACGCCGGCGCCGGAGCTGGACCCGTTACAAGGCGGCTCCGAGGCCACCCGTCAGTCGATCTGGCCGGCGATCTACCCCGAGCTGCTGGCGCTGATCGAGGCCCACCGCTCGACGATCGTGTTCGTCAACAACCGCCGCGCGGCCGAGCGGCTGGCGCTGCGGCTCAACGAGCTGGCCGAGCGCGAACTGGCCCGCGCCCACCACGGGTCGCTCGCGCGCGAGGAGCGCACGGTCGTCGAGGAGCTGCTCAAGGCCGGCGAGCTGCCGTGCCTGGTGGCCACCTCCAGCCTCGAGCTCGGGATCGATATGGGCGCGGTCGACCTCGTGATCCAGGTCGAGTCGCCCAAGTCGGTGGCGCGGGGGCTGCAGCGGATCGGGCGCGCGGGCCACGGCGTCGGCGAGGTCAGCCGGGGACGGATCTTCCCGAAGTTCCGCACCGACCTGCTCGAGTGCGCGGTGGTCGCGCGGCGGATGCGCGAGGGGGCGATCGAGACCACCGTCGTGCCGCGCAACGCGCTCGACGTGCTCGCGCAGCAGATCGTCGCGATCGCCGCGTCCGCCCGGGAGGACGAGCCCGTGAGCGTCGACGCGCTGCACGCGCTGGTCACCCGCACGCACTCCTACGAGGAGCTCCCGCGCACCCAGCTCGAGCACGTGCTCGACATGCTCGATGGGCGCTATCCCTCCAGCGAGTTCGCGCAGCTGCGCCCGCGGATCGTCTGGGATCGGATCGGCGGGACGATCCGCGCCCGTCCCGGCGCCCGGCAGCTGGCGATCGCCAACGCCGGCACGATCCCCGACCGCGGACTGTACGCGGTCACGCTGCCAGACGGGCGGCGCGTGGGCGAGCTCGACGAGGAGATGGTCTACGAGGCCCGGCCCGGCCAGACGTTCCTGCTCGGCGCGAGCACGTGGCGGATCGAGGAGATCGGCCGCGATCGCGTGATCGTCACGCCGGCCCCGGGGCTGCCGGGGGCGGTGCCGTTCTGGAAGGGCGACGGGGTCGGACGGCCATACGAGCTCGGTGAGGCGGTGGGCGCATTCGCCCGCTGGGCAGTCGAGCAGTCGCCTGAAACCCTGCAGCGCGACTACGACCTCGACCGCCGCGCCGCCGGCAACCTGCTCGAGCTCCTGCGCGAGCAGCAGGCGGCCACCCGCGTCGTGCCCTCCGACCGGACGATCGTGGTCGAGCGCTTCCGCGACGAGATCGGCGACTGGCGGCTGTGCGTCCTCAGCCCATATGGCGGCCGCGTGCACGCCGCCTGGGGACTGGCGCTCAGCGCCCGGATCCGCGACGAGCTGGGGCTCGAAGCCGACGCGATCCACTCGGACGACGGGATCATCCTGCACCTGCCCGATGCCGAGCACGAGGATCTGGGCGGGCGGGACTTCCTCGAGCTCGTGCTGATCGAGCCCGACGAGATCGAGGACCGAGTCGTCTCCGAGCTCGGCGGCAGCGCGCTGTTCGGTGCGCGCTTTCGTGAAAACGCCAGCCGCGCGCTGCTGATCCCGCGCGCGCGTCCGGGCCGGCGCACGCCGCTGTGGCAGCAGCGCCTGAAGGCCCAGTCGCTGCTCGAGGTCGCCCAGCGCTACGACGACTTTCCGATCGTGCTCGAGACCTATCGCGAGTGCCTGCGCGACGTGCTCGACGTGCCGGGTTTGGTCGAGCTGCTGCGCAAGCTGCACCGCCGCGAGATCTCCCTGGTCGAGGTCGAGACCGCGACCGCCTCTCCGTTCGCGTCCTCGCTCCTGTTCGACTACGTCGCGACCTACATGTACGAGGGCGACACGCCCAACGCCGAGCGCCGGGCGGCGGCCCTGTCGCTGGACCGCGACCTGCTGCGAGAGCTGCTCGGGCAGGAGGAGCTGCGCGACCTGATCGATCCAAGCGCGCTGGTTCAGGTGCAGGACGACCTCCAGTTCGTATCCGAGCGCCGGCGGGTCGCCGACCGCGATCAGCTGCACGACGTGCTGCGGTGCGTCGGCGACCTGACGGCGGCGGAGGCGGGGTTGCGCGTGCTCGACGGGCTCGACGCCGAGCGGATGCTGGGCGAGCTGCGCGCCGAGCGGCGGGCCGTGATGGTGCGACTGGCGGGCGAGGAGCGCTGGATCGCCGCGGCCGACGCCGGGCTGTACCGCGACGCGCTCGGGGCGATGCCGCCGGGTGGTCTGCCGGAGGCGTTCCTGCAGGACGTGTCCGGCGCACTGGTGGCGTTACTGCGGCGCTACGCGGCCACGCACGGTCCGTTCACCACCAGCGAAGCCCGGGTCCGTTACGGGGTCGATCCCGGGGCGGCACTGTCGGCGCTGGAGCGCGCCGGGGGGCTCGTCCGCGGTGAGCTGCGACCGGGCGGCACCGGACGCGAGTGGTGCGACCCGGAGGTCCTGCGCCGCCTGCGCCGGGCCTCGCTTGCGGTTCTGCGCAAGGAGATCGAGCCCGCCGACCATCGCGCACTCGCGCGCTTTCTGCCCGCGTGGCAGAACGTCGATCGGCACCCACCGGGCGGCGCCGGGGTCGACCGGCTGCGCGAGGCGCTCGTGCCGCTGCAGGGACTGGCGCTGCCGGCCGAGGTGTGGGAGCGCGAGGTGCTGCCGCGCCGAGTGGGGGCGTACTCCCCGGCGTGGATCGACCAGCTGTGCGCGAGCGGCGAGCTGGTGTGGGTCGGGGCGGGCGCGCTCGGGCGTAATTCGGGGCGGGTCGCGCTGTACTTCCGGCAGGACGCCGCGCTGCTCGGGCCGCCGCCCCGCAGGGCGGCGGCCGCGGGATCGGCAGACTCAGAGCCCCACGCACGCGTGCGCGAGCGATTGGCGGCCGGCGCTTGCTTCTTCACCGATCTGCTGGTGGACGTCGCGCTCGNNCAGCAACGACGCGTTTGCGCCGCTGCGAGCTCCCCGGCTGACGCTGGCCCGGGCGCGGCGCGCACCGGGGGCGGTGGGTGAGCGGACTCGGGCCGCGGGGGGCGGCCGGCCGGCCGGCGCCGGCCGGTTCCTGGGGCGTCCGCGGCGGGGGGCGACCCCACAGGTCCAGGGCCGCTGGTCGTTGACCGCGCCGCTGTTCGCGGCGGTGGTCGATCCCACCGAGCGGCGCCGCGCGCTGGCCGAGCTGCTGCTGGAGCGCTACGGCATCCTCACGCGCGAGCAGGTGCTGGCCGAGGGGATC
>QHBV01000184.1 GCA_003244035.1 Solirubrobacterales bacterium | reverse complement strand
TGAGAAAGCTCGTGCGCATGGCCAGTCTCCGTCGTCGGCCGGCGAGCGGCTCTCTCTCGTTGACACTGCGGCTCCCAAAGCTGCTCGGCCGAAGTAAGGCTCGCATAAAGAAAAGGTCGTCGCCGGGTTAGGAGCTGATTCGGGTTCGCGATGCGCTTGGTTAGGCGGCACACATCGCCACCGATCGGCGGCGATCGGGATCGATCATCCACAACCATCTCACGATTCCCTGCCCTGATCGCGGGCGTGCGGCGGACCCGAGTCCAGACGGTGGGCTTGCTCGTCGATCGCGTCCCCCCGGCCGCGGCGCCGCAGCAGGCGTGGTCGGTCACCCGGCGCCCGGCCAGCGCCGGGTCCGGGCTCGACGGCTTCGAACTGCTGGCGCTCGCCGCGTTCGCCGCGGTGTCGATGTGGGTGGTGTTCCTCGACCTGCGCCAGGACGCGCTGCGGGGGCTGGTGTGGACGGGGATCGACGGGGAGTTTCCCGTCGATCAGATGCAGTACCTGGCCTGGGTGCAGGACGCCTCGCGACATCTGCTGGCCTCGGACCTGTTCTGGCCGCGGTCCAGCGCCGGCGACTACCTGCAGCCGATGGTCGCTCTCTCCGGTGGGTTGGCGGCCCTCGGCGTGGCGCCGTGGCTGGCGCTGCTGGTGTGGAAGCCGGTCGCAGTAGGCGCGATGTTCTACGCCCTGCGGGCCTTCTACCGTCGCGTGCTGCCGGGGGCGCCGCAGCGGCGCGCCGGGCTCGCGCTCGGCCTGTTCGCCGCCACCTGGGGCACGCTCGGCGACGAGTGGATCCCCTTCGTGTCGTGGGGCTACCTGTACGGGTTGGTCGCGCTCGCCGCCGTGCTGGGAGCGCTCGTCGCCTACGACCGGACCCGCCGGGACGGCCGGGGGGCGTGGTGGGCGCCGGCGCTCGGGTGGCTGGGCAGCTGGCTGCATCCCTGGCAGGGAGAGCTGTTGATTCTCGTCGTCGTCGGAGCGGAGTTGCTCGGCCTCCGGCGGTCGCCGACGCACAGGTCCGGGCGCCGGCTCGCGCTGCCCGCCGCCACGGTGTGTGCGACGGCGCTGCCGCTCGCCTACTACGCCATCCTGCAGTACAGCGACCCGGCCTGGGGACGTGGCGACGTCGCGACCCGACACCATGCCTGGTCGCTGGGGAGCGCCGTGTGGCCGTTGGCGCCCCTGCTCATCGCCGCCGCGCTGGCCTACCGGCGACGGCCCGCGGGATTTCTCGCCGTGGCGACCCGGGTGTGGCCCCTCGCCACGCTCGCCGTCTGGGCGCTTTCCACGAGCGGCCTGGGCGCCACCCCGCTGCACGCCTGGCTGGGCATCACGATCCCGCTGGGAGCGCTGGCCGTCGAGGGGATCGCAGGCCTGCGATGGAGCCACGTCCCCGGCCGCCGCGCGCTGGCGGTGCTCGCAGTCGCGAGCGTGACGGTTCCGGGGAGCATCCACCTGATGAGCGCCGCGCCCGCCTACGTCAATTCCGCCAACCACGGCCAGAACCTGATCACCAGCTCGGAGAACCGAGCGTTTCGCTACCTGGCCCTTGCCCCTCAAGCCGGCGCTGTGCTGAGCTCGTATTACCTGGGGGACGCCGTCCCGGGCGAGACCGGCCGTCGGACGTATGTCGGTGACTACCGGTGGTCGGTCGCCGGCTATTCCGCCCGCGAGCGGACTACGCTCCGGCTGCTGGACGGGAGGCTGACCGGGGGGCGCGCGCGGGCCTTCGTGCTCAGCACCGCCGCGCGGTTCGTGCTCGCCGGGTGTACCTCGACCACCGGCCTGAGCCAGACCCTCCAGGCAATCACGCGCGCCAAGCACCGCTTCGGATGCGCGAGCGTCTATGAAATCGGTGCCCGCGGGCGCACGGCCCGGATCGCGGACCTGGACGTGACGTCCGGGCGCTCCCCTATGTTTCGGTTTCGTGATCGAGATCGAGGCACGGCTTGATGAGCTGAGAGCCCTCGGGCTCCATCGACGGACCCGGTTGGTGTCCGGCCCTCAAGGTCCGCATGTGCT
>QHBV01000183.1 GCA_003244035.1 Solirubrobacterales bacterium | reverse complement strand
CTGGCCACCAAGTCGAACTAGTGACGGGCGCAACGGATGGCATCGGGGAGGAGCTTGCTCGTCGGCTGGTGAAGCTCGGCGCGCGCGTGATCGTCCACGGGCGGACCCGCGAGCGGGCCACCGCGACGGTGCAGCGGATCGCCGGCAGCGAGATCGCGATCGCTGATCTGGCGTCATTCGCGCAGGTGCGCGCCCTCGTCAATGAGATCGCCAGGCGCTTCGGCAAGCTCGACGGTCTGGTCAACAACGCTGGCATCGGCTACACCACCGCGCCGCCGCAAGGGGAGCGGACCGAGGACGGCCACGAGCCCACGTGCCAGGTCAACTTCCTCTCCGCGTTCCTACTGACGATGGGCCTTCGAGACATGCTCGCGGGTCGCCACGGCCGGGTCGTGCATATGAGCTCCGGGGTGCATTCGAGCGGCAGCGTCGACCTCGACCAGCCCGACGAGCCGCGCCACGCCAGCCCATACGCGCAGTCAAAGATCGCGCTCACGATGCTCGCGCGCGAACAGGGCGAGCGGTGGCGGGAGTTGCAGGTGGACGTGAATGCGTGCAGCCCTGGATGGATCGCGACCAAGATGGGCGGTTCAGGTGGCGGCTCCCTGGCCGACGGCGTCGACACCCCGCTGTGGCTACTCACCGAGCCGAGCCTCGCCGGCACGACCGGCCGCTACTTCTGGTGCCGGCGCGATGAAGAGCCAAACCCGCAAGTCGAGGACGCCGAATCCCGTCGGCGGCTGTGGGACGTCGCCGAGCGCGCGGTCAAGCCTCGCCCCCGCTGAGCGCCGGCAGCGCTCAGCCGTCCCGCACCGACGCCTGCGCCGTCTAGCACCGCCAGTCGCCACAGCTAGAACTCCGCTACGCCACCCTCCCCGCCGGTCAGCTCTCAACCGGCGCTACGGGGCAAACGCCCAGCCGGCCGAGACATCGATCCACATCCAGGCGCTTGGGCATCGCGAACGCGTTGGCCAGCAGAGACACCCGCGGCCGTGGGACGAGAGGAGCACCGGTGCGACCGGTAATCGGGTACCAGACGCCTACCTCGCGGCGCTCGCGATCGAGTCCAGCTCAGTCAGCGCCACGGCGCTCGCGCAGCTTCACGGCCCCCAAGCCCAGCACCAGGGCCACTCCGAGCGCGATTGCCGCACCCACGCCGATCGCCGAGATCACGCCGGCGGCCGCGTGCCCGCCGTAATAGCCGGCCAGCCCGTATGTCGTTCCCCAGGTGACGGCCCCGAACGCGTTCCAAAGGAAGAAATGCGTGAAGCGCATCTCGTTGATCCCGGCCAGCCACGCGGTGGCGACGCGGATGATCGCAATCCACCGTCCCAGGAACACGGTCTTTGAGCCGTGCTTGTGAAAGAAGCGATCGCCGGCGGCGATCAGCTTCACGCGCCGCTTGTGAAGTGGCCCGGGCTTCTCGAGCACCTCGCGCCCGACCTTGCGCCCGAGCAGGTAGCCGATGTTGTCCCCGACGATCGCCGAGACCACTCCGATCACGATCACGAGCCAGATCTGAAGCTTGCCCTGACTGGCGAGCACCGCCGCCAGCACGAGCGCGGACTCCCCAGGGGAGGGCACCCCCATCGACTCGAGCCCGATCACGGCGGGCAGCAGATACCCGAGCTTGCTCGAGACGCCGAAGATCGCGGCCAGGGCGAGCATCACCCGGGCGGCTCGCCGGCGCCGGTCGCCGGGCAGCCGGCCTCAAGCGCCGGCGGGTTGCGCAGCACGGCCAGCAGCGAAAGCCCAGCCGGCAGCGTGTGCCCGCGCCCGAGCCAGCCAGCCTCGAGCGCCAGTGGGCGCTCGAGGACGCCATTCAGCCATCGCGGGCCGAGCTCCAGGTCGGGCGTGTACGGGGCGCTCGCTCGGCGCCGGCGCTGCGCGAGGCGCACGGCCGCCGCCGGCGCGAGCAGCAGGCTGTTGAACGAGGTCATCCGCTCGATTCGCCATCCGGCTGCTTCCGCGGCCGCGCGCAGCGTGCGGCGGACGTAGCGCCGGTAGTGGTGGTTCGCCTCGTCGTGGCGCGACCACAGCGCCTGATAGGCGGGGACCGTGACCAGCAGCCAGCCGCCGGGCCTGGCGACCCGACGCAGCTCTCGTAGTGTCGCGCGGTCGTCGGGCGTGTGCTCGATCACGTCGAGGCAGGTGATCAGGTCAAAGGCCGAGGAATCCCACGGCAGCTGCTCGAGCCGGCCCACGCGAACGTCGAAGCCATCTCGGCGGCGAGCCTGCTCGGCGGCCGCGGGATTCAGCTCGATCCCGCACACCTCCAGCGCGATCCCATGCGCCTCGCCATGCCCGCGAAGCTGCTGCAGCGTACGGCCCGAGCCGCAGCCCGCGTCGAGCGCCCGCGCGACGGGGACAAGCGGCAGCTTCGCCAGCTCGGCGTCGATGATCCGCCGGCGGCCCCGGTACCACCAGTGGTGCTCGTCGAGCTCGAGCATCGCCTTCATCAAGCGGTCGTCCATCGGTCTGATGCTGTCAGCTAGGCGATCCCGGCGAATCCTCCTCCGGGGCTCGCGCGAGCGGGAGCTCGAGCGTGAACTCCGCTCCCGTGCCGTCGGCGTCCTGTAGCCGGAGCTCCCCCCCCATCCGCTCGGCGAGCTCCCTACCGATCGCCAGCCCCAGTCCGAATCCCGCCTGACCGCCCGTGTCGCGGCCCCGCTGGAAGCGCTCGAAGATCAGCTCACGCTCGTTTGCCGGTACGCCTGGCCCGCGGTCCCGCACGCTCAGGGCCGCCCGCCCCCCCCCGCGCGCCGCGACCCTGAGCTCCCCTCCCGGACGGCTCACCCTGACGGCGTTGTCGAGCAGGATGCGCAAGATTCGGGCTACGCTACCCGGGTCGCCGAGCGCCCACACCGGCCCGGCGGAGTCCTCCAGCTCGGTGACGATCCCGCGCTCGCGCGTCTCGCGCGCGAACTCTGCGAGCACGGCGCGGCTGATCTCTTCGAGCTCGACCGGCTCGGAGCGCAGCTTGACCTCGGCGTCGAGCCGGCTCAAGTCGAGCAGGTCGGCGGCGAGGCGGCCCAGCCGCCGCGACTGCGCCCGTGCGCGCGCCAGCAGCAAGCGGGCGTCCTGAACATCAGGTGGATCGCCGCTGCGCAGCTCGTCCTCGAGCAGCTCGAGCATTCCTTCGAGTGAGGTCAGCGGCGTGCGCAGCTCGTGCGAAGCGGTGGCTACGAACGCGCGACGGGCCTCCTCCTGCTGATGCAGCTGATGCTGCATCAGTGCGAACGAGCGCGCGAGGTCGCCGACCTCGTCCCGCGCCCGGTCGGCGGGAACCTCGACCACGGGGCCTTCTTCGGCGAGCTGCAGCGCGGCCTGACGCAGGCGTCGCAGGCGACGGCCGAGCGTCGCCGCAAGCGGGATGCCGAGGACCAGCGTCAGCGCCAGGCCCGCCAGGGCAGCCGTGATGAAAGCGGTTCGGACTGCACGAACAGCGCCGGGGATCTCGTCGATCGGCCGGCGAGCCGCGAGCACGTATCGAAGGCCGTCTTTCTTGAACGGAAACGCCACGCGCGCGTATTCCTTGCCGTCGATCGTGCCGAAGCTGGGGACCGACCGCCCGGTTTGGAATGCCTTCACGACGTCGTCGAACGGGTCTAGTTCGGCGCTGTCCCCTTCGAGCCCGAAAGGCAGCAGCAGGTAGCCGTTGTCGGATCCGTCCGGATATCCGAGCACCTCGACGACGCCGCCAATTCGATTCGCGAGCGCCTGCTGCTGCTGATACAGGCTCTGCCGTGCGATCGACGCCGGACTACCTGGGCCGGTGTCTGCTTGAAGCAGGGCCGACAGGTCGAGCTTGGTGACAAAGGCGCTGGTCGGGTTCTTGCCCAGGTCCCGCACCAGGGTCTGGCGCGCGGCATTGCGCAACGAGTGCTCCAGCGGCCCGAGCAGCGCCACGGCCGCCACGCCCAGTGTGGCGGCGGTTGTCACGAGCAGCGCGCCGACGATTCGACCGCGCAGACCGAGGGCGCCACGCCGCGGTCGCGCCACTGCCACTAAGGACCTATCCCGACGGTAATCAATCGCATCCGGGCGTGCAGACCTGGCGGGATCGGTCCTAGGGTCCCCGCAGCCGGTAGCCGGCGCCCCGCACGGTGAGAATGTAGCGTGGGTTCTCCGGCTCGGGCTCGAGCTTCTCGCGCAGATGGCGGATGTGCACGTCGATCGCGCGCGGGTCGCGGTACGCGCTGTCGCCCCAGATCGCCCGCAGCAGCTCCTGGCGGCCGAGCAGCCGGCCCGGGTCGGTCATCAGCGCGTCGAGCAGCTCGAACTCGGAGAAGGTCAGCCGCACGGGCCGGTCGCCGATCGTGACCTCACGCTGGGCGCGGTCGAGCGCGATCGGGCCCACCACGAGCACTTCGTCCCCCATCGCGCGCGTCCCCGCCCGCCTCAGCACCGCGCGGATTCGGCTGCGGAGCTCGGCCAGGCCAAACGGCTTGGTCACGTAGTCGTCGGCGCCCGCCTCCAGCCCAAGGACGGCGTCGGCCTCTGAGTCCAGCGCGGTGAGCATGATGATCGGGACGACGTTGCGTCGTACCCGCAGCGACCGGCAGACCTCATAGCCGTCAGGGCCGGGACCGAGGGCGACGTCGAGCAGCACGATGTCGAAGTGGTCGGTGCTGGCGCGGTCGATCGCAGCGTGGCCGTCGCCCACTGCCATCACCCGGTGCCCTTCGCGCGCGAACGAACGGGTCAGCATCTCCCGGAGGTCGGACTCGTCGTCGACGACGAGGATGTGCAGCGACGCACCGGCGCTGCGCACGGCGCCGGTGCCAGCGGGAGTGGAGCGCTCAATCGACATCGCGGTGGAAGCGATCGTATCGGCAGCCCCAGCGGACCCACCTATCGGCTCACCGAGCCACGAGCGTGGCTTCAGCTCCGCGCTCGGGCGGCGGCGCCTGCGCTGCGGTCGCCGGCCGAGGTCGCTGCGCCCGCGACGGGAGGCGGCCGGCCGCGGCCACCGCCCACAGAATCGCCAGCCACGTCAGCGTGGCGAGCGTGACGTGGACCCAGACCATGTCCGCCGGTAGCGTGAGCTCGTACTGGACGCTACCGACGAGGCCCTGCGCCGCCAGCAGCACGGCCAGCACGGTCAGCGGCTCGAGCGCGTTCGGCGCGCGGATGGCGACGGCCAGGGCTCCCGACGATTCCGCCGTGACCGTGCGCCGGCGGTGAAGCAGCCACACCGCGACCACCGCCACACCGAACAGCGCGGCGATCGTCGCGTGACGGTGAATCACCCAGGTCAAAGTGTCGGCGCCCTTGAAGTGCAGCCGGTGGATCCGCTGGCCGGGCGAGCCACCGGCGTGAGGCCCGGCTGCCGTCGCCGCCGTCCCCGCAAAGATCGTCAGCGCCCCGAACGGCGCCAGCGCCCGGACCGACCAGACCACGAGCCGGTCGGCCGATCGCGAACGTGACCCCGGCTCGGACGCCGCACGCCACGCGAGCGCGGCCGCCGCGATCAGCAGGATCATCGACAGTCCGAAGTGCGCCATCACGAATCCGGGCGCCAGGTGCTCGCGCACGGTGAAGCCGCCGAGCACGGCCTGGGCGACGACGCCCAGGGGCAGGAGGCATGCAAGCCACGCAAGGTCGCGCCGGAAGGGCCTGCGGATGAAGGCCAGCGCGGCAGCGAGCACCGTCAACACCCCGACGAGGCCGGACAGCCCACGGTTGCCGAACTCGATCAGCGCATGGGTCGAGAGCGGGGGCAACGCCTTCCCGTAGCACTTCGGCCAGTCGGGGCAACCGAGGCCCGAGCCGGTCAGCCGGACCGCGGCGCCGGTGAGCACGATCAGCGTCAGCGCCACAAGCGTGACGTAGGCCACGCGACGGTACTGGGCCGGGGTGACTGCGAGGCGGCCACGCATGGCGCGAGCGTAGCGCTCACCGACGGATGCCTGCGTCGCTCGCTCCCCTCTCCGACTGTCCCAGCGATCCAAGCTCCAGAGCTCGCAGCACCGGCGCGCCAGCATCACGAGGCGACACCGAGAGCTCAGCGCAGGGCCACTCGATCCCCACATCCGAATCGTTGTATGCGAAGCCTCTTTCGCGCTCGGCGTCGTAGTAATCGGAGCAGCTGTAGATCACGTCGGCGATCTCGCTGACCACACAGAAGCCGTGCGCGAAGCCGTCCGGGCAGTAGAGCTGCGCCTGGTTCTCGTCGTCGAGCTCGACGCCCTCCCACTTGCCGAAGGTGGGTGAGCCGACGCGAATATCGACGACCACGTCGAAAATCGCTCCGCGCGCGCAGCGGACGAGCTTTGCCATTCCCGGCTGGAAGTGCATGCCGCGCACGACTCCCCGCCGCGAGCGCGAGTGGTTGTCCTGGACGAAGTCCTCAGGGATCCCGGCCGCCGCGAAGAGGTTCCGGCGGTAGACCTCCAGGAAGAAGCCGCGCGTGTCGCTGTGCACCACCGATTCAATCACCAGCGGGCCCTGCAGACGGGTTGCGATGGCGCGTATTTCAGGCCTCGGGTGGCTAGACGGAAGGGGCGGACCGCTGGGCGTCGATCACGTCGAGAATGATGTCGTCGAGCGAGCGCGTCGCCCGCCATCCGATCAGTTCCTGGATCTTGCCGGTATCCGGAACTCTACGGGCCATGTCCTCGAAGCCCTCACCGTATGCGTCCTCGTATGAGATCAGCGAGACCTCTGACCCGGAGCCGGTCAGATCGATGATCCGCCGTGCGAGGTCGAGGATCGTCACCTCTTCCGAGCTTCCGAGGTTGTAGACCTCGCCGTGGGCCTGCTCCACCGCGATCAGCTTCACGAGTCCCTCGACGATGTCGCTGACGTGGCAGAAGCAGCGCTGCTGGCTGCCGTCGCCGTGCACGGTGAGGGGCTGGTCCGACAGAGCCTGCCGAGTCAGACGCGGGACCACCATGCCGTAGCGCCCGGTCTGGCGCGGCCCAACCGTGTTGAAGAGCCTCGCCACGGTGGTGGGGAGCTTGCGCTCCTTCCAGTAGGCCACCGCGAGGAACTCGTCGATTGCCTTGGAGCAGGCGTATGCCCAGCGACCGAGATTGGGCGCCCCAAGCGTTATGTCGCCATCCTCGGTGAAGGGCAGAGCCGGGCTCTTGCCATACACCTCGCTGGTGGAGGCGATCAGCACGGGTCGCTTCTTCTTGTTTGCCTGCGAGAGCACGACCTCGGTGCAGTGCACGTTGGTTTCGATCGTCCGGACGGGGCTCTCGACGATCAGCTCTACGCCCACCGCCGCCGCGAGGTGGTAGACGACATCGGCTTCGTCGACGAGCTCGGCGACCAGGCGCGCGTTCGCGGCAGTGTCGATCGTGTACTCGAATCGCGGGTGGTCGCGGAGGTGACGGATATTCTCGATGCTCCCGGTCGAGAGATCGTCCAGGGCGTGTACGTAGGCGCCCTCGCGCAGGAGGGCGTCGCTCAAATGCGAGCCGATGAAGCCGGCGCCGCCGGTGATCAAGTAGCGCATCTGGGAGGCCCGCAGCCACGCTAACAGATTGCTTCGTGCGCACAGCAGAAGTGGCGGGCCCGCGCCGCACGGTTGCGCGGCGCGGGTCCGGCCGAGGACGACCCTGGTAGGGCTGGGGGCCGCCCGGAGCCCGCGAGAAAGGGGGCGATGCTCGCGGGCCACATGACGTCCGTGTCGTCTGCAAGCATAGCGCGAATCGGCTAAGTCCCAGCTAACGTCGATCGTCGGCGGCACGCTCCCGAGACGCTTGCACGTGAGGCGAATTTGGGCACATGACCGCGTTGCAGCATCACCGCCTCGATGCCCTTAGGGTTACTGGGTCGATGCCCACACAGCACTCTCTCGAGCCACAACTCTCCCCGGTCGAGCCGCCGCGTACGGTCGATGTCCTCGATGTCCCGCTCGCCCTTACGGACTATGCGTGGACGCTCCGGTGGATGGAGGCGATGATCGCGCGTGGCCCGCCGGGCTACGTGTGCGTGTGCAACGTCCACACGGTGATGGCCGCGGGCGAGGACTCCGAGCTTCGCCGGGCGCTGCTCTCCTCCTCGGTCAACGTTCCGGATGGCCAACCGCTCGTGTGGGCGATCAACGCGCTCGGGCACCCACTGGCCGGCCGGGTGTATGGGCCCGAGCTGATGTCGCTGGCGTGGGAGCACGGGTCCCGCTGCAGGCAGCGCTTCTATCTCTACGGCGGCCGCAACCAGGGTGCGCTCGTGCAACTCGCGCTGAACCTCCGCCGGCGCTATCCCGGGGTCAGGGTCGTCGGCGGGTACTCGCCACCGCACCGTCCGCTCACCGATCAGGAGCAGGAGAAGGTGACCAGAGACATCAATCGCGCGCGCGCCGACATCGTCTGGGTCGGCATCGGCGTGCCCAAGCAGGAGAAGTGGATGAGCCAGATGCGTCCACGGTTGAACGCGCCGCTACTGGTCGGAGTGGGTGCAGCATTCGACTTCCACGCGGGCCTGGTCCCGCAGGCGCCCTACTGGATTCAAGAGGCCGGACTCGAGTGGGCCTACCGTCTCGCCCACGAACCGCGACGACTATGGCGCCGCTACCTCCGGTACAACCCTCGCTTTCTGACCGCCTTCGCGCGCCAGTTCGCCCGCGACGGCCGTGTGCTCGGGCACTGACGCCCAGGCCCACGATGCCGGGCAGGCCGACAGCCTCGATCGTGATCCCCACGCGGGCTCGCCCGGATTACCTCGCGGTGACGCTCGCATCGGTGCTGCCCCAGGCCGCCCTGGCCGGCGCCGAGGTTGTGGTGGTCGCGGATGCCGGCGATCTCGCAACCGGGGCAGTCGCCCAGCGCCACGGCGCTCGCATCGTTGCGCTAGCGATGGCGGGGGCAAATGCCAAGCGCAACGCCGGAGTCGCGGCCGCCCGCAGCGAGCTCCTCGTATTCGTCGACGACGACGTGGACGCGCCACTCGGGTGGCTCGATTCGATCCTGTCGGGCGCCCGTTCGGTGCCGGATCGAGACGTGTTCGGTGGACCGATCCGCGCGCGGCTGGAGGGCGGGGGACCGCGGGCGTGCGGGCGCGAGCAGGCGCCGATCACGACGCTGGACATGGGTGCGAAGGATCGCGACGTCCCCTTCGTGTGGGGCGCGAACATGGCGATCCGCCGGCGGGCGCTGCGGCGGGTCGGAGACTTTGACGAGACGATCCTGGTGCGCGGCGACGAGGAGGAGTGGCTGCGCCGCTACCGGCAGGGCGGGGGCCGGATCCGGTACCTCGCGAGCGCCGGCCTCGTGCACCGACGCAGCGCCCCGGATTCGACGGTCCGCAAGCTCGCGCGAGCGGCATACCGACACGGCCGCGCCGCCCGGCGCTATGACGCCCGCAAGGACAGCGCCCCCGCGATCTGGGGAGAGCTGCGAACGCTGGCCGGATGCGCCTGGCACACGGTTCACCGTCGGTGCGCGGTCGGGATCGTGATGGGTGCCCATACGGCCGGCCGCGTTCACGAGGCACTGACGGGCGGGCGCCAGTGACGGGCGCCGGGGACGCCAAGCGTGGCGCGCGCGGGGGCGGGGACGGGCTGGGCGACGCGCGCGCCGCCGAGGACTTCCTCTCGGGTACCAGCGGCCAGGTGTCGGGCATCAGGCGCACAAGCGCAGCGACGATCGCCGACGCACTCGCGGATCTGCGAGCGCTTGCGCTCCTGCAACCCGCGCGCCTGCGCCGGGCCGCGTTAGCCTCGCCGCGACGGCGGGTGCTCGGCCTGGGAATCGAGCGGACCGACGTCCCCGGGCTGCTGCCCGCGGCACGGGCTGAGCTGCTGCGCTCCCACCACGAGGTCCACTTCGCCAGCACGGAGGCGGGAGACCGGGGGAAGTTCGAGAACCTGAACGCGCTCCTCGCCGAGCATCCGGTGCACGACAGCGACTGGCTGTTGGTGATCGACGACGACGTGTCGCTGCCCTTCGGGTTCCTCGACGCGTTCCTGTTCCTCGCCGAGCGCTTCGAGCTGCGCCTGGCGCAGCCGGCGCACCGGCGCCGTTCGCATGCGGCCTGGGCGGTCACCCGCCGCCACCCCGCCAGCGTCGTGCGCGAGACGGCTTTCGTCGAGATCGGGCCGGTGTTCGCGCTGCACGCCACGACCCACGACGTGCTGCTGCCGTTCCCGCCGCTGCGCGCCGGCTGGGGCCTCGATGCGCACTGGTCGGCACTCGCGCAAGCGCGCGGCTGGCGGCTGGGGGTCGTGGACGCCACCGCTGTGCGCCATGGGCTGCGCCCGATCGCCTCCTCCTACGATCGCGCGGCGGCGGTGCAGGAGGGCCGCGCATTCCTGTATGGCCGTCCCTACACGCGGGCCGTCGAAGCTCAGCGAACGCTGGTCACGCACCGAACCTGGTCCCGGCAAGCGTGAGCGCCGAGGCGGCGGCGCCGATGATGCGCGTGCTCCGGCTGCGGGTGCGCGGCAATGGGGTCCTGGCGTTGGCGCTGGCGCTTGGGCTGGGGCTGATCGCGTTCCTGACGGGGGGAGGCGTCGCGCTCGCCCCCAACACATGGGTCGAGATCGCGCTTACGCTGATCGGAGCCGCGCTCGCGGCCGCGGTGCTGCTGGCCGGAGCGCCAGGACCGGCATGGGGTGGGTCGACCCTGCTCCTGTTCGCCGCCGTCGCGGGGCTGACGGCGGCATCGATCGCCTGGTCGGTGCAGCCGGCGAACTCGTGGCTCGAGGCGAACCAGACGCTCTCCTATCTGGCCACCTTCGGCGGCGCGCTTGCGCTCGCGCGGCTGGCGCCGGAGCGCTGGCCGGCGCTGGTGGGTGCGGTCGCCGGGTTCGCGACGGCGATCAGCTGCTATGCCCTGCTGGTCAAGGTGCTCCCGGCCACGCTCGACCCGATCGATCCGCTCGGGCGGCTCCGCGCCCCGCTCGACTACTGGAACGCGACCGGCCTGCTGGCGGCGCTGGGACTTCCGGCCTGCCTGTGGGCGGGCTCGCGCCAGGGCCACCGCCGGGCGCTGCGGGCGGTCTGCGTCCCGGCGTGCACGGTGCTGGTGACCGTGGTCGTCCTGTCCTACTCGCGCAGCGCACTGGTGGGCGCGATCGTGGGGGTCCTCTGCTTCTTCGCGCTCGTGCCCGGCCGGCTTCGCGCCGCGCTTCCACTCGGGCTCGGGCTTCTCGGCGCCGCGGTGCCGACGCTGTGGGCGCTCGCCACGCACCCGCTCACGCACGACCGCGTGCCGCTGGGCCCGCGCGCGAGCGCTGGGCACGCGTTTGGGATCGTGCTCGCCGGGACCCTGCTCGCGACGACGCTTACCGGCCTGGCGGCGGCAAGGGCCGTCGACCGCGGGTCGCTGAGCGCTGACGCACGGCGCTGGATCGCGCGCGCACTGGTGACGCTGGTCGCGCTGGCACCGATCGGCCTGGTGGTCGCGGTCGCCGCCTCCCCCCGGGGCCTGACGGGCGAGGTCTCCCACGTCTGGCGGTCGCTGACCAATCCGCAGGGCGGCGCACCCGACCGACCCGGTCGGCTGATCGTGCTCTCGAACAGCCGGCCGCGTTACTGGAGCGAAGGGCTCGCGGTGGGCGAGCACGCGCTGCTGGCCGGCGCGGGAGCACTCGGATACGGCACCGCGCGCACCCGCTACACGCACGATCCGCTGGCCTCCAAGCAGGCCCACAGCTACTTGATCGAGACATTTGCGGACTTCGGCCTGCTCGGCCTCGCGCTGAACCTCGCGCTGCTGGTCGCCTGGGGGTTGGCGGCCGCCCGCACGCTCGGAGCGCGGGAGCGATCCGCGGCGGCTCGAGGAGCGAAAGCGGGCTCCGCGCCGGCTCTAGAAGCGGGAGAGCGCTCCGCCGCGAGTGCCCCGATCCCGCCGGCGCGATCGGCCGAGCGCGCGGGCATGCGCACGCTGCTGTGCATCGTCGTGATCTTCGCCCTGCAGTCGGCGGTCGATTGGACGTGGTTCGTCCCCGGCGTCACCCTGCCGGCGCTCGTGTGCGCGGGGTGGCTCGCCGGCCGTGGCCCGCTCAATGCTCCGATCGGCCGCCGTTCACGGCGCCGGTCCCTCCTGGCCAGCCCCGGGGCGAGTGCCGCCCTGGTCGCGCTCGCGGCCGCGGCACTGGTTTGCTGCTGGGCGATCTGGCAGCCCCTTCGCGCGGCCAACGCCGACTCGGCCGCGATCTCCGCGTTCACCAGCGGTCAAACCAACGCCGCGATCGCCGACGCGCGCGCCGCCGCCGCGCGCGACCCACTGTCGACCGAGCCGCTGTGGGAGCTGGCCGCGATCTTCGCCGCCACCGGCGACCCCGGGGCTGCCCATGCCGAACTCCTCCACGCGGTCGAGCTGCAGCCCGAGAACGCACAGAGCTGGCAGCAGCTGGGCTTCTACGAGCTCAAGCGCCGCCAGCCGCGCGCGGCGCTCAGCGCGCTTGGGCGGGCGCACTCGCTCGACCTCAGCTCCGCGTCGATCTCAAACGCGATCGGGCAGGCCCGGGCGCAGCTGGCCCACTGAGCACTCACCCCACCCCAACCGGCTCGCGATCGACCAGGTCCTCCGGCAGCCAGCCGGGGCCGAGTGCCGCGCACACCTTGCTCAGCAGCTGCTCGTACTGGTCGGTCACCGCCTCCCAGGAGTACTGCTCGGCGCGGCGCAAAGCGCGCGCGCGGTACTCGGCGACCAGGCTCGGGTCGTCGAGCAGGCGCTCGAGCTGCGCCACCAGGTCATCGACGCCCGTCTGACCGGAGAAGTAGACGCCGGCCTCGCCGACCGTCTCGGCGTTCGGCCGGTGGTCGTTGACAAGCACGCAGTTGCCTGCCGCCATCGCCTCGAGGATCACCGGATGGGTGCCGCCGACCTCCGTCGGGGCGCAGAACAGATATGCGTGACGCTGCAGCTCCCAGTAGCCGCGGCCGAAGACGTAGCCCGGGAACACCACGCGAGGGTCGGCGGCGCGCCACACCTGGCGAATGTAATCGTCCGCGTAGGGGGCGCCCCCGACGATCGCGAGCTTCATCCCCTGGGCTCGCTCGGCGCTGATCCGCGCGAACGCCTCCACCAGCAGGTGCGGGTTGTTCTCGGGCTCGAGCCGGCCGACGAACAGGATGTACTTGCGCGGCTCGAGCCCGAAGCGCTCGAGCGTCTCGGTCCCGTCGTAGCCGGGGTCTCGAACCCCGTAGGGAACCACCCCGATCCGCTGCCCGTAGCGCCGCTCGAAGATGTCCGCGACCGTGTTGCTGTCGGTGATCGCCTGATCGGCCCAGCGCGGCGCCGTGCTCTCCGCGAAGCGCAGGTAGGCCTTCGCGAGCGCAGGCCACTTGCGCCGGTCGGAGTCGAGCCCGTCGACGTTGATCACCGCCGGGATCGAGGCCCAGCGCGTGATCAGGCACAGCGGGGAATTGCCGGCGATGAAGAACAGCGCCACGTCGGGCCTGGTCACCCGCGCGGCGTGGATCGCCGACAGCGCGGTGTGCACGAACGTGTCGAGGTACTTGTTCTGGACCGTGCGCAGGTGCACGAGCTCGGCTCCCCGGTAGCTGCGAAGCGTCGAGTCAACGACGTGCGGCCGGCAGTAGACGACGACCTCGTGGCCGCGATCGGTCAAGCGCGAGGCGAGCTGCTCGACGGCCGTCTCGAAGCCGCTGTAGGACGCGGGGATGCCGCGGGTGCCAAGGATCGCGATCTTCATGCGCGCAGTGCCAGAGAGTAGGCCTCCAGGTGCGCGCGCGCGGAGGCATCCCACGAGAAGCGGGCGGCCTGAGCTCGTCCGCGCTGCACCAGCTCGCGTCGGAGCGCGGGCTGACCGGCGAGCTCCCTCAGCGCGGTCGCGAACGCGACCTCGTCGCGCGGGTCGGCGTAGCGGGCCGCATCGCCGCACACTTCCACGAGCCCCGGCGCGCTCGCCGCGATCACCGGCGTGCCCGCGGCCATCGCCTCGAGCGCCGTCAGGCCGAAGCCCTCGTACAGCGAGGGGTGTACGAGCGCCACGGCACCCGCGTACAGCTGCGCGAGCCGCTGCGCCCCCGGCTCGCGCTCGACCCGGATCCCGGGGCCGTACGCGGTCGCCGACCCCGCGAGCACGAGCGGCAGCGGATCCGCTACGCCGTCGCGATAGCGGCGGTACGCCCCCAACAGCGTGCACAGGTTCTTGCGCGGGTGATCGTCGCCGACGTACAGGATGTGGCTGGCACCGGTCCCACGGGCGGCGGGGAGCTCCTGGCCGGGGCCGTGGCGGGCGATCACGATCCGCGGCGCGGCGACGCCCCACAGCGCCCGGGCGTCGGCAGCGGTCGTCTCGCTTACACATATGACCGCACCGGCGGCTGACGCCGCCGCGCGGTGGGTTTGATGCGTGTAGATCCGAAAGGCGCGGTCAAAGCACTCCGGCAGCCGCTCGAACGTGAGGTCGTGGATCGTGAGCACCTGCGCCAACCGGGCCCGGCGCGCGTGCGCCGGCAGCGGGTGATGGATCACGTCCGCCCCCGCCGCCCGCGCCAGCGCAGGCAGCTCGACCGCCGTCCAGAGGCGGTCGGCGAGCAGGTTGCGAACGCTCCCGAGGCCCCCTCCCGCCGGGGGGCGGCGGCGGCGGTTGCGCGCCTGCACGACCTCGACCCGGTCCACCCGCCCGAGCGCGTCGATCAGCCGGTCGAGGTACACGGCGGTGCCGGAGTGCGGCGCGCGGTCGGCGTAGGTGGTGTCGAGCAGGACCCGCATCCTCACCGCACCGCCCGCGCGAGCAGCGTGTGGCGCAGCAGCGGTGGCCCCTCGATCGTGCGCACGTGCAGCTCGCCAAATCCCAGCTCTCCGAGCACCCTGCGCAGCGAACGGCGCGTGTACAGGTGCAGGTGGTCTCCGAGCGGCTCCGAGTACCGCTCGAGCCCCCATAGCGCCACCCCGAGCCGCCCGTGCGACGGCGTGCTCAGCAGCAGCCGCCCGCCGGGGGCGAGCACGCGTCTGACCTCCGAGAGCCACCGCGCGGTGTCCGCGACGTGCTCGATCACCTCGCTCGCCCACACCAGCTCGAAGGCATTGTCCGCCAGCGGCAGCGGTCCGTCGATCGGCGCGAGGCGGAAGTCGAGCTCTGGATGGGCCGCGCGCGCGCGGCGCAGCGCGGCCCGCGCGACTTCGACCCCGACCGCCCTCGCGCCGGCCCGCGCCAGCGTCGCCGTGAACTCTCCCGCCCCGCACCCGAGGTCGAGTGCCCGGTCGCCGGCTCGCACCTCGCCCAGCAGCAGGGCCTCGCGACGCGCGCGGCGGGGCGGCTCGAGCTGCTCGCCCAGGCGCTCCCAAAGCTCCTCGTAGTAGCTCTGCACAGCGCGACCGTAGCGCGCCCGCAGACCCGCGCGACACCGAGGCCACGCCGGGTCTAGAGTGACCCTGAGACGATGAACCGTCGGCTGCTCGCAATCGCGCCAGTGGATCATCCCGGCGGTGCGGAGACGACGTTGCTGCGACTGCTGGGCAGCCTGCGCGCGCGAGGCTGGGAGATCACGCTGACCACGCCGGGCCCGGGGCCGTTGCAGGAGCAGGCGTTGGCGGGGGGGCTGCGCTGGCATGCGCTCGCGCTCGGAGCGCTGCGTCACGGCGGCGGCGCTCCGGCGGTGGCGTCGTGGCCGCTGATGCGCCGGCTCGCCCGCGATGCCGCCGTCGTCTACCTCAACGGTGCGGTGTGCGGACGGCTGCTCCCCGCGCTCGGCGCCGGCACGCGACGCGTGCTGCACATCCACGACATGGTCTCCCGCGTCCCGCGGATGTGGCGGCGGGCGGACCTCGTGCTAACCGTGTCCCACGCGGCAGCCGCGCGGCTGACTGGCCTGCGCCCGCACGTCGTCTACGGCCCGGTCGATCCCGACCCCCCGGCCGCCCCGGCGCCGTGGCCGACGGGCAACGGACCGGTTGTCGGCTTCGTCGGGCGGATCGAGCCGCGCAAGGGGCCGCTCGACTTCGTCCGAGCCGCGCACGCGATCCGCGATGGCGCTCCCGGCGCGCGAATCGTCGTCGTCGGCGACGATCCATACGGCGGTGATCCCGCCTATGCCCGCGCAGTCACGTCCTCCCCCGAGATCGAGCACCACCCCTGGAGCGACAACGCGCCGGGCTTGATGCGCCACCTCGACGTGCTCGTGCTCCCCTCCTATCAAGAGCCGTTCGGGACCGTGCTGGCCGAGGCGATGGCGGTCGGAACTCCCGTCGTGGCGAGCGCTGTCGATGGACTACCCGAGGTCGTGCGCGACGGGGTCACCGGGCGGCTGGTGGCGCCGGGGGATCCGCCCGGCCTCGCCGCCGGTGTGCTGGACGTGCTCGCCCATCGCGAGCAGATGGGCGCGGCGGCGCGCGAGCACGCGCGTCGCTTCTTCGTCGAGGAGTACTCCGACCGGGTCCAGGAGCTGATCCTGGCGTGAAGGTCGCGTTTGACAGCCGGCCGGCCACCGACACGCGCGGGATCGGCCGCTACGTGCGCTCGATGCTGCAGGCGCTGCGCGACGCCGACCGCGGCGAGATCGTCGAGTCGGCCGACCCCAGGCGCTGCGATGTGTTCCACTCGCCGTGGATCGACGGCGCGATGCTGCGCTCTCCCGTGCCGATGGTCGTCACGCTGCACGACCTGATCCCGCTCAAGCGCCGGGGCGAGTACCTGCGCACCGGCCTGCGCTTCCGCCTGCGCTATCTCGCCGTCCAGCGGGCGGTCCGCGTGATCGTTCCGACCAACGCGGTAGCCGATGATGCGGTCAAGGTGCTCGGGATCCCGCACGAGCGAATCGCGGTGATCGGCGAGGCCGCCGCGAGTGTGTTCACCCCCCGCTCCGAGGACGAGGTTGCGGCGGTTCGCCAGCGCTACGAGCTCCCCGAGCGCTACCTGCTGTGGGTCGGCGGGCTGCGAACGCCCGATCCGCGCAAGCGCGTGGCCGGGCTCGCGCGAGCCAGCCGGACGATGCCGCTCGTGCTGGTCGGGCCGACCGGGCCGTGGGCGCTGGAGCTCCCGGACGTGACGCTCACGGGCGATGTCACCGACGACGAGCTGGCGGCGATCTACACCGGCGCGCACGCGCTTGTGTTCCCGAGCGACGACGAGGGCTTCGGCCTGCCCCCGGTCGAGGCGCTCGCCTGCGGCNNCCCCGGTCGCCGCGTGCGACGTCCCCGCCGTGCGCGAGGTCCTCGGCGGGCGCGTCGAGCTCAACGACGTCGATGACCTCGACGCCCTGCTCGTGACGGCCGAGGCGGCCCGGCGGCCCGCGCCGCCGGCGCTCGCGTGGAGCTGGGATCAAGCCGCGGCGGCGACCTGGCGCGTCTACGACGAGGCGGCGGCAGCGCCGGCCCGCTGGCTCAGCGCACGGCGAGGCCGCTCGGCGCTGGCGGTGGCCAAGCGCCGCGAGTGAGCTCGAGGCTGCGCGAGCTTCGTGCGGCGCAAGCTCGGTCCGGCGCGTTACTCCGGAGGCGTCAACCCAAACGGCGGCAGTGACACTCGACGGCGCGCCTGCACGAGCTTGCGCCGGCGCCGCGCGCCGGCCAGCAGCCCGCCGGCTTCCCGGTAGGCGCCAAGCAGATGCCGCTCTCGCAGTAGCACGTGCCCGAGCGCCAGCAGCTCATAACCGGCGATCAGCGCGCCATCGCGCCGCAGCCCCGCCGCCGTCTCGTTCTTGACGATCATCAGCGCGCGGTTGCGAAACTGGAGCCGCCGCGCCGGCTCACTCATCCGCGCGCGCGTCGAGGGACTGTAGGTGCGCACATGATGAGCGACCGCACGCGGCTCGTACACGCACCGCCAACCGAGCAGCTGCGCGCGCCACGCAAGATCCGCATCGGACGCCCACAGCGCCATGTCCTCGTCGAGCACCTCTCGCCCCCAGAGCGCGCAGTCCTCGAGCGTCTGCCGGCGATACAGCGCCGCCGCACCGTCCGCCCCGAACACTTCGCCCGAGCGCGCGAATCGCTCCCCGGGCCGGGCATGGCCGACGAGCCCGTTCTTGCGCCGGCGGTCCACGAACATCCCGGCCGCGTCGATCTGCCCCAGCCTCTCCCCGGCCGCGCTCACCCGCAGCAGCTTCGGCGCGACCGAGCCGATGTCAGGGTCCGACAGCCGTGGCAGCGCCGCCGCGAGGAAGCCCGGCTGCAGGAAGCAGTCGGCGTTGAGCAGCAGCACCGCCTCGCCGCCGGTCCGCGCGAGCGCCTCGTTGATCGCCGCCGCGTAGCTCCGGCGCTGGCCCAGTCGCAGCGCGCGCGCGCCGTGGCGCCGCGCCAGCTCGGTGGTCGCGTCGGTGCAGGCGTTGTCGACGACCACCAGCTCCGCGGACGGGCCCTGGGCGAGCGCCGCCGGCAGGGAGCGTTCGAGCATCGGGGCCTCGTTGACGCTCATCAGCAGGATCGTCGTCCTCACAGCAGCTCCCGGTAGACCGCGCCGGTCTCCCGCGCGGTCCGCTCCCAGGAGAACTCGGCGACCCGGCTCAGGCCGCGGCGGGCGAGCTCGGCGCGCGCGCCGGCGTCTGCGAGCAACGATCCCAGCACGCGACGGAGGTCGCCGGGGTCAGCCGGATCGAAGTACGCGGCTGCGTCGCCGCCGGTTTCCGGCAGCGCGGTCGCGCACGCGGCGAGCACGGGCGTGGCGCGGGCCATCGCCTCGAGCACGACGAGGCCGAACCCCTCGTACAGGCTGGGGTGGACGAGCAGCTCGGCGCCGCGCATGAGCGCATCCAGATGGGCGTCGTCGACATAGCCGGTCAGCTCCACCGGTGCGCCCGCGGCGAGCTCGAGCAGCCGCGGGCCTTCGCCGGAGTCGACGCCCGCGAGCACGAGCCGGTGCTCGAAACCGTCGCTCCGGCACAGTGACGCGAAAGCCGCTACGAGCGCACCGATGTTCTTCTTCGCGCGCAGATCCCCAACCGCGAGCACGTAGGGGCCAGCCGGCGCCGGCTGATGGCCGAGCGCCAGTGCCGGCGCGTCCGGGATCACCCTCACCTTCCCGGGAGCAACGCCGTAGCGCGAGCAGACGTCCTCACGGGTGAATGCGGAGGGGCAGATCACGCGCTCAGCCGAGCGTGCGGCGAGACGGGCGATCGCTCGGTACTTGACCCGCGTGCGTGTGGCGAAGTCCGAGGGCCAGGTCTCGAACGCGAGGTCGTTGATCGTGACGACGCCGGGGCACGTGCGGACCAGCGGCAGGAAGCAGTTGGTCGCGTGCACGAGCGCGGCCCGCCGGCGCGCCAGCAGGAGCGGCAGGCGAAGCTGCTCGAAGACCACCTCGGGACCGGCTCCGCCGCTGGTGACCGCGTCGAGCTCGAACCCCTCCGCCGCGCCTGCTGCCAGCGCCCGCACCAGGCAGCCGGCGTAGCGGCCCCAGCCGCGGAGCTCCGGCGCACCCGCGTCGCGGGCATCGACGACGACTAGCGGCCGCATGTCTCCGGCAGTGTGGCGGCGATTAGGCCGAGCGACCACGCCGCCGCCCCGCGTAGACCCCGAGCAGGCGCGCGGCGCGCCGGTGACTGAGCCAGGCGCGCAGCCGCGAGCTGTAGAAGCGCCGATCGAAGAGCCACTCCTCGGTCAGCTCGCGCAGGCCGTACGGCGCCGGCGCGAGGAACATCGCGAGCCCCTTGGCTTCGCGCCGCGCGCGCCGGTAGATGCTGGCCACGCTGTCGTGGGAGTGGTCGTGATCGACCGCCAGCGACGGATCGACGGCGCATACGTGCCCGCGCGCCAGCCAGTAGGCGGCCCACTCCTTGTCCTCGCAGCCGGGCAGGTCGGTGCGAAACGGGTGCGCTCGCCACAGCTCCGCGCGGAACGCCCCGGCGGCATTGGAGTAGCCCCACTGCGGATGCGCCCGTGCGTGCGCGATGTCCTGCTGGATCCGAACTCTCAACCGGGCGCCATCAGGGTCATAGCGATCCCCGCAGGCGCAGGCCACGCGCGGGTCGGCGAACGGCGCCGCCAGCCGCGCCAGCCAGCCGCTATCCGGGGGAAAGGCGTGCGCCGAGAGCGCCACCAGAACCTCACCCCGGGCATTGGCGGCGCCTACGTTCAGGGCCCCGCCGAAGGTGAACGTGCGCCTCGGGATGCTCACAACATGGGCGCCGAGCCCGGCGGCGATCGCGATCGTTCGATCGCGTGAGCCGCTGTCGACGAGGATCGTCTCGACCTCGCGCCCACCGGTCTGCTGGGCGCCGATCAGCTCCAGGCAGCGACCGATGCTCGCGGCCTCGTCTCGGGCACGAACGATCACGCTGATCTGCGGCTGCGCCACCACACCGAAAGAATGACGCGTGGCCCGTCACGGCGGCGTACCATCCCACCACGTGAGCGCCGATGCCCCGGTCCTCGCAGCGCCCCGGCCGTCGTCGGCGATCTTCGAGATCCCGATCGACCTCGCCCAGCCCGCCGAGCTGCTGCGGACGATCTCCACGTGGGCCTCGGAGCAAACGACCCGGCGGGTGATGTACGTCAACGCGCATGTGGTCAACCAGTCGCAGGCCACGCCCGAGCTCGGCGATGCGCTGCGCCGCGCCGACCTCATCTACTGCGACGGGTACGGCGTGCGGCTCGCGGCGCGGGTGCTGAAGATGTGCGTGCCACACCGGATGACCGGCGCCGACTGGATCTGGGACCTGGCGACGCTGTGCGAGCTCGCCGGCCACCGGATGTACCTGCTCGGCTCCGAGCCCCCATTCGCGCGCGAAGCCGCGGCTCGCCTGCATCGCTCATACCCGCGACTCGACGTCGTCGGCGCCCACCACGGCTTCTTCGACCTGGATTCTCCCCACAACGAGCGCGTGATCGAGGACATCAACGCCCACGCACCGCGAATCGTGCTCGTGGGGATGGGCACACCCAAGCAGGAGCTGTGGGTCGATCGCTACGCTGACCGTCTCGACGGCGCCGTCGTCTGGACCGTGGGAGCGCTGTTCGACTACGTCTCGGGCCACACGCCCCGCGCTCCAAGGTGGCTGGCGGACAATGGACTCGAATGGATCTTCAGGCTCGCGATCGAACCAACCCGGATGTGGAGGCGCTACCTGATCGGCAACCCGATCTTCCTGACCAGGGTGGCGAGCGAAGCGCGGCGCCAGGCTCCGGCGGTCTCACCGAACGTGGCCGCGGGTACTCAACCCAGCGACTAAAGCCGCTCGCACCGCTACTGCTCGGCGCTGCGGCGGCGCTCGGGGCGGCTGCGATCGGGCTCGTCCTGGCGATCGCCGCCGGCGTAGTCGGCATCGCCGCCGTGCCTTCCGTGGCAGGCACGGCGATCGTCGGCATCGCGTTCTTCGGCCTGTGCGGCCTCGCACCCGCCCACGCACTCGCGCGCGGGGATCTGGCGGCGCATCGAGCGCTGCTTGTGCTC
Source organism: Solirubrobacterales bacterium (assembly GCA_003244035.1). Classification (GTDB taxonomy): domain Bacteria; phylum Actinomycetota; class Thermoleophilia; order Solirubrobacterales; family Solirubrobacteraceae; genus Palsa-465. The sequence continues at coordinate 14,148 of QHBV01000183.1, read as the reverse complement.
CCGCTGGGGGCGACCGTCTCGAGTTTGGCACTCACGGTCCTGGGCCTGCTGCACGTGCCGCTGAAGGTCTCGCTGGCGGTCGTGCTCGCGGCCGCCGCCGGATCGACCGCTCGGGTGGCATGGAGCGCGCGCATCGCGTGGAGCGAGCCGGCGGTCCGTCACGGCGCTGGCCAGCGCGTGCTGCTCCGCGCGGGCCTGCCCCTGTTCCTCGCCGCCATCGTCGCCGCGATCTCGTTGATCCCGATCTTCCGCGGAGGGGTAGTGACGGTCGAGGGGCAGAATCCCGACGCGATTCTGGTGATCGGCAGCGCGAAGCTGCTCGAGCGGGCGCCGCCGACCGCGACCCGCCCGGATCTGCCGGTCAGCCACGTACCACTCGAGTGGCGCTCGAAGTACCCGATCTACTACGCGCTGGCCGCGATCTCGACGCTCGCCGGGCAGGACCCGCTGCGGACGTTCGGCCCCGTCACCGCGCTCGTGCTGGCGCTGGGCGCGCTCGGGGTCTTCCTGTTCGCACGCGTGGCCCTGCGCGCTCCGCCCTGGCTGGCGCTGCTGGCGCTGCTGCTGGTGCCGCTCGACCGGATCGTGCTCTACGTCACGCTGCATCCGTTCTACAACGAGCTGTGGGCGCAGTTCCTGCTGCCGATGATGCTGCTGACGGGGTGGCGTTACGTGCGCGCGCCCGACCGGCGCAGCGCGATTCTGTTCGCGCTGTTCGTGGTGGTGGGACTTGCCGTGTACCCGCTGCTGATCCCGTTTCCGGCGATCTTCCTGCTGGCGGGCGGGCTGACGGTGCACAGACGTCGCCAGGCCGCCGGCGAGCGGACCGGCTGGATCTCCGCGCTGCGAATGCCGAACCTGCGCCGGCGGCCGTGGATCTGGGTGCCGCTCGCCGTCGTCGCGGTTCCGGCCGTGGTCGTGCTCGGCCGCGGCTTCTTCGAGAAGACGCTGTCGGCGCTGTCGGTGATCGCCCCGTGGACGAGCCTCGCGGGCTGGCACGCCCCCGGGCTGGCGTACATCCCGGGCCCCCTCTTCTTCGGCCTACCGGGCTCGACCACGATCGACTACCTCGGGCTCGCCGTCGTCTGCGCCTTGGCGTGGCGCGGGCTCGCGCGCCTCCCGGCGGACGTCCGCGGCGCGATGCGGTGGATGGTGGTGGTGACCGCGCTGATCGGAATCTACTTTCGCCTGCGCACCGACGGACAGCTGTTCTACTTCAGGGACCTTGCCTTCCTCGGCCCGTTCGTGCTGCTGCTGGCGCTGATCGAGCTCGGAGCGCTCGCTGCGACCGTGGCACGTCCTCGCGCGCCGGCGCGCGCTCGCGCGCCGGCGGCACGCGCCAGCGCTGCGATCGGACTGGGGGGACTCGCGCTGGCGCTGGTGGTGGTGCCCGCCGGCGCCGGTCGAGAGGTGAACGGCACCTACCCCCAGGCGGCTCCGACGGTGCTCGCAACGCTCGGGTGGGACCGCGAGCTCCCGCGCGGTACGAGCATTCGCATCGACGTCCCCGCCGGCGCCTATCAGTTCTGGTGCACCTACTTCCTCGACGACGATCATCCGCTGTCGGCGCTCGACCCGCTGGGCGGGCCCTTCCCCCATCCGCCGGTGGGTCGCAAGGCCGATTACGTGCTCGCCCAGCGCACCCAGCCACGCCCGGCTGACGCGCTCGGTCAGCCGATCCTCACCAACGTTCAGTTCGAGCTGTGGCGGATGAACCCCGCCGTCCCAGGGCCGGACCTCTCCCGCCGAGCACTGATCACCGACATCACCAAGATCACGCTCGGATAGGGGTCACCACCCGGCGGCGGCCTCGACTGCGGCGCGTAGCCGCGCCGCCACCAGCTCGGGCGCGTAGGCAGCGAGCCGTCGCTTCCCGCGCCGGCGCAGCTCAGCGCGCATCTGGCCGTCGGTGAGGGCGATCTGCAGCAGCTCGGACACGACCGCTAGGTCGCGGTCGTCGATCAGCAGCGCGGCGTCGCCGACTGTCTCCGGCACCGCCCCCGCGGGACGCGCGATCACCGGCAACCCGAAGTGGAACGCCTCGAGCAGCGGCACGCAGAACCCCTCGTGCTCGGACAGGCACAGGAAAACATCAGCGCTGCGGTAACGATCTCCCAGCTCGTCGTCGCTGAGCCCGCTCTCGATCGTGACCGCCCCCGGAGCGAGCGCGTCGGCGAGCCTGCGCAGCAGCTCGGCGTAGCCCTTGGTGATCGGATCGCCGACGAGCATCAGCCGAGCGTTCGGCGCGCGGGCGGCGCGATACCGTGCAAACGCCCTGATCACCTCGTCCTGGCGCTTGTGCGGCGACAGGCGGCCCACGAAGATCACGGTCGGCGGCGCCGGCGCGCCGTCCACGCCGGGTGTCGGCGGGCCGCCCTCCACGTCGGTCGCCGGCGCGCCGAGGCGACCGACGTCGACCAGCAGCGGGATCACCTCGGTGCGGGACGCCCCCAGCAGCTCGAGCTCGGCGGCGTTGAAGGCGGAGTCGGCCGCCGCCAGCTCGACGCCCGCGACCAGCTTCGGCAGCTGCTCACGCCCGATCGCGCAGTGCACCGCCGTGACCGGCGCGTGCTCCCACAACCACCACGCCGGCGTGACATTGTGGTAGAGCAGCAGCTTGCGGTTGGGCAGCGCCAGCAGCTCGCCCAGCTTCCGTGCGCCGGCGGAGTGGTGCAGCAAGAGCAGATCCTCGGCGCGCGAACGCAGCCGCCGCAGCGGCAGAAACCCGCCCGCGCCAGGGGAGACGTGGGTCGCATAGTCACCGCCATCCCACCCCCACTGACGAAAACATGCTCGGAACGCGCGCGCTTCGGTCGTGATCGCGTCATGGGGCCCGGCGCCCGAGAGGATCTGGTGGACTTTCACTCCGGGTTCCGCTTGCGCTCGGACTCGAGCTCCTCGACCCTGTTCTGCAGGCGACGGAGGTGCCCGAGCAGGTGCACGTTGAAGCGCGTCTGGTTGGCGATCAGCTGCCCGTTGTACTGGGCCAGCATCCGCAACAGCGCCCGCTTGAACAGCGTCATCGGGGCGCCGAATCGCCGGGTGGAGCGCACATCGTCGAGGTCGGGCTCGATCAGCGCCCACTCGAGCAGGCTTTCGATCTGCGCGCCTACCTCCTCTGGCTCGGTGCCGCCGGACTCGTCGCCGTACGCCCCACTCGCCCGCATCGTCTCGGCGGCGAGCCGCGCCTGCGCGAGTGCCGATTCCGGGTCGGTCATCGCGCGGCCGGCGCCGGCTCGAGCACGCGCCAGCTTCCCCTCAGATCGACTATGCCCTCCCCCCCCGGCTCGTACGGGACCGAGAAGCGCACCGTGCGATCGAGTTGCGACTCGGCCGGGTCCTTTGTGGCCGCGAGCGCGAGATCGTAGTCTCCGCCGAGCAGCGCGAGGCTGGGGACCTCGAACAGGAGCTGCGTCGAGGACGCGAGTGCAGAGCGCAGCTGGAAGGTCGTCCGAAACACGCGCTCGCCGCGCTCGGAGCGGATCTCGAGCGTCACCACCGGCCGCTGCACCCGGGCGCGCGCCCGCAGGCCGATCGCCACCTGCAGCGGGGCGCCGCTACGAAAGACGCTGCTCGACCGGCCGGCACGGTCGAGCAGCTCCAAGTCGACGACCTCGATCTCGCGCGGACCGGGGGAACGGACCGATTCGCCGCCGCCGTGCTCGGTCCCCATCGAGCGGTGATAGTGCAGCAGCGACTCGGCCGTGGGTCCATCGAACATGACCTGGCCGCCGTCGAGTACGACTACGCGCTCGCAGACGCGCTCGATCGCGCCCGCGTCGTGGGAGACCAGTACGACCGTCGTGCCGGCGGCGATGCGCTCGGAGATGCGCCGCAGGCACTTGCGCTGAAAGCCCTCGTCGCCGACGGCCAGGATCTCGTCGATCAGCAGGATGTCGGCGTCGAGGTGGGCGACGATCGAGAAGCCGAGGCGGACGAACATGCCCGCGGAGTACGTCTTGACCGGGATGTCGATGAACTCCCCCAGCTCGGAGAAGGCGACGATCGGCTCGACGCGCTCGGCCACCTGCGCCTTGCTGAACCCGTACAGAGCGCCCTGGAGGTAGATGTTCTCGCGCCCGGAGAAGTCCCTGCCGAAGCCGGCACCGAGCTCCAGCAGCGAGACGATCCGCCCGCCGCAGAGGACCTCTCCGGATTGCAGCGGCACGATCCCGGCGAGCACCTTGAGCGTCGAGGTCTTTCCGGCGCCGTTGCGCCCCACCATCCCCACCGTCTCCCCGGGCGCGATCCGCAGGTTGACGCCGCGCAGCGCCGGGACAGGCGGCAGGTCGCGGGCGCGGGCGCCGAGCACCAGCCCCTTGAGCGTGTGCGCCTGGTCGGCGCGCACGCTGAACGAGCGGGTCGCGTCGCGCAGGACGATCTCACCGCGTGCGGGCACTGGTGGGCGCTCTGGCTTCACAGGACCACCGCCAGCTCGCCCTGCATCCGCCGGAACACCGCCGTCCCGGTGAGGAGCGCGGCCGCCGCCGCCACAGCGGCGTACACGATCTTCCTCCAGTCACCGGGGCTGCCCCCGTAGAGCACCGACCTGATCGCCTCCAGAAACGGCGCGACCGGGTTGACCCACTCGAGCAGGAACCGCACGGCGGGGTGCGACTGCACGAATGGGAGCGTCGCCGGGTCGTAGTAGATCGGCGTGAGGAAGAACCACGGCAGCAGTGCGGCGGTGAGGATCGGCAGGACATCGCGAAAGTAGGCGTGCAGCGCCGCCACGATCAGCGCGCAGCCGAGCACGAAGCAGAACAGCAGCGCGACGATCACTGGCAGCAGCAGCAGCGCGGGCGCTAGCGTGCCACGCACCGCGAGCGTCACCGGGGTCAGCAGCACGAGAATCGCGAGGAACGTGATCAGCTGCACGGTCACGGTCGCCGCGGGTATCGCCTCGCGGGGGAACCGCGCCTTGCGCACCAGGCCGCCCTGGTCGATCAGCGAGGGTGCCGCGGCCAGCAGCGACTGCTGAAAGAAGGTCCAGGTGACCAGCCCGACCATCAGGAACAGCGGGTAGTCAGGGATCACCTGGAAGTGCAGGACGAGCCCGAACATCAGCACGTAGGCCCCCATCAGCACGAGCGGGTTGGCCAGGTACCACAGCACTCCGAGCGCCGAGCCCATGTACTTCTGGCGCAGCTCGCGCCGCACGAGCTGCTCGAACAGGTAGCGGTACTCGATCATCGAGGCACGAGGAAATCAGGCTGCCGTCCGCTGCGCGGACGCTCGCATTCTCTCACGATTCCGGCGCCAGCCCGCAGTCCAGCGGCTGCGACATCGAAGCGACAGGCTCACGCGGCCCGCAGCTCGGCGGCAGCCTGCTCCGGGGAGACGATGTTCAGGTGCAGCCCGGCTCCGAGCTCGAGCCCCGCGAGATGCGTCAGCCGGGGCAGGATGTCGATCCGCCAGCAGAAGTGCTCGGCGCCACGCGGCGCCGTGCGAACCCACAGGTTGAGCGGCGGAGGCGCCCCCAGCCGGCGGGCGAGGCGCCCGAGCGCACCGTGGAGCATCGCGGCCCCGGTCGGGCCGTCGTCCTGGAAGCGCGGACGCGGCCGGCGCGGCGCCAGCAGCAGCTGAAACGGCACGCTCGCTCCATATGGCGCCATCAGCACGGTGTCCTCGTCGATCGCGACGATCCGCTCGCGCTGGCGCACCTCCTCCTGCACGAGGTCCGCGAGCAGGTTCCCGCCCATCGTGCGGCTGGCATACGCGCCGAAGCGCTCGCGCTCGCGGGCGATCGTGGCCGGCACGAAGTCCAGCGCGTACAGCTGCGCGTGGGTGTGGGGAAGCGAGGCCCCCGCTTCGCGGCGCTCATTGACGATCAGATGGACGTACGCGGCGTCGGCGTGGAAGCGCATCCGCTCGCGCCAGGCCTCGATCGCCTCCGCTACCTCCCGCGCCGTGAGCTGGCCGAGCGAGATCACCGGCTTGGGTGAGTTGACGATCACCTCGTGGGCACCGAGCGCCGGCGCCGCCCAGAACAGGTCACGATTGGCATTCGTCCCCGGGGCCGGCTTGCGGGCCGGCCCCGGGACCTGCGGCTCGGGCTCTCCGGTGCTGGACAGCGCCGGGTACAGGTTCGGCACCACCCGCACCGTCCATCCCGGCCCGTTCGCGGTGCCGCCGCCGCGCCGCACCGCGTACAGCTCGGGCGGGGTCAGGTGCTCGTGGCCCTCAGCGAACGGATCGGTCTGCGGATCGAGCACCGGGGGCGGGGTCGCGCTCAGCTCGCCCCCGGGACGGCCGGCTCTGGCGCCCGCGACGATCGTCCGCTGCCCGGAGAGCGGATCGATCCGCAGCTGGGGCATCTCAGAGCTGCTTCTCCATCGCGATGTGCTCGATCCCGGCCTCGGTGAACACACGCCCCCGGGGACGGTATCCGGCGTGCTCGTAGAGCTTGCGCGCGTAGGTCTGCGCGTGGAGCACGAGCCGCCGCGCCCCAGCCGCATGCGCCTCCGCGTCGGCCGCCGCCAGCAGCGCCGATGCGATCCCCAGCCGCCGCGCCGATCGCAGCACCGCCAGACGGCTGAACTGTGCGGTGTTGCCCACAATCAAGACCCTGCAGGCCCCCACCAGCTCACCGTCGGAGATCGCGACCAGATGGACCGCCTCGTGGTCGCGCCCGTCGAGCTCCTCGTGCGCGGGGACCCCCTGCTCGACGCAGAACACCTCGTGGCGGAGCGCGAGCGCCGCTGCCATCTCCCACTCGCCGCGGACGCGGCGAACCTCGTACACGATCGTGCCACTCATCCGGTTGCCAGGAGGTAGTGCCGGATGTCCCGCTCGAGCGCACTCGCGCTCGCATAGGGCCCCGCCTTGTCGTACACCATCGTCCCACGGCGGTCGAAGTAGAACGTCTGTGGATATGCGCTGTACGCGTGGATCGCCGCGGCGATGCTCCCCGACGGGTCGGAGTAGCTCGGGTAGGTGACGGGAAACCGGCGGAGGAAGGCGACGGCCGCCGCCCTGGCTTCCTTGGCGTCCAGTCCGACGAACGCCACCTTGCGGCCATAGACCACCGCGGCGCGCTGGTAGGCGGGGAACTCGAACCGGCACGGAGGGCACCAGGACGCCCACTCGTTGACCACGACCGGGTTGCCGCGCAGCGCCGCCAGCCGCGCCTGGAACGCCGCCGGGCCGCCCTCGAGCAGCTCGTTCGCCTGCGCGTGCAGCGACACGAGGGCAGGTGGTGAGCCCGTAAACGCCCTCGCCACCTGCCGCGGGCTCGGTGCCGCGGTGCGGGCATGCCCGCCGCAGCCCGCGATCGCCACCGGGGCGATCGCCACGACGGTCACGAGTGCCGCTGAGGAGGCTCGGAAACCCACTGCCGACAGCTTGCCACACGACCTTTCAAGGCACCCGCGGGCGTGCGGGCCTCACATCTGCTTAAATACCCGCTATCCTCCAAGTTGGCTGCGGCGAGGGGGGAACCGCTTGTGAAGGAAATCCTCGCCGTTCCCGGCTTCTGCCGAGATCGCCTGAGCCGCTACGAAGTGTTGCTGCGGCTCGCTACGAGACGCACTTCCAATCATCTTCCATGGGTGACTGCGCCCCTTTTCCGAGTCCTGCCGCGATCGCGCGGGCCGAGCTGCTCACATGTGAGCGGTTCGTCTACGACGGCGAAACGCTGCAGGACGCCCTCGCTCCCGGCTCGGCCCGGCGCCGCGCGCTGGACTCCGCGCTGACGGAGGTGAAGGCCGGCAACGAGCGCCCGTCGATCGAATGGCGGCGCAGATTCTCGCTGCTGCTCGGGCTCGAGCGCGTGCTGTCCGAGGAGGAGCCGCACCTCGTCGATGGCACCGTGCTCTCGGCGCACCAGGTCGATGCGCTCTCGGGGACGTTGACGGCGCTGCTCGCCGAGGCCCAGCGCAACGGCGCCGCCAATGGCGCCGGCCCGCCGGCGCCGGCGCTGCTCCCCCCCCCGGCGGACGCGGACGAGGACTCAGAGCTCGAAGAAGCCCCCGGCGAGGGCGAGGATGAGGAGCCCCAGGACTGGCAGGACGAGGACCCGCAGGACTGGCAAGAGCAGGACTCGTTCGTGGAGCCGCCGGAGGATCCCGGCGCCGACCGGCGATTCTGGTTCGAGCACGCGACCGGCGCCGGCAAGACGGTGGCCGCGCTCGGGTTCGTCGAAGCGTCGCGGACCGGCGGCGTCCTGATCCTCACCCATCGCCGCAACCTCGTCGATCAGTTCCTGGGCGAGCTGCGCGACCGCGGCTATCGCAGCCGCATCAGCGGGCCCCTGCTCGACGGCCAGGACACGGACGCGGGGCCCGTCACGGTCGAGACCTACCAGTGGTTCGTGCGCAACGCCGACCGGGTCGCCGACGCATACACGATCGTCATCTGCGACGAGGCGCACACGGCGCTCGGCGAGAAGACCTCCGCGGCAATCCGGCGCTGGTCGGGCCCGGTCTTCGTCGGCATGACCGCCACGGGTGCGCTGATCGCCCGCCACGTCACTGATCTCTTTCCCACCCAAACCTCCCGTTTCGATCTCCAACAGGCCGCCCGGCGGGGGGTGATCGCCCCGCTGCGCTGCATTCGGATCCCACCGGGCCCCGGGGTGCGGACGATCGCCAAGGTGCCGCTGCGCCGGGGCGAAGTGGATACCGAGTTCGACCAGGAGATGCTGGCGGAGATCCTCGACCAGACACCCTTCAACAGCGCGATCGCGGACCTCTATAAGACGCGCTGGAGCGGTGTCCCCGGGGTCGTCTATGCCGCCGGCGTTCGCCACGCCTACAACGTCGCGCAGTCGTTTCGCGAGGCCGGGATGAAGGCGCAGGCCGTCTCCGGCGAGACCCCCAAGCGCCAGCTCGCGCGGATCCTCGCCGACTACGAGTCGGGCAAGATCGACGTGCTCGTCAACGCCCAGCTGCTGGCGGAGGGATGGAACAGTCCGCGAGCGACGATCTGCATGCATCTCGCCCCCACCGCCTCCAAGCGCATCTACCAGCAGCGCGTCGGGAGGGTGACCCGCCGGCATCCCGGCAAGGAGGCGGGGATCGTCGTCGACTTCGTCCATCCAGCCACCAAGCACGACGATCCCGTCGTGACGCTCCACTCGCTGCTCGACCGCGACGTCTACCGCGGCGGGGCGATCGTGGTCGGCCCGGTCCGCCGCGGCCGTGGCCGCCGCGTCCGCGTCGAGCGACGCGTGCTACCGGTCACGCCCGACCCCGAGCGCCGCGCCCAGGTGTTCGAGCGCGAGCTGTGGCGGATCGCAGTCGAGCACCTCGACTACGGCGAGCAGCACGTCTGGGCGGCGCTGGCGGGAGCACGGGTCGCGCCGGGGGGCTGGCGCCGAGCCAAGGCGATGCTCCACTTCGACCACGAAGGCGAGTTGGTGCGCCGCTTCCTGCTGACCACGCTGCAGCGTAACCGCAACGCGCAGCTGCGGTTGCGCTCGCTGCAGGAGATCGCCGCCGGCCGCGACGCCGAGGCGTTCGACACGGCGATCGACTTCATGGCCGGCTGGTCGCGGGACGAACGCCGCGAAGGGGTGAAGATCATGCTCGGGGCGCTTGCCGACCGCCGCATCGGCCGCCGCGACCAGGCCAACGCATGGATCTGGCGGATGGCCGAGTACACCCGTGACGTCCACGAGGAGTACGCGGTGCAGCGCTGGCCGGAGACCAAGCGGCTGCTCGGCCTGCTGGTCAACTCCAGCGGCGCCGCGCACGCCCGCAACGCGCGCCGGCTCGTGCACGCCTCGCGCAAGCAGGACCGCCGGCTGTCGGCGGCGCTACTCGCCGCGGCGCTGGCGCACACACCCGAGGCGGAGGAGGCGCTCCGCGGCGCCCGCACCCGGATGGCGCGCAAGCCCGCCGCGCTCGCGCGCGAGCTACTGCGCAACTTCCCCAAGGGCCGGCGCGGTAAGAACCGGCGGCGGCGCAAGGCAAACGGCTCCGGTGGGGCCCCGGCCGCCACGGGCGTTCCGGCGGGCACGGCCACGGACCGTGCGCTCGAGCTCGATGAGCTAGAGCGCCCTACCCCCCCGCCCGCGCCGCCCCGTGGCCCCGGCGCGACTGCGAGGGGCGCGCCGACCGTGACGGGCGTGCCGGGAGCTTGACCGGAGTCGCCTGCATCGCGCGGAGCTTGACCTCCCGCCAGGACATGCCCTCCTTGAGCAGCGCCGGCATGCCCATCAGCACCGCGGTCGAGACCTCGACCGCTTGCAGGATCACGCCGTAGGCGACTCCGTCGCCGTAGCCGACGTGCCAGCCCGCGTGCAGCACGGCTACGCACGCGGCCTGGAACACCCCCAGGTTCGCCGGGGTCGCCGGCAGCACCGCGGTGATGTTGACCGCGAACAGCACCGCGGCCGCGGCTGCGAGCCCGGCTTGGTGGTTGAGGCCGAGCGCGACCAGCAGCACGTAGCAGGAGAGCCACTGCAGCGCCCACGCCGAGAGCTGGGCCGCGGCCGCGATCGCGCCCAGCTTCGGCTGGCGATACACCGCGAGCCCGGCGCGCACCCGCGTCAGCTCTCGGCGCGCGCGCACCAGCCCCCCCTGGACCCTGCTGGACCTCGCCCCGGCCCGCGAGCGGAAGCTGCCCACCCGCAGCAGCATCGGCGCGACCAGCACGATCGCCAGCAGCGCGAGCGGCGCGATCGCCGCGACGAGCAGCGCGTTCTGGTGCCCGCTGAACAGGTTCACCGAGGAGAACATGACGGCGCCCAGCACCGCCAGCGCGACGATGTTCAGCAGCGTCTGCGAGACGAGGGTGCCGAGCACGATCGGGAGGTTCTCGCGTGGGCGGCCGGTCCGCCGCGCGAGCACCAGCGCGCGCGAGGGCTCTCCCAGACGGGCCGGCAACGACGAGGACATCAGCACGCCGATGAACGTGCCCTGCATCGCATCGGACAGGCGCACGTGCGCCTGCGGCAACGCGGCGCGCAGGATCGCGTGCCACGAGCAGCCGCGCAGCACCATCGAGCTGCACATGATCGCCAGCCCGAGCAGGACGAACGACGGACTCGAGTTGATCAGTGCCGAGGTGATGTTGGCGAGCCCGATCTTCCGCAGCGCCAGCACCGCCAGCGCCAGCGCCCCGAGCGACACGGCCACCAGCGCGGCCCGCCGAATCACCGCGAGGATCGGCTTGCGCGCACCGGCAGGCGGCCGCTCGAGGCTCGGCAGGCGCCGCGCGGGGACGTGGGGCTCCAGATCCGCGGCGCGCGCTCCCACGGCGACGGCGGCGCGCGCGAGCGCCCCGGATGGCTCGGGCGTCGCGATCGCGTCCTCGTAGGCGCCCATCACCTCCCCGGCGACATGGGGCCACGCGAAGCGCTCGGCGGCGGCGGCGGCGGCGCGCGCCATCCCCTCCCTGCGCTCGGGCTCCTCGTAGAGGTCGCGCAGCGCCTCGGCCAGCGCCTGCGCGTCGGCCGGCGCCACCAGCAATCCGTCGACCCCGTCGCGCACGACGTCGCGGTAGCCGGGGATGTCCGATGCGATCACGGGCGTCCCGGCGGCGAACGCCTCGGTCAGCACCATCCCGAAGCTCTCGCCGCCCAGCGACGGCGCGCACAGCACATCGGCACCGGCCAGCGCGCGCTGCTTCTCCGCGTCGGACACCTTTCCAAGCGCGCTCACCCCGCGCGCGTCGAGCATCAGCGGCGAGATCTCCTGCAGCGAAGGACCGATCACGATCAGCTCGGCGGGGATGTGCTCGCGCAGCGCCTCGAACGCGCGCAGCAGCAGCGGCAGGCCCTTGCGCTCGACGGACTGACCGACGAACGCGATTCGCAGCCGCTCGCCCGAAGATCGCCGTGCCGCGAGCGCGGCGCGCTCGGGGTCAAAGTGGACGCCGTTGGGAATCACCCGGTAGTGGCCTCCGAACCAGCGCCGGCCGGTCCAAGCCGCCGCCTCCGATACCGCGATCCGCACGTGTAGGCGGTTGAGCACGCGTCGTGCGCCGAGGAAGTTCGCCGTCGCATTCGGCAGGCGCTTGTTCGAGTACGTGTGGAAGGTCCCGACGAGGGGCAGCCGGGTCCAGTCGGCCGCGACCCACCCCGCCAGCGGTACCACCGGCTCGTGGATGTGGACCACGTCGTAGCCGCCGGTGCGCAACTCGTGGTGCATCGCCGCGACGCTGGATGGGGTCAGCGAGACGTTCGAGACCGCTCCGTTCGCCTTGAGCCCGATCGTTCGCCCGAGCGAAACGAGGTGCTCGGGCGAAGTCAGGAGCTGTGGCCGCGCCCCTCGGTGCAGCGCCGTCGCCAGGCGATCGGGGGGATCGAACGGCGCCAGCACGCGGACGTGGTGCCCGTCGGCGACGAAGGACTCTGCCAGCGCCTCGATGTGCCTGGTCACCCCGCCGGGGTACGTCCACGAGTAGGGGGACACCAGCGCGATCCGCATACGTCTCATGGTAATGGCTGAACCGGGACGCTTCTATACTGGTTGGCTTGCCGAACCGCGTCATCATCTTCACCACCGACTCCTGCACCTTCTGCGTCCACGCGAAGTCGCTGCTCGGCAAGCGCGGCGTGGTGTTCGAGGAAGTCAGCCTGGCGGCCCACCCTGAGCTCCAGCACGAGCTCGCCGGCGTCACTGGCCTCACCAGCTTTCCGCAGATCATCGTCGACGGCGAGATCCTCGGCGGTCTGAACGAGCTCAGAGCTGCCGACAAGGACGGGACGCTGGCCGCGTGGCGCGCCGAGCAGCCGGGGTCCACGCCGGCCACCGCCTGACCGTGCCCGTCCGGCATTTCGTCAAGTACACGTTCCTGCGCGTCGACCCCGCCTGGCGCCGCCTGCATGACGAACAGCGGGCAGCGGACAAGCGCGAGCTGATCGCCGCCTGCGAGGACTTCGCCGAGGGGCATCTGCTGCGCGCCTTCTCGCTGGTTGGAACGCGCGGCGACGCCGACCTGATGCTGCTCAGCCAGGCCGAGAACCTGGAGCGGATCCACGAGCTCCACGTCGTGCTCGCGCAGAGTGGGCTGATGAAGTGGTGCACGACCCCGTACTCGCTGCTCGCGATGACCAAGCCCTCGGAGTACTCGGAGGAGTCGCGCCTGGAGGTTCGCCCCGCGCACGGGCGCTACCTGTTCGTCTATCCCTTCGTCAAGACTCGCGCCTGGTACGCGCTGCCGGCGTCCGAGCGTTGGCGGATAATGCAGGAGCACATCAAGCTCGGTCGCGAGTACCCATCGGTCGAGCTCAACACGAGCTACTCGTTCGGCCTGGACGACCAGGAGTTCGTGGTCGCGTTCGAGACCGACGACCCCGCCGACTTCCTCGATCTCGTCCAGCGGCTGCGGAGCACCGAGTCGAGCGCCTACACGCTGCGCGACACGCCGACGTTCACCTGCATCTCCTGCTCGCTGCGTCGGGCTCTGGCGGCGCTCGACGGCGCCGCGCTGATGCAGACCGCGACGCCGGCGCCATGACCACCGATCCCGTGCAGCTGACCGCGGACTTCGACGAGGTCCGCGACATAACGGTGATCGGCGCCGGTCCGGTCGGCATGTGCACGGCGTTCTGGGCCGGGATGCGGGAGGCAAGCGCCCGGGTCATAGACTCGCTGCCCGAGCTCGGCGGGCAGCTCGCGGCGCTGTACCCCGAGAAGTGGATCTTCGACGTCCCCGGCCACCCGCGGGTGCTCGCCAAGGACCTCGTCGAGCTGCTCAGGGTGCAGGCGCTCGAGCAGTTCGACGTGCCCGCGCATCTGCACACGACCGCGCACACGATCTCGTGGGAAGGCTCGGGCGACGAGCGCGTGGTGGTGCTGCACACCGATCGCGGCGAGCTGCGCTCGCGCGCGGTGGTCGTCGCGGGCGGTCACGGTGCGTTCGAGCCAAAGAAGCTGCCCGGCTACGACATGACGCCGTGGGAAGGCCGCGGCGCGCACTATCTCGTGGGCTCCAAGGCGGCGCTCGCCGGCAAGCGGGTCCTGATCGTCGGCGGCGGCGACTCGGCCTGCGACTGGGCAATCAACCTGCTCGACACCGCCAGCGAGATTCGCCTCGTGCACCGCCGCGAGGGCTTCCGCGCCCACGAGCTGACGGTCGGCCAGGTGCTCGAGGCCGCCGATCGCGGCGACGTGGCGCTGCACGTGCCGTTTCAGATCAAGGAGGTGCATGGAAACGGAGGCGTGGAACGGGTCGTCCTTCACCACTCCGAGGACGAGG
>QHBV01000182.1 GCA_003244035.1 Solirubrobacterales bacterium | reverse complement strand
AACCCACATCAAGCCTCTAGAGCGGATCGAGCAGGCGGTGCCCGCCGACGCCGTCGCCGGCGAGCGCTACCCCGAGGCGCAGATGGCCCAGCTCGACAGCGAGCGCTGAGCGCCGCCGCTTCAGGTCTGTGCCTCGACGACTGTGACTACACCGCTCGGCGCATCGAGCAGCGGGATCGTGCGCCGCGCCGCAGCGTCGACGTGGATCCGAGGGTGCTCGGGGACGCGATCGCCCGAGTAGGTGCCCGGGCCATAGAAGCGCCCGTAGCGAATGACCACTCCGCCGGCGTCCAGCACCCGGCGCTCGTGCTCGGCGACGGCCTCGCCCGCGGATGGAGGCGTCCACGCGATGCTCTGGGCGAGGAAGCGATCCGCCCCGGAACCGTTCGCTGCCGCCAGCAGGTTTCGGGTCCCCTCGGTCCGGATGCGGTTGTTGGCTGCGGCGAACGACGGGATCTCGTCCGCGGCGTCGGGCAGGTCGGTCAGCTGGTGGATCACGGCCTCGGGCGCGAAGCTCCGGACCGCCTCGGTCAGCGCCGGGGCGTCGAACACATCGCAGAGCACCGGCTCGGCGCCGAGGGCGCGGAGATCGTCGGCCTTGCCCGGCGAGCGGGTCATGCCGGCGACGACGTGGTCGCCGGCGACCAGCAGCGCCACCAGCCGAACGCCGATCACGCCGCTGGCGCCGGCGAGGAAGATCCGCATGAGCGCCTCAGCTGCCGAGGTGAAAGGCCATGAAGAACACCGTCACGACCACGATCAGGTCGAGCAGCGCCCCGACCCCGCCGATCCGTCGAAGCAGCGCCCGGTAGTCCTCGCCCCAGACCACCTCGCCGGCGCCGGCGGCTGCGACGTCACGCTCGGCGAGCTCGGCGAGCCGCGCCTCACCGCGGACGACGACCGCCCCCTCGAGCGCCCCGAGCACGATCACCGCGCCGATCCCCCACTGCACGAAGAAGTGGCCCCATTGGTGCTCGTCGGAGGCCAGGTAGATCCCGGCGAGCAGGATCACGGCGAGTCCAGGGTTGATCACGAACCGGCTGATCCGGTGCTGGATGCGGTGAAGGGTTGGCATCGAGCGGCGCTCGCGGTTGCCGACCAGGGCGAATACCGGGTAGGTGAAGGTCACGCCGAAGGTGATCACCACCGCGAGGATGTGGATCGCCAGGATCGCGTCGGAGAAGTGGGCGGCCGGGACGAGCACCGGCTCAAAACGTCGGCTTGTACTCGCCGAACACGTCCCGCATCGCGGCGCACACCTCGCCGAGCGAGCTGCGATCCTTGAGCGCCTGGCGAATCACCGGCACCAGGTTCTCGGTGCCCCGCGCCGCCGAGCGGACCTCCTCCAGCCGCTGCTCCACCACCGTTACGTCGCGGTCGGCCTTGAACGCCTTCAGCCGCGTCACCTGCTGATGCTCTGACTCCGGGTCGACGCGCAGGATGTCCTGCACCTCGGGCGAGTCCTCGACGAAGCTGTTGACGCCGACGACGACATCCTGCCCGATCCGGTAGCGCTCGTGATATCCGAACGCCGACTCCTCGATCTCGTTCTTGATGAAGTCGATCGCCTTGACCGAACCACCGAGCTCGTCGATCTTGGCGATCAGCCCGCGGGCGGCCGACTCGACCTCGTCGGTCAGCGCCTCGACGAAGTAGGAGCCCGCGAACGGGTCGACCGTGTCCGCGGCGCCGGCCTCGTGGCCGATGATCTGCTGCGTTCGCAGCGCGATCCTCGCGGCGCGCTCGGTCGGGAGCGCGAGCGCCTCGTCGAATCCGTTGGTGTGCAGCGACTGGGTCCCGCCGCAAACCGCGGCGAAGCCCTGCAGCGCGACCCGGACGATGTTGTTGTGGGGCTGTTGGGCGGTGAGCGTGACGCCGCCGGTCTGGGTGTGGAACCGCAGGCGCCACGAGCGCTCGTCCTTGGCCCCGAAGCGCTCGCGCATGATCTCGGCCCACATCCTGCGCGCCGCGCGGAACTTCGCCACCTCCTGGAAGACGTGGTTGTGGCCGTTGAAGAAGAACGCCAGCCGCGGGGCGAACTTGTCGATCTCGAGCCCGGCGTCGAGCGCCGCCTGCACATAGGCGATTCCGTTGGCGAGCGTGAACGCAACCTCCTGGACCGCCGAGCACCCCTTCTCGCGGAAGTGATAGCCNNTTCGGCACGCGCTCGTTGCAGTAGGCGAACAGGTCGGTCATCAGGCGGATCGCCCCGCTGGGCGGGTAGATGAAGTTGCCGCGCGCGATGTACTCCTTGAGGATGTCGTTCTGGGTCGTGCCGCGGAGCCGCTCGGATCCGACGCCCTGCTCCTCGCCGACCAGCTCGTACAGCGCCAGCAGCACGATCGCCGGGGCGTTGATCGTCATCGAAGTCGAGACCTTGTCGAGCGGGATCTCGTCGAACGCGGTGCGCATGTCGTCGATCGTGTCGATCGCGACGCCGGTGCGGCCGACCTCGCCGAGGCAGCGAGGATCGTCGGAGTCGAGCCCGAGCTGGGTCGGGAGGTCGAACGCCATGCTCAGGCCGGTCGAGCCATGGGCGAGCAGGTAGCGGTAGCGCTCGTTGGACTCCTTCGCGCTCGCGTAGCCCGCGTACTGGCGCATCGTCCACAGCTGCTTGCGATACATCTCGCGGTGAACGCCGCGCGCGTAGGGGTACCCGCCAGGCTCACCGAGGCGCTCGGAGAGGTCGTCGGGGAGGTCCGCCTCTGTGTAGAGGGGCTTGATCTCGATCCCGGAGTCGGTGAACCGGCGCGGGTCGTCGGGACCGACGATCGGGGCGATCGCGCGTTGCTCGTCGGTGGTGGACATGTGCGTGTGCCCGAGAGGTTACCCGGCAGGTCTCGCCACGATCGTCACGTGCAGCTCGTCGCCATGGCGCTCGAGCACCTCGAACCCGCTCGCCACGAGCATTGCGCCCAGCGCGCTCGCGCTGATGCCCCACCACCAGGCTCCATATGACTGCGCCGGATCGAAGGGCTCGGATACGCCCAGCGCCGTCGCGCCGGGGCGGGCGAAGGCGTGTGCGCGGCGGTCGGCGTCGGCTAGGCCGGGGAGGAACACGCACGCTTGCCGCAGGCCGGGGACCTCGGGGATCGTCTCGCTCGCCAGGATCAGCGTCTGGGCGGTGAGCGAGCGCAGGCGCTCGAGCGTCAGCAACGGGCTCGGGGCGTGGTAGATGATGCCGCTGCACCAGACCACTTCATGGCGCCCGACCTCCGCGATCGTGCCGGGGTCGTGCACGTCCCCCTGGACGAAGCGCATGCGCGAGCCCCGCCGCTCGTGCTCGGCGGTGAAGGCCGGGGTGGCGGGCATCAGGTCGAGCCCGGTGACCGCGCTCGCGCCGCTGTCCTCGGCCAGGAATGCGAGCGCTCCGTCCACCCCCCACATGCAGCCGATGTCGGCGAACGAGCGCCCGGCGGCATGCCGGCGGATCAGGTCTTGGCGGGCGCGCCGGGCCGCCGGCGGCCGCAGCCGCCGGCGCACCCGGGCGGCGGCGATCCATGTCCGGGCCAGGAGGGGCACGAACCGGATTGTGGCGGGCTGCTCGCCCGCAAGCGAGCAGCCCGCACGGACATCTGCGCTTCGCCCTCCCAGGTACCCTTGATGGCATGCAGGTGCGCATACGTCTGTTTGCCGGTTTGCGCGAGCGCGCGGGCGGGTCGAGTGAGCTCGAGCTCGAGCTTCCGGACGGCGCGCGCGTGTCGGATGCGCTGGCGCGGATCGAGGGCCTCACGGACGGTGTCGCCGTCGTGATGGCCGTCAACCGCGAGTACGCGCACGCCGACGCGGTGCTGGCGCCCGACGACGAGATCGCGCTGATCCCACCGGTCTCGGGCGGCTCGCCCGAGCTCGACCCCGAGCTCGACTCCCACCACGCCCGAGTCACGCCCGAGCCGCTGTCGCTCGACCTCCTGCTCGCGCGGGTGAGGCATCCCGCCGCCGGCGCGGTCGTGACCTTTCTCGGGGTGACACGGGAGGTGGTGGAGCTCGATTACGAGGCGTACGCGGAGATGGCCGAGGCAAAGATCGCCGAGATCGTCGCGCGTGCGGTGCAGCGCCATGGACTGTGCGCCGCGGCGGCCGAGCACCGCGTGGGGATCGTGCCGCTGTCCGAGCCGTCGGTCCTCGTCGCGGTCTCGGCGCCGCACCGAGCGGAGGCATTCGCCGGCGCGCGCGAGATCATCGACGAGGTCAAGGCGCAGGCGCCGATCTGGAAGAAGGAGGAGGGCGAGTGGGTGCGCGGGACGATCCCGCAACAGGAGGCCTGAGCGCGCTGCCGGCGGTTCACGAGCTGGCCGCCGCGCTCGATGCTCCGCACGGGCTGGCGGTGGCGGCCGCGCGGGGCGCGATCGATGAATGCCGGACCGCCATGCTCGCCGGCGCTGCGCCTGCGGGCGCGGCGCCGGCGCCCGAGAGCTTGATCTTACGAGCCCGAGCACTGCTGGTCTCGCTGCAGCGGTCATCGCCGGGGCGGGTGCTCAACGCGACAGGGGTGATCCTCCACACCAACCTCGGCCGCGCGCCGCTGGCGGCCACCGCCCGCGAGGCTGTGGCGGGGGGGGGGCCGGGGCACTGCGACCCCGCGCGCGAGCTGGGCACCGGCACGCGCGGGCGCCGCCCCCCGCACATAGAGGAGCTCC
>QHBV01000181.1 GCA_003244035.1 Solirubrobacterales bacterium | reverse complement strand
GATCATGGTGTCATCTAGAATCTCAGAAATCGATTTCTCGAGTGTCACGGGAGACGCAGTCTGTTGTGACGACCGCGTCGCGCACCGTCGAACACCCGCCCAGGGAGGACAGTTAGCCATGCGCAGCAAGAAGATCGGATCGTTCAGCAGGCTGCTCGGCTGCGCCGCGGTGGCAGCGGCGCTGCTGGTGGCGCTCCCCATGGCCGCGGTGGCCGGCGCGCCTCCGCGAGCGCATCAGGCAGACCGGCACGATGCGGCGGCGCCCAAGGGCCCGGTCGGCTGGGACATCTACCGGCATCTGGACCGGCTGGCGCAGATCCCGGTCGGGGTGCAGACGAAGCAGTTCTCCAGCTTCGACCGCAGCGGCGGCAACGGTGACTTCCGGCATTGCCTGCGCAGCGGGCCCAGCGGAAGCTGCGTGTTGGCCGAGCACGCCGGCGCCGGAGAGATCGCCTCGATCTGGGCGACCGACATCTACAACGGCGACGCGGGCAACGTCACCAACGCCGGCAACCTGCACGTCATCCTTGACGGGCGGACCGTGCTCGACGCGCCGTTCCAGGACATCGCCGACGGCAAGCTGGGAGCGCCGTTCGTGTATCCGGTGGTAGCGAACGACACGCAGAGTTCGGGCGGCGTGTACATCATCGCGCCGATGCCCTTCCGGTCATCGATGCTGGTCTACACCGACCACGACCCGAACTACTACCACGTGACCTACCGGGCCTTCGCCGACGCGGCCGGAGTCTCGACCTTCAACCCGAGCGACAAGGCGACCGATGTCATCGCCAAGCTCAAGGCGGCCGGCACGGCCGACCCCAAGCCTGCCCAGCCCGACACGTACACGGCACAGCAGTCGTTCCGAGTCGGTCCCGGCCAGACCGCGCGGCTCGGCGCGGTGCATGGCACGGGCGCGATCTCCGCCCTGCAGTTGCGGATCCCGCAGCTGGTCGGCCCGCCGGCACCGACCTACGTGGCCGACGACGGGCGCGCCTTCGGCCTAGACGGCGGCGCCTCCAGCCAGTTCACCGTTGCCATCGACCCCCACAACCAGGGCGTGCGCCTGACTCGGCGTCTGGACGCGGAGGTCGGCGCTCAGGTCGCCGACGTCTACGTGGACGGCCAGCGGGTCGCCCAATGGGCACCCAATGCGACCCAGAGCGGCTGCACCTGGGCCAACGAGAGCGTCAACCTGCCCGCGTCGGCGACGGCCGGCAAGTCGAAGATCACGATCCGCAACGTGTTCGTGTCCTCCAGCAACGACTTCAACGAGTTCACCTACTGGGTGGACTCCATGGTCAACGGCCAGCCGGTGCGCACCGACACCGTCGACGTTGGGCCGAATCACACCGCCAACGAGGCGGCGCACGGGTACACCATTACCCAGCAGACGTTCTCGGGTGTACGCAACTTCTGCTATCCACCGTCGACGCAGGACCAGGGCGCGGTGCTCGCCTCCGACGACGTCCTGCAGCACGTCAGGCTGCGCATCAGCTTCGATGGGCAGCGCACCGTCGACGCCCCGCTGGGGCAGTTCTTCGGCTCCGGCCTGGGCCTGTATCAGGTGCGGGCGCTGATGTACGGCATCGATCCGGCTCGCCAGACGCTGTCGTCATGGTGGCCGATGCCGTATCGTCGCGACGCGACCGTCGAGCTGTACAACGCCTCGCAGCACACCGCGTCCGGCGTCGCCACGGTCGCCTCCGCCCCCTCATACCGGGCCGCGGAGGGCCTCGGCCCACACGGAAGCTCGGGTTACTTCCGGGCGACGGCGAGCGGCGGGCCGACCACCCCCGGGCAGGACCACGTGTTCCTGCACGCCGCCGGTCACGGCAAGTTCGTCGGCGTGACGCACACCATGGTCGGGCCCGCCACGCGGGCATACCTCGAAGGCGACGAGCGCGTCTACGTCGACGGATCGCGCACGCCGCAGATCCACGGCACCGGCACGGAGGACTTCTACCAGGGGGGCTGGTACTTCGACCGCGGCCCGTTCAGCGACCCGCTCAACGGCAACCCCGCGCACGAGGGTGGTCAGTACAGCTGTCCGCCGGGGACGGACTGCACCAGCACCTACCGGTCGATGCTCGCCGACGCGGTGCCGTTCGCCTCGTCGCTGACGTTCGGGATCGAGCACGGACCGGTGGACGACGTGCCGGCGACGTACTCCTCCACCGCGTACTGGTACGGCCAGCCCTCTGCGGCGCAGACCACCTCGGACACCCTGTCGGTGGGGGACCCGGCCAGCGAGGCCGCCCATCGCTACACCTCATCGAACCCCGGGGCCGCGAGCACCTTAACCGATACCTACGAAGGAAAC
>QHBV01000180.1 GCA_003244035.1 Solirubrobacterales bacterium | reverse complement strand
CTACGCGCTCGTTGACGGTGCGGCTGTGGACGCCGGGGTGCCCGGCGTCCCTGACGAACCAGCTGCGGTTGGTCATCACGACGCCGTCGGGGCGGGAGAACTCGTAGGTTCCGGTTGGTCCTGTGGTCGTCTGGCCGACCTTCGTAAAGCCGGTGTGCGAGCCGGCGATGTGGTGGTAGAGCACGATCGTCTCACCGCTGACTGGGGCGTGGTTGAGCTGACCGTAGATCACCACCGATTCGCCGGCCAGGATCGGGTTGGGAAAGACGTTGATCGTCAGGCCGCGGTTGTGGTGCGGCACGGCGCTGGCGACGCCCGGTACCGCGGCCACCGCAAGCGCGGCAAGCAGCGACGCGGACATGGCAAAGCGTAGGCGCATGAGGCCTCCTTCTTCTGGGTTGTAGAGGTGTCGCCGCCGCCCGAGCTGGATCCCCGTTTCCAAACTGGCGGTGGCTGTGTGACTGCTCCCGTAAACACCTCGCCGCTCGCGATAGTTGCGCCGGGTGCCGGCGCGATAGGGTCGCAGGAGCGGTGGCGCGAAGCCTGATCATCGGCTGCGGATGCAGGGGTGGGTCGCTTGCGCGCGCACTGCGTGCTGGCGGGCACGCAGTGCGCGGCACCACCCGGACCTCCGGGCGCCTGCGGATGATCGAAGCCGCCGGTGCCGAAGCCGTGATCGGGGACCCAGATCGGGTCGCGACGATCGCCGGATCGCTCGAGCGCGTGACCCTCGTGTGCGTCTTGTTGGGCTCGGCCGCGGGCTCCTGGGAGCAGATCAGCGCACTGCATGGCCCCAGGCTCGAGATGCTGCTCACCCGAATGCTCGACAGCACCGTGCGCGGCGTCGTCTACGAAGCGGCGGGAAGCGTCGACCGGGAGGTCCTGCGGGCCGGTGCCGAGCGCGTGTCCAGGTTCTGTGAGCGATCGATGATCCCGCACGCGATCCTGGCAGCGGATCCAGCCGACCACGGACTGTGGCTGCCGGCGGCGGTGGAGGCCGTCGAGCGGGTGATCGCGACCCGCTAGACTCGGCGCCGGCAAACGAAATAGGTAAAAGCCGATCGGAAATCATCGGTCAACAACGACGGGAGAGGCAAGCCAATGGCTGAGTATGCGAAGGACGTACTGGTGGAGCCCGAATGGCTGCAGCAGCACCTCGACGACGACTCGATCAGGATCGTCGAGGTCGACGAGAACCCGGCGCTGTACCGAGAGGCCCACATCCCCGGTGCGATCGGGTTCGACTGGCGCGAGGATCTCCAGGACCGGGTCAAGCGCGACTTCCTGGGCCCCCAGGCGTTCGCCGAGCTGTTCGGCAGCCGGGGCATCTCCAACGACCACCAGGTGATCCTGTACGGCGACCGCAACAACTGGTTCGCCGCCTACACCTACTGGTATTTGAAGTACTACGGGCACGACAATGTCAAGCTCCTCAACGGTCCGCGCGAGCGCTGGATCTCCGAGGGCGGCCCGACCACCACCGACCTCCCGAGTCACCAGCCGGCAGCGTTCAGGGCAAGGAGGGGCGACGAGGCGATTCGCGCCAAGCGCGACGAGGTCCTCGCCGCGCTCAGCGACTCCCGCGAGCTCGTCGACGTCCGCTCGCCGGCAGAGTACTCGGGCGAGCTGATCTCACCCCCCGGCTACGAGCAGGAGGGGGCCCAGCGCGGGGGGCACATCCCTGGCGCCGCGTCGGTCCCGTGGGCGCAGGCGGTCAAGGAGGATGGGACCTTCAAGTCGGCCGACGAGCTGCGCGAGCTATACGGAGGCAAGGGTGTGCTCTCGGGCGAGCCGATCATCGCCTACTGCCGCATCGGGGAGCGCTCGGCCCACACCTGGTTCGTCCTGCACGAGCTGCTCGGCGAAGGCGACGTCAAGAACTACGACGGGTCATGGACCGAGTGGGGGAACCTAGTCGACGTGCCGATCGAGAAGGGCTGAGCCCAGGCATGCGCTGGTGTAGCGGCTGATTCGCTGGGCGGCGCGGCGGCCGGGGCGATCCGGCCGAACAAGTCGGTGAGGATCCGAGCCGTCGCGCCCCAGATCAGTTGCTCGCCGGCGAGGTAGGTGTCGGTGGCGACCGGCAGGCCGCGACCGATCAGGACGCGGCGAGCGTAAGCGGCCCGCAGCCCCGGCAGCGGCAGCTCGATCACCGCTGCCACCTCACTGGCGCTCAGTGCCCAGGCGCGCGGAGGCTCGATCACGGCGACGAAGGGATGTATCCGGTAGCCGGTGGTGATCGTGGCCGTCGGGCGCAGCGCCCCGACGATTTCGATCGCCGCCGGCTGGAGCCCGATCTCCTCGTGAGCCTCTCGCAGCGCGGTCGCGCGGAGGTCGTGATCGCCTTGCTCCCAGCGGCCGCCGGGGAAGGACATCTCTCCCGGATGGCGCCGCAGATCATCGCGACGCCGGGTCAGCACGACGTGCAGCTGATCGTCGCGAATGTACAGGGGCACGAGCACTGCGGCCTTCGCCGGTCCGCGGAGCGCGGGTGCGACCGCCGGATCGGGCGCGAGTAGTACACGCCGCAGCCCCTCGAGGATCGACGCCGAGCGCGCGGACATCGGATGACTATATTGGCGCTGCATGGAGGCGCTGATCGTCGTCGATGTCCAGTGCGACTTCTGTCCCGGAGGCGCGCTTGCCGTGCCCGAGGGCGACGCGGTCCTCGCGCCGATCAATCGCCTGGCTGAGCACTATCCATATGTGATCGCCACCCGCGACTGGCATCCGCCCGATCACGGTTCATTCGCCCCGCACGGGGGGCCCTGGCCGGTGCACTGCGTGCGCGAGACGCCCGGCGCCCAGCTGCACCCGGACCTCGACCGCGGTCAGATCGACGCCGTGCTCGACAAGGGACGGGCGCCCGATCGCGAGGGGTACTCCGCGTTCGAGGACACCGGGCTCGCGCGGATGCTGCGCGAGCGGGGCGTCGACACCGTGCATGTGGCTGGGCTCGCGCTCGACGTCTGCGTCAAGGCCACGGCGCTGGCGGCCACACGCGCCGGGTTCGAGGTGGTCCTGCACCGCGACGCCACCCGGGGGGTCGAGCCAGGCGACGCCGAGCGCGCCGTCGCCGAGCTTCGGTCGGCCGGGGTGAGCGTTGTCGATTGAGCGCCGACGCTCAGCGCAGGCGCCGGCGCCTACGTCCGCGCCGGCTCGAGGAGCTCGAGCCGGTCCTCGAACATCACCTCGCCCTCCAGCGTGCGGTGCACGGGACACTTCGCGGCGATCACCTGGAGGTGCTCGATCTGCTCCTGGCTGCACCTTTGTGACAAGCGCAGCGCGAGCTTGAACCTGGTCGGACAACCCCGCTCCGCGGGGGTGTAGTCGACCTGCACCTCGACCGGTCCGATATCCCAGCCCTTGTGCTGGGCGTACACCTCGATCGTCGCCGCCGTGCACGA
>QHBV01000179.1 GCA_003244035.1 Solirubrobacterales bacterium | reverse complement strand
TCTGGCCACCAAGTCGAACTAGCTGGCTCGAGCGGTGACAATCTCTCTTGCACACAGCAATGCTGATGGGCTACCGCAACGTCGCAGTTCGCGTCTGTCCGTTGTCCGTCCAGCTCACGATGTTGCCGGAGATCGCAAGCGAAGCGATGTTGATTCCGTTGCTGGTGTCCAGCGTGCGATAGCCATCAGCGTCGTCGGCGCCGACAATGACGATGTCACTGGGGTCGGGCCCCTCGAAGCCGGAGATACATGCGATCGCCCCGTCGGTCGGGCTGACCACGAGGCTCACCTCGTCCTCTCCACCGATAGTCAGCCGGTCGAGATGCACGCGCCTGCCGGTGCGCAGATCCCATGACGCCACGTCGTAAAACGGCGGCGGGTTCTGCGTAATCACGCTGCCGCCATCCAGCACGGTCGCCACGTACGGATCGGCGAACTTGATCGGGACGTCTACTGCTGTTTCGGGCGGATTGTCGAGCCGGAATGCGTCGTCCAGGCGGTAAAGGCAACCGTCGGTACTAGGGTCGCCGACGCTTCCGTTCAAATAGGTGAACCCGCGAGCGGTAGGCGAGTTGGCCAGTGAGAAGGCCTGTCCAGGCACGAATCTCGGCCAGCACCCGACAGCAGAGCCGGGCACGAGTGTTCGCTTGGCACTCAAGGCAGCGAGCCGATGCGCCTCGTCGCGGGCATGGATGATGATCCGCACCCGTAGCCGGTGCTGGCGCGCCAGCGCTCGACGGCCTGCGCGCGTGAGCGCGATCGCGACCACTGACTCGCGGCCGGAGCGCAGGCGGATGTTGACCGCGGCCAGCGGTGCGCTGTGCGGCGAAGAGTGCAAAGGGCTGATCAGCACCCGGCCGGCGCAGGCGCTGGAGTTCGCGCGACACAGGACGCCGATCGCGAGCTGGCCGCCGTCGTGGACGCGGATGTTGCCCGGCGCGAGTGCGATCAGGGACAGCCGGGGGGCGGTCTTGGCCGTTGCGCCGGAAGCGGCGCACGCGACCACGGCGAGCATCGCGAGAGAAGCAATCCCGAAGCGAGGGCTCAGGCCGACTCTCCGTCGATCCGACCGATGACGCCCTTCGACCAACATCCCCTTCCCTTATCACATCTACGAGGTCGTTGTCACCGCTCTGCCTCGCTCGCGAGCTTCCTCCAATGGCCGTTGATCGAACTTCCGTCCGGCCGGGCTTCTATCAGTGCGTAGATGGCTGGTCCGCAAGACGCCCAAGACGGTTCCATCAACAGGCGTGACCCGGCCGCGGTGCTCGCCGACTACGACGGGCGGCTCGCCGAGCAGGCGCCGTCGGCCCGCACCCGCGAGGCGTACCTCGCAGCAGCGACCGCATTCGTCGCGTGGCTCGATCAACGCGACGTGGGGCCGAGCGAAGCGCTCGGCGCGCCGCGCGCGCGTGATCTCGCCGCCCGCGCCTACAAGCGCCACATGAAGATCGCTCGTGGCTTGTCGCCGGCGTCGGTCAACCAGGCGCTCGCCGGTATGGATCACCTCTTTCGCTTCCTCGGGCTCCGGGCGGCGATCGTGCGCCGCGAGGAGCTACCGCGAAGCGCGCCGCGAGCGCTGGACGTCGACGCGCAGCTGCTGCTGCTGCAGGCGGCCGAGGAGTCCATGGCGCGCGACCGCGCGATCGTCGCGCTGCTGCTGTTCACCGGTCTGCGGCTGTCCGAGGCCGCAGCCCTGCAGGCCGCGGACGTCCGCATCTCGGCGCGTGAGGGCCTCGTCGTCGTCCGGTCGGGCAAGGGCGACGCATACCCCGAGGTCGAACTCAACGCGGTCGACGAGATCATCGCGGTCATGCGCGCCGCGGGCGCTGGCCCGAACGCCGCCAGGTTACGTGCGCTGATCGTGATCCTGTGGCGCGCCGGGTTCAGACCGGTGCTGCAGGCAGGCTGAAGCGGACGCACGTCCCGGCGGCGGCGTCGGCCAGCCAGATCCGCCCGCCGTGGGCCTCGATGATGGCGCGGGACACGGCTAGCCCTAGCCCGGCGCCCGCCTCGGTGCGGGCGGCGCCGGCGCCCCCGCGGTAGAAGGCGGAGAACACACGCTCGCGTTCCTCGGCGGCGATGCCGTCGCCGCTGTCAGCGACCTCGATCTCGATGCGGTTGGCCACCGGTTCAGCGCGCACGACAACGCTGCCGTCGGCCGGGGTATGCCGGATGGCGTTCTGGATCAGGTTGAACAGAACCCGCTGGAGCTTCTCCGGGTTGGCGCGCGCGACGCCCGCTATCGCCGGTATCTGGGCGCTAACCGAGACGCCCTTGGCCTCGGCCTGGACGCGCATCGCGTCGACCGTCTCACCGACCAGCACATCAAGCTGCACCTGCTCGAGCGACCAATGGATGTCACCGGCCTCCAGTCTCGACAGCTCGAACAGATCATCAATCAGGGCGCTGAGCGCGTGGATATGCGTGCGCATCCGCTTGAGATAACTGCGGCGCATCTCCCCGTCGACGATCTCGTCCTCGACGGCTTCGGCGAGCAGGCACAGCGACGTGATCGGCGTGCGCAGATCGTGCGAGACCGCGACGACGAGGCTGCGTCGCGCCGAATCGGACCGGTCACTCGCCGTCTGCTCGGCGCGCAGCTGGGCGATCATCACGTTGGCGGCGCGAGCCAGCTCGGCCAGCTCGTCGTCGGCAGCGGTCTCGATTTCGACGTCACGTTGCCCGCGTCCGACGGCGGCCAACCCATCCCGGATCGCCTGGACGTCTCGGAGGATGCCTCCGGCGAGGAGTCTCGCTGCCGCCACCGCCAGCACACCTGCGATGACCACGATCGCAGCCACCAGCACGGCGGCGTGCCCGGAGACGACCATCAGCAGCCCGACGACAACCAGTGCGACCAGCACGGGCGCGACGACGATCGCGATGGTGAGCGCGAACTGATGCGAAAGCGAGCCGAGCGCGGCGCGGAGCCGACCGGAGAGCACCGCGACCTGAGAGCGGACGGTCATGGCTGGAAGCGGTAGCCCATGCCCCAAACAGTCTGAATGTGGGCCGGACGCGAGGGATCGGCTTCGAGCTTCGCCCGCAGCCGCCGAATGTGCACGGTGACGGTCGAGGTATCGGAATAGAAGGCGTACTGCCAGACCGCGTCCATCAGCTGATTGCGTGAGAAGGCGCGGCCCGGATTGCGGGCCAGGAACAGCAGCAGCTCGAACTCCCGCTGAGTCAGCGGCACTTCGCTGCCGTTGACAAACAGCCGGCGCGCGCCCGGGTCGATGGTCATGGTGGCGAGCTCGAGCGGTGCCTCGCGCTCGGGCGAGGTGTCGATCCGGCGCAGCACGGCGTCGACCCGCGCGACAAGCTCCGCGGGCGAGAACGGTTTCACAACGTAGTCATCGGCACCTAGCCGGAGGCCGATCACGCGGTCGGACTCCTCGCCCTTGGCCGTCAGCAGGATCACAGCGATGTGGTCGCGGTCCTGGTCACGGAGCCTGCGCAACACCTCGAGCCCGTCGAGTCCGGGAAGCATCAGATCGAGCACGACCAGGTCTGGACGATGCCGGGCGGCGGACGCGATGGCTTGCGGCCCATCGTTAGCAATGTGCGTGCGATACCCGGATCTCTCCAGGTACCGCGCCACCACTTCGACGATCGTCGGCTCGTCGTCAACGACCAGCACCGACCCCCGGCTATGTGCATCCATGATCACCATTGTCGCACTGGACCCGCGCCTGAAACCCGCGCCGACCCCAAATTCACCGGTTGTTCAGACGCCGGCTACCCTGGGGCAGTGATTCCCCGGCCGAGATCGTGACCCACCAGACTCCGCCGGCCTAGATCCGCCCCATCGCGACAGGCCGTGCTGCGTCCGCACCGAGCCGGGCTGAGTCGGCCCGGCACGAACACACAGCGACGGGACTTTCGCGGGTGGGAGCGTTCGCCGCAGCGGGCGTCGGAGATCGGTGACGAGGTGCAACTGCTCGAAAACGCGCTTACGGACACGCCGTCTGCACCGGCGAGACACTGAACGCTGCTGCGACGCGCGAGCTCATCGTCCTCGCCCAACTCGAGCCTCGGCCGCAACCGATCGGGCTGGTGCGCGGAGAGCAGGGTCGAAAGCGCGGCGTACCCAAGTGTCGGCAGCGCGAGCACGCGGCTGTAATGGACCTGCTCAGGCCGACGCCGCCGTTCTCATTTGGAGATTCACCCCCGCGGCTCGTCGCCAGGATTTGTCTGGAGGCCCACACACAGCGCTGCCCATCATGGCTAGTCCAAACCCATTTTCGGTGCGTGGGCTCGTGCGGTTGATCATCCAACGGGTCCCGACAGCCACGGTTCCCCCCCCAGCGCCGGCAGATGGACGGCAACGAGGTACAACGTGGCCAGGATCGCGCCGACCCATAGAGCACGGCTGCGCCCGATCGCGGCCAGCGGCAGCAACCAGACCAGATACCAGGGCGCCAGCGAGGCGATCGAGGCGATCAGGGCCAGGAAGGCCCAGCCAGCCGCGGCGATCACGTCGGCTCCGCGGCGCGCGCAGAGCATCATCGCCAGCGCCATGACTGCGGCGAAAGCGCTGCAGAGGGTTCGCACAGGTCCGTCGATGTGTGTGGCGAGGGCCGTGGCGAGCCGGTCAGGCCCGCTGAAGGCGATGTCAAAATGGGGGTCACTGACGATCCGCTGCAGTTGGTCGAAAACATGAGGGCCTGCCAGCACCAACGTGGGGACGCCGAAGGCGATCAGAGCTACGCCGGCGCCCACCAGCGCCGCGCCGCGACGCTGCGCTCCGATAAGTACGAACGGAAGCGCCAGTCCGAGCGTCAGCTTGACGGCGGCCGCGGCCACCACGACCCCAGCTCCGAGTTCGTCGCGGCCACGCAGCATGAGGGCGACCGCGCCCATCACAAGCAGCGCGGCCAGTAGGTCATTGTGCGCCCCGCTCACGGCGTAGACCAATAGCACCGGGTTCAACCCAACGAAGATTGCCCCTCGAGTCATGCTGTCCCCGCGCCGTCGGCAGAGGTTGGCGGCCAGCAGAGCGAGCAATACTGCGGCAATGCCCGCCGCTGCCTTATAGGCCCAGAACGCCACCGCGGCCGGCAGTAGTCCGAGCGGGACGCTCAGCGCGGTGAACAGCGGCCCGTAAGGACTGGTCTGGTGTTTCCAGTAGACGAACTGGAGAACTCCGTCGTGGACTAGCGCGCTGGGCGCTGATAGGTACGGATTCAGCCCGTGCGAGGCGTCGCGCGCGTAGGCCATGTAGCCGAAGGCGTCGCTCGAGACGATCGATGGGCCCAGCGTGAACGCGAGGTTGGCCAACCCGACCGCCGTGATGGCAAGCCGCGGCGAGATCGAATCCGCGCACGCCAGTGCGCCGAGATAGGCCGCGAGCAGGACGAGCAGCGCCGCGCTCGTCGAGGACGGCCCAGAGGATCCGAGCAGCATGCCGAGGCCATGCAGCGGTCCTTGGATCCAGCTCGGACGCGCGATCGTGGTCGGCAGTTCCAGTAGATAGTTGCCGCTGGCGGCGCTGGCCGACAACCACAGCGATCCTCCGACCGCGGCGATCAGCGCGGAGGCACCGGCGATCTGGATCAGCGCCGCGCCGCGGGCGCGATCATGCCGGGCACGGTCGGTGGGCCGCCTCAGGGGCAGCGAGGATGCCCAGCCGCCGACGCTCACGCCAGCAGGGTGCTCATGTCGCGCACCGCCCGCCAGGTGCCCGTCATGCTGCCGGAGACCTTGGAACGACCACCGTCTCGAACTCGATAGCTGACCGGCACCTCGGTCACGCTCCAGCTCCGCGCTGCGGCGCTCAGCACCATCTCCAGCGGCCAGCCGAAGCCGCGGTCGCGCAGTTCCAGCTCCAGCAGAGCCTCACGGCGGGCGGCTCGCATCGGACCAAGGTCGGTCAGCTGCACGCCGCAGCGGCGGCGCAGCTCGAACGCCACACATCGGTTGGCGGCCCGCGCGTGCCACGGCCACGCGCCCGGCGCTGCCGAGCGGGCGCCGAGGCACAGCTTGGCCTCGCCACGCACGACCGGGCCGGTGACCCGGGGCAGCTCCTGCGGGTCAAGCGACCCGTCGCAATCCATGAAGCACACGACCTCAGAGCCGGCGGCCTGCAGCCCCGCAAAACATGCCGCGCCGAAGCCTCGCTGGGCCTGGTCGACGACCTTCGCGCCGAGGCGGCGGGCCAGCGCGCCGGAGCCGTCGACGGAGCCGTTGTCGACAACCAACGGCGTGAACCCGTCAGGCATCGCCGCGAGCACCCCGGGAATGGCCTGGACCTCATCGAGCACCGGGAGGATCACTTCGATCACACGCCGCAGGCTACGGAGCGAGTCCTTACACCGGGAGAAATTCGGGCCATTGGGTCTTCCCCCGGATACGGCCGAGCCATACCGTGCGAAGGATGATCCTCGTCACCGGCGGCGCCGGATTCATCGGCTCACATATCGTCGACGCGCTGGTGCAGCGCGGCGACGCCGTTCGCGTACTCGACGCCTTGCTCCCGGCCGCTCACCGCCAGCGGCCGGATTACCTGAACCCCGAGGCCGAATTCATCGAGGGGGAGCTCACCGATCGACACACCGTCGCGCGGGCTCTCCGCGGCGTCGCTGCGGTCACCCATCAGGCGGCGATGGTCGGGCTCGGCCAGAACATGCTCGACATCGGCGATTACGTGCGGCACAACGACCTCGGCACCGCGGTACTGCTGGGCGAGCTCGCCTCGACGGGGTTCGCCGGGCGGCTGGTGCTTGCGAGCAGCATGGTCGTCTACGGCGAAGGGGGCTATCGCTGTGTCGAGCACGGACCGGTGCGTCCGGGCCCTCGGGAGCTTGCCGACCTGGCCGCGGGCCGGTTTGACCCCCGCTGCTGTGTGTGTCGTGGCCCGCTCGAGCCTCTCGCCGTGGAGGAATCCGCGCCGCTTGAACCCCGAAACGTCTATGCCGCCACCAAGACCCATCAGGAGCACCTGTGCTTCGCTTACGCGAGGGAGACCGGCGTTCCGGTAACAGCGCTTCGCTATCACAACGTGTACGGCCCGCGGATGCCCCGTGACACGCCGTACGCCGGCGTCGCCGCCCGGTTCGCGAGCGCGCTGGCCGGCGGCCGCTCGCCACGGGTGTTCGAGGACGGGCGTCAACTGCGAGACTTCGTCCACGTGCGCGACGTGGCGCGGGCCAACGTGATCGCGCTGACCCGCTCGGAGCCTGTGGCCGGAGCCTTCAACGTGGCCAGCGGGGATCCCCGCAGTGTCGGTGAGATGGCCGAGACCTTGACCGCGGTGGCCGGAGCGGAGGCTCCGGAGCCGATCGTCACCGGCGAGTTCCGCCTCGGCGACGTCCGTCACGTGTACGCGTCGGCCGAACACGCGCGGGAGGCACTAGGTTTTAGCGCCGTCGAGGACTTCACGGCGGGGATGGCGGAATTCGCCGCGGGGTCGCTGCGCGCAGCGTGACGGGGACCGCGACCAAGTCCCGGCGCGCGAGGACGCTCGCCCCGACGGTCGAAGGGCTGCTGGTGGCGGGGGTGAGCCTGGTGTGCGTCGCCTGGGCGCTGCGGCTCTGGCATGCCGATCTCGGGGTGCCGCTGCGCTACACCGCGGCCGACGACGCGAAGTTCTACCTGATGCTCGTGAAGGGAATTGTCGAGCACGGCTCCTATCTCTCCAATCCAAGCCTCGGCGCTCCGTTCGGCCAACACCTTTACGACCTTCCGCAGGGCGCCGACAACCTGAACCTCCTGATTCTCCGGGGGCTGACGCGGTTCTCATCGAACCCCGCCCTGGTGGTCAACCTGTTCTATCTGCTCAGCTTCTCGCTGGCCAGCTTGGGATCTCACGTCGTGCTGCGCGCGTTGGGTGTCAGCGCTCTGGTGGCCGGGGTGATCTCGGTCCTCTTCTCGCTGCTCACCTATCACTTCTTTCGCGGCGAGTCGCATCTGTTTCTGTCGGCTTACTACGCGGTGCCGCTGGCGGCCTATCTGTTCCTTAGGTTGCTCGGTTCCTCGGCGCTGTTCGCGCGGCGAGCTCCTCAGCCGAATCTCAGCCGAGCCCCCTGGGTATCGAAGCGGTCGCTCGCAACTGTCGGACTGTGCCTGGTGATCGGCTCCGACAACATCTACTACGCGACGTTCGCCCTGGTGCTGGTGATCTGCGCGACGGCAATCGCGGCCACACGTCGCCGGAGGCGGACCATCCGCGAGGGAGTGCTGATCGTCGCATTGATCTCGGCCACGCTCGGGTTCAACCTGGCCCCGAGCATCGTGTACCGCTTCGAGCACGGGACGAACGCCGCGGTCGAGCGCTCCGCCAAGGCCGACGCGAGCAACAACGAGGCGTTCGCCCTGTCACCGCTGACGCTGGTGCTGCCCGCGCCCGGAGATCGGATTGCGCCGCTGCGGCGGATAACGGCACGGTACGACCGCACGGTCGCGCCTCGCTACTGCGAGTCCTGCTTCGCAAGCCTCGGCGCGATCGGCACGATCGGCTTTGGCTGGCTTGGCGTCTGCGGCCTCTCGGCTCTGCTCGGCGCCGCCGGATGGATCGGTGCCCGGCGACTGCTGCCTCACGCCGGGCTCGGCGTCGCTGTCGCCCTGGCCGCCGGCACCGTCGGAGGGCTCGGCAGCCTGTTCGAGGTTTTCATCACGCCCGACATCCGCGCCTGGAACCGGATCTCGGTGGTGATCGCATTCTTCTCGTTGCTCGCGGCGGCGCTGCTGCTGGATGGATTGCTCGCGCCGCTGCGCCGGCGGCGGGCCGGGCCGGCGCTCGCGGCCGGGGTGCTGGCCGCGGTGCTGGCGTTCGGCGTCTATGACCAGACGACGGACGCGTTCGTGCCGGCCTATGCGGCCAACGCACGTCAGTGGCACAGCGACCAGAGCTTCGTGGCTGAGATCGAAGCCCGGCTGCCGCCGGGCGCCGGCGTCTTCCAACTGCCCTACGTCCCATTCCCAGAGGGTTATCCGCAGACGCGCCCAAGCGATCAGGTGGCTACCTACGCCACCAAGTACGAGCTCCTGCGGGGCTACCTGCATTCCTCGACATTGCGCTGGAGCTACGGCGCGATGAAGGGGCGCCCGGGCGACTGGTCGGCGCAGCTGGCAGGGCAGCCGCTGGCTCTGGTTGTTGCCTCGGTCACCGCCGCGGGCTTCGATGGCCTCTGGGTCGATCCAGCGGGTTTCGAGCCCGCCAAGGCGAGGAGCGTGCTCTCGTCGCTGCGCTCGCTCCTGCGGGTCGCCCCGCTGGTCAGCCCCGATCGGGACCTCTGGTTCCTTGACCTCCGTCCCTACGGCGTTCGGCTTCGGCGTGCCTATTCCACCGTCGCGCTGGCCCGGCTGCGCCAGCGCACGTTGCATCCGGTGAGCACCAGCTGCGCCACGGGCGCAGCGCCGTCGCGCAACCCGCTTGGCGATCCGGCGCTGGCGCCGTTCACCCGCGTCGGTCGGCGCACCGCCGCGGATTCCGTGGTGGCCGGGCTTACCGGACCTCCGTGTCCTCGCTGATCGCTTCAGCGCTCCTCGGCGCCCCTGGCCCGAGCCGGCGTCGCGCTCGCGCTCGCGCCAGGCTGCCGGCATAGGCCAGCCCGGAGAGGGCAAACAGGCCCGCACAACTCAGCAGGTAGCGCAGCAGGTACGGGTCTTGGTTCAGGCCGCTGGCCGTGTGAAACGCGGCGTCGCCGAGCCGCAGGATCTCCGGAAAGAAGACCAGGAACAGCAGCCCGCTGAGCAGGGCCGGGACGCGCACGTAGGCCCAGCCCACCGCCGGCTGAGGACGGACCCGCCGTCCCCTCGCCGCGCCGAAGGCGATCCGGTCAAGCAGCGTGTACAGGGGGAGCAGCACCAGATCGTGGCCGATGACGGCACCGAGGAACCAGATCAGGATCCGCTCGGTGATCGGAGCGGTGTTGTCAAACCATCCGGCGGCGGCGGTGCCGGCGATCAGCAGGCTGGCCAGCAAGGCCAGCAGATGCAGCGGCGAGGCACCGTAGGCCCGACGAAATCGTGCGCCCATCGCCTAGGCCCGCTCGATCGTCAGTGTGGCCAGCCACTTCGTGCAGTGCACCCCCGGAATCGCTGGTCCGATCACGCGCGCGGGGAAACCATGATCGAGCGACAGGTCGGTGCCGTTGACCTTCAGCGCCACCAGCGTCCGCTCGTCGCTGATCTGCTCGGAGGAGAGCACCGCCGCATCGAACACGCCGTTGATGGCCAGGGAACGGGTTCTGGCGATTACATCGCCGCGGAGTCCCGCCGCCGCCGCCAGATCGCTGACTCGCACTCCGCTCCAGCGCTGGGTCGTCGACCAGCCTTCCACGCAGGCGATCGGCAGGTCGTAGGTGCGCTGCGGCATGGCCAGCAACTGGGCGCGGGAGAGCGACAGCGTGCGTGCACCGGCGATCACCCGCAGGCGCCAGTTCGCATCCACATGGCCAGCGGTGATCTGCGCCGCGGCCGCGGTTCGGTTGATCGGGAAGCCGTTTGGCCCGCGGCCATGTGCGCTGCGCGGGGCCAGAAACGCTAACGCGCGGAACGGTCCGCCGATTGCTTGCCCCGC
This sequence comes from Solirubrobacterales bacterium, assembly GCA_003244035.1. Lineage (GTDB taxonomy): Bacteria > Actinomycetota > Thermoleophilia > Solirubrobacterales > Solirubrobacteraceae > Palsa-465. Next base: position 5,932 of record QHBV01000179.1, on the reverse strand, counting down.
GCCCTGTACGAGCAGGAACAGTGATCCCGCGCCGACGGTGCCAAGCAGCGCGCGACGGGACATCGTCGGCGCACGAGGGTTTACGGGGATCAGCTCGTCGGCACCCGGGAGCGCCGGCTCGGGGCGAGTCTGACTGAGGCCTTCGCGCAACGGCGCGAGACGACGCCGGGCGGCCAGCGCCTTGCGCATGGTCGGCAGCTTGATCGCCGCGTGCGAAAGAAATGCACCGGTGAACACCCACGCGCCCCAATAGTGCGCCGTGGTGAAGAAGAACCCGAACAGGTACGCGTACTGGATGTTGAGAATCCCGGTGACGAACTCGAACAACGCACCGCCGACGAGCAGGGCCAGCGACAGGCGCTCGAGCGCGTGGGCCAGAGTCCGCACCGGCGGCCACTCGAACAGCTTCGGGATCACCGACCACAGCTTGGCCAGCAGAATCGGGAAGACGGCCAGACCAATCGTGATGTGGAGCCCCTGGTTGACGGCGTAAAGCCAGCTCGGATGCGTCGGGAACGAGAACAGATAGAAGTCCAGCGGTCCGAGGGAACGCCCGACCGAGTTGTGCCCGAGCCTCGGGTCGTAGGCGGCGTTGGACAGGAATCCCGTCACCGCAACGATCGGGATGCCGACGAGCAGGGCACATCCCAGTACCGAGGTCAACCACGGGCCCCGCAACGGGCTACGCCAGAACGTGCGCCGAAACGGTCCGGGCGGCGGGCTGGTCGGGTCGACGAACGGCAAGCGCACGAACTGGAGCGTGGCACAGCGCGATGCGAAGAGTTGAATGTCAGCACAGAGTTAATTGGCTGTTCACCCACAGGAGTTAAGACACTGTTCATCTTTGTACGGCTTTCGATTTTCGTAATCGACACGACCCGGTCCGGGAAGTAGGTTGAAGCAGGTGAACGATGTCGCGCTGCTCGTAATCGCCAAGGAGCCGATTCCCGGCCGGGTCAAAACACGCCTTACGCCCCCGTGCAGCCCCGCGCAGGCAGCAGCTCTCGCGGAGGCAGCGCTGACGGACACGCTCGACCTTGTCGCCCGGATGCCCGTGCCGCGTAAGATCCTGGTCTTCGACGGAGACCCCCGCTGCTGGCAGCGAGACGGATTCGAACTGATCGGCCAGAGCGGTAGCGGGCTCGATGAGCGGCTGGCCGCGGCTTTCGCGGATGTGCCCGGTGCGGCCCTATTGGTCGGCATGGATACCCCCCAGCTGACCGAGGCCTTGCTCGATGACGGGTTGCGTGCGCTCTCACACCCAGCGGTCGACGCCGTGCTAGGGCGAACCGCCGACGGCGGTTATTGGAGCGTCGGACTCAAACATGGCAGCGCCGGGGTGTTCAGCGGTATTCCCATGAGCTGCCACACGACGTGGCGCAGGCAGCGTGCTCGTCTCCGGCAGCTGCGCCTTCGTGTCCACGACCAGCCCCTCCTGCGCGACGTCGACACGATCGACGATGCGTGCGCGGTTGCCTTGCAAGCGCCGAACTCACGGTTCGCCGCCACGCTGCGGTCGATTACGGGATGAGCCATCCGCTCCGGGTCTATGGAGACGGGCTGGTAAGAGCTCGTGAGCGACATCGCGTGCCGGCGGACGCGCGCCTGCGTCTGCAGGATGGAACGTTCGTCGCCGTCCCGCTCGAGCGCTACGTCGGGCTACCGGACGCGCTCGACGTGGAACTGCTTCGTGAGCTGGGCGGGCCGGTGCTCGATGTCGGCTGCGGACCGGGTCGCCATCTGCACGAGCTTGCGACACGCGGAGTATTCGCGCTCGGCGTGGACCTCTCGCCCGTCGCCGTCGAGCTGGCCACCGGTCGGGGCGGACGCGCCATCGTGGCCTCGGTCTTCGACGAGCTCCCCGGGGCCGGCACGTGGCGCAGTGCGCTGCTGCTCGACGGCAACATCGGCATCGGCGGGGTCCCGTCTCGACTGCTGGCGCGGATCGAGACGCTGCTGGCGCAGGACGGCAGGCTGCTGGTCGAGCTGGACCCGCCCGACGCGCCGACCGGCTCGTTGCTGGTTCGGATGGAAACGGCTGAAGCGTTCAGCACGTGGTTTCGCTGGGCGCGGGTGTCCGTGCGCGACGTTGACCGGCTGGCTCGCTCCGGCGGCTTTCAAACCGAGCGGCGCTGGTGTAGGGGCGGTCGATGGTTCGCCAGCTTGGTCAAAATCCGCGCCGATACAGCGTGACGTTGCGATCCAGCCTGCCTCCGGCGAACCCATTGGGTCGGCCGCCCTGCGCGTCGGTGAATGAGAGCTGACGTGCGATCGTGCCCAGGCGGCCCGGCGCGGCGTGGTCCAGCATCCACGTCTGCAGGGCGACACCCCCGCCAGCCGTGGCCACAACGCGCAACGCGCGGGCCTGTTGGGGGAAGTCGATCAGCGACGCGGTGGCGATCAGCCAATAGCCGCCGGCGGTGGTATGACGGGGCACGATCCGATTACGGTGGGTGTGACCGGAGAGGGCCGCAATCACCCCAGGCGTCCGGTCAAGCAGCGCCAGCAGCTCGTCGCCGCCGACCGAGCTCGCCAGCGGTTGATGGGAGATGACGATCACCCAGCGCTCGCCCGCGTCGGCCAGCTGACGGGCCAGCCACGATGGCTGCTCCGGGCTGACGATCCCGCCGGACCCGCCGTCACGTCGGACCAGGTCCAGCACGATCAGCCTCAGGCGCGGACCGAGCTCGAACGCATAATCGAGACGACCGGACTGCAGCGATCCGCCGGACGCAGCTCGGCGCACGCGAGCGATCACTTCGTCGATCGACATTTGGCGGCGTGTGGGGTCAGGCGGCACGTCGACGGTCGGCCCATCCAGCGCGTGGCGGAGGAACTGATCCACCAGCCCGGGATTCGGTGGCCCGTCAGGCGAGGAGACAGCCGTGGCGCCCAGGCCCCCGGGCAGAGTCAGTCCCGAGGGGAGATCCCACAGCGCCCGCCCTCCGACCGCCAGCGATCGTGTCAGCGCCGTCGGCACGATCTCACCGGCCACCAGTACATCGTGGTCGCCGAGGACGGGATACCACGGACTGCCAATCCCGCGGCTGACGAATTGCCGTGAGGCGGCACGCAGCAGCCCGGGGTACAGGGGAGCGTCGAGGTCGGGGCGGTAGTAGAACGGGTCGGGATCGGCAGGGCTCTGGACGCCGACGTATCCGGGCGCTCCGCTGCTGGGTGTCACGCGCCCTCCGCGCAGCGCGGCCAGGGCCCGTTCGAGCTCGTTGCTCTGGTCGTTGTCGATCAGATCCCCGCCCTGGATGACCAGCTGCGGGCCGAGCCCGCGGATCGCCGCCGTGATACCGGCCAGGACCTGCGCGGTCAACGTCTCCTGGGGGCGAAAGGTCGACTGCAGCGGGGGGCCGAGACGGCCCAAGAACGTGACCCGAGCCGGCGAAGCGGCATCCAGCACGTGCGCATCGGTCACGTGGGCGAGCGTCCCGAGCACGCCGGCCGTAGCCCTACGACCACCGAGTTCGAGCCGCTCCGTTAGAGCCTCCCCGGGACCGACTCGCAGTTGTCCGTCCCCCACCGGGTCCATCCAGGTGGAGCGCAGGTTGACCCGGTGCTCGTCGGAGTCGAGCCGCCGCAGCCGGCGAGGCTCAGTGCGCCCAGCCCGAGGAGGCCCTCGGCCACCGCCTCCCGCCGCGTCAGCCGTCTCATGACGCCAACCCGGAGATGACCGACTCTCGGGAGGCCTGCCTGGCCACCCACAGCACGGCCGCGCCGGAGGCCAAGGCCAGCCCTACCAGGACCGCCAGGACCTCCCCGAGCGTCGGAGCGAGCGCAAGGGTCGCGTAGCTGGCGGCCAGGCGGGACAGGCCCGGGCCGAACACCAGTCGCTCCAGCACGACGCCGAGCAGCGCCGCGGGGACCACTAGCGCCAGAGCCGCCCCGAGTAGCAGTTGCCGGACCGCGCGCGGACCGGCCCCGCAAGCTCGGAGCACCGCGACCGTCCGACGACGCTCCTGGACGACCAGGCCGCAGGCTTGCATCAGCGCGTAGAGACATACGAGACCGTCGACGATGGCGACGCCCCGCAGAATCGTCCGCAGCACGTCAACGAGCGGCTTCCCGCGCGAAACCGCCCCGCCGGCCGCGGCCACCTGAGCGCCGAGAGCGCTCAAGGCTGCCGTCACCTTCGCCTGATTCGCCAATGGCGCAAGCCGGATGGCGATTCGCGCCGGCGCGGACGGGTCCGCTGCGAGCAAGGCCGCCGCCGGTATGTAGGCGACACGTCCGTCGTGGTCAAGCGAGCTGACGATCCCCGCGACCCGGAGCCTCAGCTCCTTGCCCGAGGGAAGCGCGAGCGCCAGGGGTCGAGCCCTTGCTGAGTCCCAGCGCGTTGGCCAGCCCGGCACCGACCTCCGCCTGATTGGTGCCGGCAAGTCGCCGCCCGGACTGAAGCGGAGGCGCTTCGAAGGCCGCGTGGTCGCCCACATAGGCGATCACGTCGATGGTCTCCCCCAGGGAAAACGAGTCCGCAGCCTGAAGCTCATAGCGCGAGGCCGCAGCTTGCACGTCCCGTAGGCGGCGGACCCGCGGGACGAGCGACGGCGGACCCGCCGCGGTCAGTTGATAGCGCCTGCCCAGAGCTCCGGGATCGGTTTCGAGCGAGTTCAGCGCCGTGGCCAGCGAGAGCAGTAGGAGCACGAACGCCGCCGACAAGCCGAGGGTCACCACGGTGGCCAGCAGTCGAACCCGCCGCGCCCCGACCAGTCGCACACCGAGTACTGCCAGTCCGCCGGAATGGACGCGCTCACGCGCGCGCGTACGCGCGTCTCCGCCAGGCGCGGAGACGTCGGCCGCGCGCAGCAACCCAACCACCGATCCGCTCGCTGCTCGGAACGACGGCCAGGCCGTGGCGGCCACCGGAATCGCCACGCTGATCATCCCCCCGCCGATCAGCGGGAGCGCCAGAGCTTGACCCGGTGCCGGCTCGTTGAGCAGCGTCAACAGTCGCGTCGCCGGTCCGTAGGTCGCCAGCACCCCAGCCGCCAAACCGACGCTGGCCGCGGGCGCGGCAACCAGCAGCGCCTCGAGGCCATAGGAGAGCGCCACGTGTTCTCGGGTGGCGCCCAACGCCCGCCTGACGCCGATTGCACTGAGCCGGCGCTGGACCTCGGCCCGGGCCGACGCCGCCAGCATCACCCCGGCCGTGATCAGCGCGATCACCGAGAGGGCGACGAGCAGGTCGATTACGATTCCCGCCGCCTGATCGTGGAGCACCCGCACCCCCGCCCGGGTCGCGAAGCGGATGTTGCGCAGACCAGAGCTGGTGGCCCGCGCCTGGACGAGTACCTCGTCCAGATACCGCGGATCTTGCAGCCAGATCTCAGCGAAGTTGGTGGTGGGGTTGGCCTGCGCGCCGAAACGGGCCTCGATGGCCGAGCGGGTGAGATAGAAGCGAGGCTTGGCGAGCGGGAAGCCGACGTCGTCGGGCGCTTCCACGAACCCCACCACCCGCTGGGGACCGAGATCCCCGACGGACGGGCTGCTCCCGAGCCGAACGCCCCAGGCCTCGGCCAGCGCGCGCTCGAGCAGGGCCTCCGGACGGCGGGGGCGAAGATCGCGCCCGGCCACCACGGCGTAGCCGCGCCGACGCCCCGATCCCACCACCTCGGCGACCGCGTCACCGCGGCGGTGGCCGGCGACCGCGATTGAGGCGTTGGTCACCTCAAAGCGGAGTGAATAGCCGGCGACATCCGGTAGTGCGGCAATCCGCTCGCTGACGCGGCGGGCCGATTGCGGGTCAAAGCGCACGATCATGTCCGGCAGCCCCGCCGCCTTCGCCGCACGATCGAAGCCATTTCCCAAGCCGTCTCCGACCACCAGCGCTGCCGACAGCATCGCCGCCAGCGCGATGCCAAGCGCGGTGAGCAGCGACCGACGCCGTCGGCGCAGCAATCCGGGTCTCCTCGCGGTTTGGGGG
>QHBV01000178.1 GCA_003244035.1 Solirubrobacterales bacterium | reverse complement strand
AGTCTGGAGTGATTGACGACCGCGGCGGCGCGGCGCGATTGGTCGTCCCCAACGATCGACGCCGACTGCCCGGCGATACCGATAGTCCTCACGTTGCGGCTGGGCCTGATCCGAGCTCGTTGACAGGTTGACTGTGTTGCCGACGTTCGAGATCGCAGGCGTCGCATAGTCGAGCGACGAGTGCAGGCGCTGCTAATTGTAGAACACCTCGACGCAGGTCGAATAGCTCGGCCTTGGCGACGCCGTAGCTCTCGAAGTCTTCGGCCAGNNAGAACCAGCTCTCCATGACGGCGTTGTCGTAGCAATTACCCTTGCGGCTCATCGAGCACGTGATGCCGTGCTTTTCTAATTCGCGCTGGTAATCCTCGCTCGCGTAGGTCGAGCCCTGGTCCGAGTGGTGCAGAAGCCCAGCGTCGGGACAGCGACGGCGCAGCGCCATGTCGAGCGCCTTGATCGTGAACTGCCGACGCGCCCGCTTCTGCCTCTTGCCCTCTTCCATTTTCCGCATCGTTTCCACCTTTCAAAAGTTGTCTACGAAAGCGGATCAAGCCCAACGCACAGCAAAAAGAGAGTGCGAGGTCGGTCCGAGCCACGCCGCGAGGCGTGGACGCCGTCTCGTTCGCTCCCGAGCATCGGATGAGACTGCGAGTGCGACTTCCGGTCGTTGCAACGCCGAGCTGTTTACGAGCACGCGCGCAGCCAAAGCACGAAGCGCGACAGCAGCGATGACGCGCGGGAGATAATGTCGCGCGGATCGAAACGCGAGATCTCGGCGCGCTTCTACGGCATGTTCCGCACACCGAGCAACGTCCACAGCCGGATGCGCGACGATCTCGATCGCCTCGGTTTCCGCCGCCGGCGAGTGCACGACAGGCGGCCTGACCATGATCACGCTCGCGCTGAACGACGGCGCCCGCCGTGACGTCCTGCAGGGCATCACGCACGGCTTCAAGGGCGACATCATCGACCTCTACAACACGCCGCTGTGGGAGCTGAAGTGTCAGGAGCTCGGCAAGCTCAAGGTCAGCGCGAAGGACCCGCGTAGCTTCGCGCCGCGCGTCGTGTCGCTAGCTCCTGAAGTGTTAACTAGAAGCGCGGGCACACGCTCGGGCACACGCTTTGGAACTACTCGAAATCAGCTCCGTTGGACAGACAGAAGTCGAACACCGCTGTTTCTGTTAGAGGTCGAGCGCCTATGGACTTTCCACACGCTCGGATTGGTGCGTGAGAACCAGCGGCAGCTCCGCCGGAAACAGCGCCGCTTGAGCCGCGAATTCTCGAACGCGATCAGCAAGGCGCGCCGGTATCAGTGCGCCATGGGGGAGGAGGGCGCCACCTATCGCACCGTCGCGCGGCGCTTCCAGGTTACCCGCGAGGAAGTCTGCCAGTACATGGCGCTTCTGAACCGACTCCCGAGCGACTAAATAACCATCGTCGAGAATGAGATCGATCCGATTCGACTCCGTCAGTTGTCGATGCGTCGGCTCCTCAGCATCGCTCGGATGCAGACTGATTCGGCCAAGCGGGAAGCGTTCGCGCGAATCGCCGGGTAAATGGCTGCCGGCGAAAATATTTAGGTCGCAGTTTTTGCGACTTCTGCTTTGGAGCGCGTGCCCATTGGGGCTCCCCGATCGCCTGCGTGAAGTGGCGGGCCTATCTCGCTTGGCTCTTCGCGGTGACCGCGCCCGATTCCATCCTACGCCTCTCTTCGATCGCGCCCTCCGCTGATGGCGGCGGCGTGAAACTGATCCAGTCGGCGGCCTGAAACTGATCCACCCCGCAGATGCGGAAAGTTGCCGGCCGGGTAGGCCGGGAGCCCCGTTGGAGGATGCTGCGGATGGATCAGGTCTACGTTATTCGGCACAAGGTGCTCGTGGAGAAACTGTCGGTCCGCCGTGTGGCGCGCGAGTTCAGCGTGTCGCGCAATACGGTGCGTCGCTACGTCGAGGGTGCGCAGCCGATCGCGCGCGCGCCGGCCGCGCGGTCGAGCCCGGTCAAGCAGCGGCTGTGGCCGCGCGTCGAGCAGATACTCATTGACGCGCCGAAGTGGACCGGCGGTAAGCAGCGGCTGACGGCGGCGCGGCTGCACCAGCTCCTCGTCGACGAAGGCCAGGCGATCGGCGAGCGCACGGTGCGCGAGATGGTGGCCGAGTGGAAGCGGCGGCGGCAGGAGGTCTTCGTTCCGCTCGTGTACCACCCGGGCGATCTCGCCGAGGTGGATTTCTTCGAGGTGCTGGCCGACGTCGGCGGCGAGCGGCGCAAGGCGTGGATGTTCGTCATGCGGCTGATGTACTCGGGCCGCGACTTCGCGTGGATCTATCCGCGCCAGGACCAGGTGGCGTTCCTCGACGGGCACGTGCGCGCGTTCGAGCACTTCGGGTTCGTGCCGCACCGGCTCGCGTACGACAATCTCAAAGCGGCCGTTGCACGCCACCTCGTCGGCAGCGAGCGTGAGCTATCGCTGCGATTTTTGGCGCTCACGACGCACTACTTGTTCGAGGCGAGCTTCGCACGACCGCACACCGGCCATGACAAGGGCGGCGTCGAAGCGCGCGGCAAGGGGATTCGCTGGCAGCACCTGGTGCCGATTCCGTCAGGCGCCGACCTGCGCGCGATCTCGACGGCGCTGCTTCAGCGAATCGACTCGCAGACGGAGACCAAGCGCGGCTCCGACGGGCGCACCATTGCCGAGCGGTTCGTCGACGAGGGCGCGCGCATGCTGCCCTTGCCGCCAATGCCGTTCCGCGCGGCGTCGTTCCATCACGTCGAGCCGTCGCGCCGCAGCCTCGTCCAGGTGGCCGGCGCCGCGTACTCGGTGTGGAGCGAGTGGGTCAAGCTGCCGGTCAAAGCCTTCGTCGGCGTCGACGAAGTCGAGATCATTGGTCCCGACGGGCGCCGGGTGGTGCACCCGCGCCAGCCGTTCGGCGGGCGCTCCGTCGACTACCGCCACTACCTGCCCGAGTTGGCGAAGAAGCCGCAGGCCGTGCGCCAAGTCGCCGACGAGCTGATCCGCGATCTCGGCGCGCCGTACGATGCGCTCTGGCGTCAGCTCGTCGACGAGCGCGGGCCCAAGCAGGCGGCGCGCACGTTCGCGCACGTGCTCAAGTCCGTCGTCGAGTTGGGCGAGTCCATCACCGCCGAGCGCGTGCGGTGGGCGCTCGCCTCCGGCGAGCCGGTGTTGCTCGCGCTGCGCCCGTCGGATCCGGCGCCGCCATCCGTCTCCGTCGATGCGCTGCCGTCCGCGCTGCGCGAGATCGAGGTCGCCACCGGCTGCGCCGCCGACTACGACCTCCTGCTCGGAGGTGCCCAATGAGCAGCACCGCCATCATCGCCGACGTGATTCGCACGCATGCGCGCCAGCTCAAGATGCCCGGTTTGGCTCGCTCGTTCGCAGCCCTCGCTCGCCAGTCGCGCGAAGAGCATTGGTCGCACGAGGACTACCTGCAGGAGGTGCTCGCCGTCGAGGTCGCCTCGCGCGCCGAGTCCGCCGTCAAGCAGCGCCTGCGCTCGGCCGCCTTTCCCGACCTGAAGACGCTCGATCAGTTCGACTTCTCCGCCACCGACGGCGTCAGCGCGTCCAAGCTCGCCGAGTTGGCCCGCTGCGACTGGATTGCCAAGGGGGAAAACGTACTGTTCGCCGGTCCCATCGGCACTGGCAAGACGCACCTGGCGATCAGCCTCGGCGTCGAGGCGGCTCGCCAGCGACTGCGCGTGGCCTTCTGGCGCGCGGCAGACTTGGTGCGCACGCTCATCGAGGCCCGCGACGCCAAGGAACTGGGCCGTCATATGCGACGCTTAGAAAACGTCGACTTGATTATCGTCGACGAAGTCGGCTTCGTTCCGTTCGATCGTGTCGGCGGCGAACTACTCTTCAACGTGCTCGCCGCCAGGCATGGACGGCGCAGCGTGCTCATCACCAGCAATCTCTCCTTCGCCGAATGGCCGCGCGTCTTCGGTGGCGACGAGAAGCTCACCCTGGCATTGCTCGATCGCCTCGCCGAGAACTCAACCGTGATCACCACCAAGGGCAAGAGCTACAGAATGCGCAAACGGGGGACCGTGGCTTCGGCCGATGCTGCGCCGGCTACACCCGCCGATGTCCCCTCAGTCGCCCACCCCGACAAGGGGCAGAAGGGGTAAACTTCAGACCACTGAACATAGGGGTGGATCAGTTTCAGGCCGCCGAAGTGGATCAGTTTCAGGCCGCCGAAAGCA
>QHBV01000177.1 GCA_003244035.1 Solirubrobacterales bacterium | reverse complement strand
CAGAACTAACAAAGCACTACTAAGGGCCGCCCCTGGTTTGACGCGTTCCCCCCACCACGGTGTGTGGGCACCTCGACCCGGGCAACACCGGCACCAGGCCCACCCACAAACCGCCGCAGACCGACATCCCAACATCATCGACGCGCCGCAGATGCCTGCCCTCCCTAGGTGCTCGAGGGCACGCTGCCGGCCGGTTGACGTCATCCTCGGGGAAGCGAGCACCCTCGCCCGGGGTGCGCCGCACCTGCTGCTCGTCCAGAGCGGGCAGGCGAAGGTCCGAACCGGTGGCACCCGCATCTGCGGTTAAGCGATCGTCCGCGCCGCCGCCGACCGCCGGGAACGGCGCGATCGCCTGGTCGCCATCCGACGCGGTCATCATCATCTTTCGTAGAATCTTCGGCTAGATCCCTGGGCAGGCCCAGGTTCCGCGCCATAGACTCTGAGAGTGCCGCTCCCTCCGCCCAAATTCCGCATTGCGCACGGCGTGCTGCAGTTCGCTGGTCCGCTCCAGCCGAATCCGGCTCGCGACGAGGTGTTCATCGCCACCGTGCAGCAGGAGTTTCCCAACGTGATCAACCGGTCGTTCTTGCCCGTTGATACGCCCCCTACCGCTCCGTACATGACGCTTGCGAGCACGTCGTCGCAGTTGGCTTTGTCAACCGTCCAGGCGGACTTTGAGGTTCGGTTCTACGGCGAGTATCTCACCGACACCGAGCGCGCCCTTGAATACGTCGAGCGCAAGCTCGGGGCGGTCCTCCGAGGACTTGACGCCATCGGCGCGTCAGTCGAGACGGTCGGTCTCATCGGAACGCTGCATTTCTCGCTGCTCGAGGGGGAGGAGAAAGCAGCACTCCACGTCCTACGCACTCACCTGCGGACGACCGTCGATGAAGCTAGCGTCCAGGACGCCCTTGCACGCGTTGCGGTCAGAGTGCGAGACACGTACTTCGTGACGCTCACACTCAGCAATTATGAACTCCGCGTCCTAGAGCAACCGATCATGCCCGGTATGCAACTGGTGCGCATGCGTCCTGGACAAGGACGACTTGATGACGAAGGACTGGAGCTTCAGGTGGACATCAACAACAATCTGGAGGTTCGGGCGGGCGGGAACTCCACTCGGGTCACCGCTGACGGCATAGCGGCTGTAAGCCGTCTACTTCGGGAAATTGCGACGACCGCTGGTCCTGCATTCGCGCAGACGGGCAGCATCTCTGTTCAGGACTTGAGCGCGAGCTCGACCGTATGACCGAGGCCAGCGGCACAGCGACGACCCGTTCGATCCTAAACTCCGAGGCGCCGCGTGAGGAGGCGCTCGTGCAGATGGTGAACTCCGCGAGTGTGGGTTCAGTAGGCGGTTCAAGCGCATCCACGATTACCGGCCGCGTCCGCGGGCGGTTCGGCGCCTACGTCCTCCCGTTCTTCGCCAGCGCGGCCGCCGCGGTGGGCGCGCCAATGCCAGCAATCACGCGCCGGTTCTATTCCGGCGGTGAGATCAGCGGCTCGCCCGTCAGCAGCTCGTTCTGGGTCTTCGATGACCTTGCCTACAGCGAGGAAGTCGCGACGCTAGAGCAGATCAGCGCCCTCAATGCTCTGCTGGCGCTGCCCGCTGTCGAGGACTTCAGGCTAGATCTCTCGGAATAACCGCAGCCTGATGTACTCCGAACTCTGGAGTCAGGGCCTCCGTCAGGGCGACGTCGTGGGGCCTATCGCGTTTCCGTTGCTGGGTACGCAGTTCGAGCGCGTATCACCATCGGAGTCTCTCGTCGACCCGCCGCCGCTGGACGCCTCCTCGAAAATCATCGTGCCCGCCAAGGCGTCGTTGGTCGTGATCATCTCGCACGACTGTGAGTTCAACGAAGGCAAGCGGAATAAGCTCCTCGTCGCTCGACTTCAATCCGTTCCCGGTCACTACACGTCCGAGCAGTTGAAGGCCCTGCGCGAGAGCAATGACCTGGAAGCCCGAGTTACGAATCAACTCAACGTGGCGGGGATCGACAACTGGATGTTCGCACCGATCGCCGAGGTGTTCGATACAGAGCAAGTCGCCAACTTCGGAACCACCACACCGTTGCCAATGAAGCTCGCAGACGAGCTTCTGGCGCGCAAACACGCCGAGCTAGTTCATGAGCAGCGTGTTCTGTTCCGTAAGAAGCTCGCCTACTTCCTTGGACGGGACGCCGAGGACGTTCCTCAGGATAAGAAGCAGCCGCGTCCCGCGCCAGCAAACTCGGACGCCAACTGACGGCATCAAGCCAGAGCCGTCTACACGATCGCTTCGGCATCGCGGGCGAGCGATCGTTCGTGATCGCTAGGGCGACAAGCCACTGGCCGGACCCAACGGTAACGGTTGTCGGCGCACCTCATGACCGCCTTCGTCCAGGGTCTACCGCTCGGGTCGTGGCCGGTCGGCGCCGCCGTGGAGGAAGGGGGTCGGTCAGCCCGAGGCGGAGTCCTCCCGCGCACGCAGATGCAGCAGCCTGGGGCCCGCCGACCGCGGGCGGCGCACTGACGTGAACCAGGCCACTGTTGGGTCGCCCTCAGACGTGCCTAGCGCAGCCGACTGCCGCCGACTGCGTCGGTCCAGCTCGCCTACTCCTCGCCGACTGCTTCGAGGCGCTTCTGAGTCCTGTCCCGGGCTGCACGGACCGTCTTACTCGTGAGGAGCAGGTCGATGGCTGCCCAGTGGCGCCCGGGGCCGTAAAGGCCGCCGGTCTTTACGTCGTGGTCGGGGATGATGGGCTTGCCCAGCTTGTAGAAGAAGTGCGGTGAGGGCTCCCAGCCCTGCTCGGCCCCGATGCCTGGGATTAAGACGTCCCACGGGTGCTCGTGGACCTCGTAGCGGTCCACGTGCCGTATCTGCTGCAACTGGCCGTCGAAGCGGAAGCCGAGGTAGTTCGGCGGGGTTGTCGGCCAGCCGCTGGAGCCTCCGCCAACTGGGTGGAAGTAGCGGTTGTGCTTGACGACGATGTCCGCGAAGGTCGGGCCGTCCGTCACGAGGGGCGGCCAGTTCGCGAGCGGGACGACGTAGACGAGGTTCGACTGGACATTCTGCACGGTCATTACCCCCTTCAGGTAGCGATGGAGCTCGCGCAGGAGTCGCTTCTCGGCGTGCGAGCCTGACTGCGCTGCCGTCTCCTCGACGAGCCTGACGACCTTGCGCCACGACATGTACTCGACCGGCACCCCGCCGATGTCCTTCGGGAGGCGCGGCCGCGCCCATTCCAGCGAGCACTCGGCGACGACGGCGAGCGCCGGAGTCAGAGCTTCGTCCGTCTTGAAGCGCTTTGTGTACTTCTTGAGCTTGGTCGGGTCCTCAAGCTCCCATCCGCGCTTGGCCTCGATGATGAGGTGGACCTGGTCGGTCTTGACCTCGATGTCGGTCCTACCGGCGCCGCGGACCGAATCCTGTAGGCCGATGGCGGCGGTCATGCCCGGGTCGACCTTGAAGAACTCGGCGAGGAGCGCTTGCACGAGGTTGTCGGACTGCGCGAGCGCCCAGCCGAGGCTGTAGGTGATGTTGTCCTCCTTGTCGCCGAGGAGGTTGAAGACCGTGTGCACGACCCGCCGATGCAGACGCAGCCCAGTCACGAGTCAACCCTAATCGCGGCTGCATTGGCGACCAGGGGCTCGTGAGCGACTGCGGCGGCGCGGACGACCGCTCTCACGCAATGCGCAAGCGAGGCTATGGCCACGGAGTGCCGTTGCAGAGCTGGTGGAGCACCGCCGTCACGCGCTCGGCGCGGTGCTCGAGGAAGGCCGGGTAGTCGCCTCGAGCAAGATCGTCATAGTCGATGAGGTGTGAGGCGAGACGCTGTCTCACTTCGTGTTCGCCAAGGGCAGCTGCTTCCGTTCGCTCGCGGAGATAGTCGACGGGCGGTTTTGCTGAGATTGTTCGATTAGTGCGCCAAGTGATCAGAGCACAGTTGGTCGCTACCGATGCCTCCCATTCCTCGATCCCTTTTTCAGCGAGGAACGCTACGGGGTAAAGGTGGTGATATTCGCGACTGCTCACGTTCTGGTCGCTGATGGCGGCGCCATCAGCGACATCTAGCGCGCCAGCGCGAAATGAAACGGCGAGAATGGCGCGGGACAGTCGATCTCGACGCTTCGGCCAACCCGAGACTCGGACCTCGTCGATCGTGGGGAGCGGATGCTCAAAGATCGGCGCCGCTGGTTCTGCGGCGACTTCGCCAGTGACGGCCGGCAATAGCGCCGTGTAGTCCTGGAAGCTGGAGGTCGCCGCCGCCGCTTCGTACCTCGTGGTGGCGAAGGCGCGCCACATATACCGACGCAGCAGCGTGCGGACCGCTCCCAGGCGGTCCGGGTTGTCGGGAGCGTTCGCCCACAGAACCGTCAGCGGCGCGAGCACTACCTCGCTCGGGAGTCGAGGGCCGTCGATAATGTGCTCCTCACGAAGAAACTGCACGAGACGCTCGGCACCGCGGACAATCATCGGCCAGTCGTGGACCATCTGCTCGAAGTCGAGAAACACCAGCTGGCGCTGGGTGGGGCGCCGGCCCTGCAGCAGCGCAGCGGCGGGTAGGACGAGCTGAGCCGGCGGGACGTACCTGGCGAGATCGGGTACTTGACCATCCAGGGACGCGACTAGGTCGTGTAGCGACTCCCCGGTCTCTCCCTCCACGCGTGCGACGATGATGTCAAAGGCGGTGAGAGGGACCGATCGCGTGTTGAGTTTCTCAAAGACGTTCAGCACCACCGCCTCTGAGCTCTCGACTGGCAGCGCCAAGTAGGGCAGATTGAAAGCCGCTACCCGCCCACGCAGACCTAGCACCTGAGCTTGAAGAGTCAGCAACGCATCGACATCTCCGCCCGTGGCTTCTCGCATCCACGACATGCATTGCGCCTCTCCGGCGTCGTCGGGCCGAAGGATGCGCGCAGGAATATGCCCTCGCTGCAGCACCCGGCGCGGGTCATCGCACCAGACGGGGTAACGCGTGCCGTCTCGCCACCAGCGGCCTGAACTGAGAACTTGAAAGTCCCGCTGATCGTCTTCGTCTGCGTCTGTGTCAGTGATGTCGACGAAGTACGTGCGATCCGGATAGTTCTCGGTAAGGACCCGCCAGGCTGCAGTGAGCCGTTGCTGCCCATCCAGCAGCAGTTCGGTCATGCGCTCGGACGGCGCAGGGGCCCCTGCGAGCGGTCGATGGCGAAAGGGAGCCTTATCCCCGATCTCGAGCACGAGTACGGCGCCGGCCGGAAGCTCGTCAACAACTGTCTGTAGAAGATCGCCGACTTCGTTTGGACCCCACGCCTCGAACCGCTGGAACCGTGGCAGCTGGACCTGCCCGGTTCGGATCCGAGTAAACCACTGGCTGATACTCCGATTTCGTGCGTCCACAGCGAGCGCAACCTATCGCGTAAGCTCGCATCGGACTCCTAGCCCCATGCACCTCGATAGGCCCGACGACGCGATAGGGGACCCGCCGGCAACCCGCGATCAACGCCGCAACCGCACTCCCGTTGCCTTTCGCGGCGCTGTGTCTCCTTCGACAGCAGCCATCTGCCCGCGCTGCGGAGTCGCCATGCCCGATGCCGCCTTCCGAGCGCGGCCTCGGCCCACCGACCAGCCTTCGTACGGAGTCAGCGCCCCGTGTGTTCGTCGAGGTCTGCGCTGCATGGCCTCGGCAACCGGAACGGCCAGGCGTTCGCCCTCGGCATCCTGGGAGGGGCGGAGGATGGGGGACTACCCGCGCGCCGCCCAGGATCTGCGGGAAGGACTGGAACTGCGCCGCGGCAGCGGCCTTTCCGCCGCATTCGAAGCTCTCGCCGCTACCGCGATCAACCGGCCGACGTCGGCGTGATCGCCCCGGCGGGCGGGCTCGCGGACAGCCCGGCGCAGGTGCGCAAGCTGGGGTAGTGCGCCAGGGCGCGTCGGGCGGCGGCGCCCTGGTCCACGATCGGCTGGCCGGTGCCCGAGACGACCGCGGGGACGAACCGCGCGGTCAGCGGCGCGTGCGGGTGCAAGGTGAGCTTCAGCACCCCGGTGGCCGTGCTGTAGGAGTTCTTCCACCACAGGAAGTTGCCCATGCCGTAGGCGACGAACGTGTGGCCGAGCCAGCCCGAGCCCTGGAGCATGTGCGCGTGCGCGCCGATGATGATGCTCGCCCCCGCGGCGGCCAGCTTCGGCGC
>QHBV01000176.1:8334-12561 GCA_003244035.1 Solirubrobacterales bacterium | reverse complement strand
CCTAGCTCGCGCGCGCGGCGGAGCAGCGACCGCAGCCGCGGGGCGGCGTCGCGCCGTCCGATCTCAGGGGCCTCCGGGCGCAGTAGCGGAGTGAGCGCGGATACCTTGACCGACACGTTCGCCCGTGGCAGCTGCCCGCCACCATCCGCCTCCAGGACCGGGCGATCCGGCCACTCCCGAGCGTCGGTGGCCAGCTGCTCGAGCGCGGCCGTGCATCGGGCGGCGTACCGGTCGGCCTCCGCCGCGGTGACTGTCGCCTCTCCGAGCAGGTCGATCGAGCTCGCGACCCCCTCCTCCCACAGGCCGCGCAACACGCCGAGTGCAGCGCCGGGGCTCTCGCCGACGATGAACCTGTGGGCCATGTGCCGGACGCCGCCGGCGGCGGCCGCCCCCAGCGCGGCGCGGCCGGCCCTGGTGTGGGCCACGCGCATCGCCGCTTCGGTCGGCGGCGGGGCGTCCGGGAGCTCGCGCAGGAAGTCCGCCAGGTGGGCGGCGAGATCGTCGAGCGAGCGGCACGCCGGCACCACGTCGACGAACCGGAACAGCGCCGCGCGGAGCTCGCGGTCGGCAGACGCGAGCGCCATCGCCCGCGTGTCGATTGCTCGCAGCGGGTGGCGCGCGCGAGCGGGGAAGGCGTCGGCGAGATCGCCGCCGACCCGCCGGATCTCGCGCTCGAGGGCCTTGTGCTCGGCGGTCAAGGGGGGACGCTCGCGACCGCGGACGGCGGTGCCGTATGGTCGAGCGCCTCCCAGCTCATGTCCCGGGCACGCTCGGCGTCGTCGACTGCGCCCCCGCCCCGGAGCCCGAACAGGCGCTTGGCATAGCTCAGATAGAAGACGACAGCCAGATTGATGATGAAGCCGACGATCTTCAGCGCGGTGCCGCTGTGGAGGATCTCGTAGACCTCGAATGGCAGCAGGATCGCTGTTGCGAGGAACGTCAGGTACTCGGCCCAGCGCTTCACGAGCCACAGCCCGACGGCTTCGACACCTTCGAGCAGGCCATACGCGAGCAGCGCGATCCCGACCTCGCGCAGCGTCCCCGAGCGCAGCGAGAACAGCCTGTCGAGCTCGTGCAGGATGCCGACGTGACCCGAGCTCTGGACCGGGCCGCCGGCGACCCCACCCTGCAGCGCGGTCAGGATCCGGTAGTAGGCGTCATGCAGGCTCGTCCTGTTGCTCGTGAACGCCAGCACGCCGACGCCGAGCAGCATGAGGATCAGGAAGTGCAGCGCGCGATCGCAGGCGATCACTCGTAGCACCACCTTGTCTCGCAGCGCCTTGCCACGCAGTGGCAGCACGATCTCCTCGCGATCGGGCGGGTGGACGCGGGCCGGGTGCTGGGGCGGAGGCAGCGCCAGCCAGCCGTCGCAGCGAAGGCACCGGTACCAGCGGACCGATGACCGCTCGCGGGCGAGGATCGCGTCCTGCGCGCGCAACTCGGCCGCGTCGGTGCCGATCAGCGTGTGGCCCCCCAGGCCACACGCGACGAGCTCCCAATCGACCTTGTGGCGGGGCCGGGGAGCGGGGTGGGTGCCAGACGGCTGGTGGGCGCCGGACGGGCGATCGGGTGGCTGGTCGGTGCCCGGCATCTCAGCTCAGGATGTTGACCGCACGCGCGACGACCAGCCCGACCGTGATCAGCGCGACCAGCGCCTGGGCGCCCATCAGGCTCTTGGCGGTGGGCGTCAGCGGCATCGTGTCGGTCGGGCTGAACGCGCTCGCGTTGGTGAGCGAAACGTACAGGTAGTCGATCAGGCCCGGCATCCATCCGGCGGGCGCGTACTTGGGCGATGACATCTGCGGGAACAGGAAGTCAGGCGTGGCGCCGGCCCGCCGGGCACGCTGCACCGGACCGCCGCGGTCGAGCTCCCAGTACCACAGCCCGAACAGCAGCACATTGGTCACCCACAGGACGACGCCGGCGAGGATCAGCGCCTTGCCGTTCTCCTTGCCGCCTCCCAGCAGGTGGTTGCACAGTTCGACCAGCGAGAAGATGTTGACCGCGCTGACGAAGCCGGTCAGGGCGAGCGCGATCTGGCGACGCAGCGGCGAGTGTCTCACCTGCGGGTGCGGGGACGCGACGAGGATCCCGAGAAGGAGCGCCCCCTCGACCACCGGGAGCAGCCAGGACGGGCCGATCGTCAGCTTCTGCGGAAGCGCCAAGTCGAGCAGGATCGCGGCGGCGATTACGAGCTGCGGGCCCAGGACCGAGTCGCGCCGATTGACGGCGTCGGCGAGTCTGCGGGCGCTCGAGCGCTGCGGGGCGTCCGGATCGGTCATCTGCTGGGATACTCGCAGGCGCACGATGGTCAGGACAATCCAGATCCGGGGCACCACCGCGGTCCTCGCCGCGCTCGCGCTGTGCTCGTGCGGCGGCTCGACCAAGACGGTGACCGCGCCTGCACCCGCGCCGCGGGGTGGTTCGACCGCCGCGGGCACGTCCGCCTCAACCGCGTCGACCGCGTCCTCGACGACCGCCTCGCGCAGCGGCACCGCAGCGCCGGGGCGGGCGATGCCCCTCTGCACGGCCGCCGGGCTGGCACTGTCGTTCCTCGGCCAGCAGGGCGCGACGGGCCACGGTGAGCTTGGCTTTGCGCTGCGCAACGCGAGCGGGCGCAGCTGTCACACGTTCGGCTACCCGGGAGTCTCGTTCCTGAGCCGTGGCGGCCAGGCGCTGCCGATGGCTTCGACGCGCACCACGCACGACTTCTTCGGCCCAGCTCCCGCGGTCGCCATCGTGGTCGCTTCCGGCGCGAGCGTTTCGTTCCGGCTCGGCGTCACGCACTTCGGTGCCGGCGGCTCGGACGCGGGGTGCGCCACTGCCTACGCCCTGCAGGCGATCCCACCCGACGACACTGCCACGCTGCGCACGACGATCCCGCAGGGGGCAGAGGAGTGCGGCACGGCGACGGTCTCGCCGCTGCGCCCCGGGCGCTCGGCCTATCCCTGAGGGTCAGCCGGTCGCCTCGAACCGGACCAGCTCGTCTCGGTCCAGCTCGCGCACCTGACCGTTCTCGGCGAGCAGGTCGAGGTGACCGAGCATCTCTGACAGCGTCAGGTACGCCTGCGTGACGGCGACGTTGCCCCACATCTGAAGCGCGAGCTCGTACGCGGTGTGCGAATCCTCGCCCATCATCCCCAGGATCTTCTCCGCCCGTCGCTCGTGGTTGCGCAGGCGCTGATCGATCAGCGCGACATGGTCGACCACCGGGTCGCCGTGGCCGGAGAGCACGATCTCCGCAGGCAGCTCGCGGGTCGCGCGCAGCGATGAGATGTAGTCGAGCAGGGCGTGCGGTCGCCGGTCGTGCTGCGCGGTGGAGAGGGGGCGGGAGACGAGCGGATTCGAGGAGATGTGATCGAGCAGGTGGTCGCCGGCGAGCAGGATCTGCCGATCCTGGTCCCAGAGGAGCGTGTCCGACGGGCTGTGGCCGGGGCGGTGCAGCACCCGCAGCGCGCGGTCGCGCAGCGCGATCTCCTCGCCATCGCGCAGCGGCCGCGTCACGTCGCCGCTCGAGCCAAACGCCCTGAACGCGGTCGCCACCGAGCTGAGCGCGCTTCGGATCTCGTCCGGCACCCCGTGACGCTGCATCACTCCCTGCGCGAACTCGTCGTCGGCGGAGGCGCTGGCGGAGAAGCGCTTCAGGTACGGGGCCAGCAGGTGCAGTGCGGCGATCTGCGCCCCCGAGCGACGCGCGAGGATCTCGAGCAGGCCGAGGTGGTCCATGTGTTGATGGGTGATCACGATCAAGCCGAGGTCCTCGATCGTGTGTCCGTGCTCAGCGAGCGCGCGCTCGAGCTCGTCGAGCGCCTTGCCCGAGTTCGGGCCGGTGTCGATCAGGGTCAGCGGCTCGTCCTCGATCAGCCAGCAGTTGACCCGGCCGACCAGGAACGGGGTCGGCAGCATCAGGCGGTGGATGCCGGCGCGCTCGGCGAGCGCGAGCGACTCTTCGGGGGTCGGAGGTGGACTCGCAGGTTCGGGGTGATCCGGATCGCTCACGACCGGATCACCGCGAGCACCTCGTCGCGACGGCGCTCCATGTCCTCGGCTGAGCGCAGCGATTCCAGGCACAGCCGCAGCAGCGGCTCGGTGTTCGATCCGCGCACGTTGAAGTGCCACTGGTCGTAGTCGACCGAGATCCCGTCCAGCCGGTGCTGGCGTGCGTCGACGTAGCGTTCGGCCAACTGCTCGAGCTTCGCCTGGGGGTCGGCGACCTCGGAGTTGATC
>QHBV01000176.1:3538-8257 GCA_003244035.1 Solirubrobacterales bacterium | reverse complement strand
GCGCAGTAGAAGTCGCGGAAGTAGTAGTGGCCGGAGACCTCGCCCCCGAACACGCCGTCCTCCTCGCGCATCCGGGTCTTGAAGAACGCGTGGCCGACCCGGTTCATCAGCGCGCGCCCGCCGGCGTGCGCGACCGTGTCGGGCACCGCGCGGCTCGCCCGCACGTCGTACAGGATGGTCGCGCCCGGGTGCTTTTCCAGCACCGACTCGGCCAGCAGCGCGCACGTGAAGTCGCCGTCCACAAACGCGCCCTGGTCGTCGATGAAGAAGCAGCGATCGGCGTCGCCGTCCCACGCGATCCCGAGGTCGGCCTGGTTGTCGGTCACCGCACGCATGATCAGCTCGCGGTTCTCGGGCAGCAGCGGGTTGGGCTCGTGATCGGGGAGGTTGCCGTCGGGCTCGAAGTACAGCTCGATCAGGTCCAACCCGAGCCCGCGCAGCAGCGGTCCGGCCATCGGGCCGGCCATCCCATTGCCCCCATCGACCACGACCCGGAGCGGCCTCACCGCCCCGGGGTCGATGAAACGCAGCGCGGCCTCGTGAAACTCGTCGTAGATCGACACCTCCTGCACGCTCCCGCCACCAGGGGGATCGCCGAGGCCCGCGTCGATCGTCGCCTGGACGTCGCCGATCCCGGCATCGCCCGAGAGGGCGATAGCGCCGCGCTTGACCAGCTTCGCTCCGGTGTAGTCCTTCGGGTTGTGCGAGGCCGTGCACATCAGGCCGCCGTCGAGCTCCCGCGAGCCGACCAGGTAGTAGAGCATCTCGGTGCCGACCATCCCGGCGTCGAGCACGGTCGCGCCCTCGCTGCAGATCCCCTCCCGGTAGCTGGCCGCCAGCTCCGGTGCGGTCAGGCGCATGTCGCGCCCCAGCCCGAGTGCCAGCTCCGAGACGGGCTTATGCTCGAGCTCGCCGATCACGCGCGCGAAAGCGCGCCCGATCAGCTGTGCGGTGCTGGCGTCGATCTCGCTGCCGTACAGGCCGCGGATGTCGTACGCCTTGAAGATCGAGGGATCGGTGATCGCAGGCATCGGCGGCCATGCTACCCATGAGCCGTGCGCGTCCTGGCCGTCGGCAACATGTACCCGCCACATCATCTCGGCGGCTACGAGCTCGTGTGGCGCTCGGCGATGCGCCACCTGCGCGCGCGCGGACACCTCGCACGCGTGCTGACGACTGGGTTTCGCATCGCCACCGACGAGCCCGACGAGCCCGACACGTTCCGCGAGCTGCGGTGGTACTGGCACGATCACGCGTGGCCGCGGATCGGCTGGCGCGCGCGGATCGCGCTCGAGCGCCACAACGCGACCGTGCTCGAGCGCCACCTGGAGCAGCTGCGCCCGGACGTGGTCAGCTGGTGGGCGATGGGGGGGATGTCGCTGGCGCTGGTCGAGCTCGTCCGGCGGGCGCGAGTGCCGGCGGTCGCGTTCGTAGCGGACGACTGGCTGCTGTACGGGCCGAAGGTCGATCGCTGGACCCGTACGTTTCGGCGGCGGGGCCTCGCGGGTCTTGCGCCGCTCGCAGAGCGCGTCACGGGGCTGCCGGCGCGGGTCGACCTCGACGCCGCGGCTCGCTACGTGCTGATCTCGGAGACGGTCAGGGACAGGGCGCGGGCATCGGGCCTGGCGCTGCGCGACAGCACGATCGCCCACCTCGGGGTTGATCCCGACTTCCTGCGACCGTGCCCACCGAGAGCCTGGGGGTGGCGCCTGTTGTACGTCGGGCGGATCGACGAGCGCAAGGGGATCCGGGACGCGATCGATGCGCTGGCGCAGCTGCGTCCCGAGGCGACCTTGACGGTCGTCGGCGAGGGCGATCCCGCCGAGACCGAGCGTATGCGAGCGCAGGCCCGGACGCTTGGAGTGGCCGACCGGGTAGCGCTGGTGGGAATGCGCTCGCACGCGCAGCTGCCGGCGCTGTACGAAGCCGCGGACGTCGTGCTCTTCCCGGTTCGCTGGCTGGAGCCATGGGGGATCGTCCCGCTCGAGGCGATGGCGCTCGGGCGGCCCGTGGTCGCGACCGGGATGGGGGGCTCCGGCGAGTACCTGCGCGACGGCGAGAACTGCCTGCTGGTCCCGGCCGCAGAGCCCGCTCGGATCGCACAGGCGGTCGCGATGCTGGCCGACGACCCGCAGCTGCGTGCGCGGCTGCGCACCAGCGGGGCGCGAACGGCCGCGACCCACACCGAGACGATCTTCAACCAGGCGGTGGTGGCGGCGCTGGCGCGGGCGTACGGCGAGGCGGGTGTCCGATAATCGATCGATGAGCCCTGACGGACCCGAGATCTCGGTGGTCGTGCCCTCCCGCGACCGCGCGCTGCGGCTCCGCTGGCTGCTGAACGCACTCCAGGAGCAGACGCTCGCGCCCGAGCGCTTCGAGGTGATCATCTGTCACGACTCACACGGGCCCGAGACCGACGTGCTCCTGCACACCCATCCGCTCACGATGGATGGGCGGCTGCGCCAACTCACGCTGCCCGCCGGCACGCTCCTGGCCGGCGCCAAGCGCAACCTCGGCTGGCGATTGGCGCGCGCGCCGCTGATCGCGTTCACCGACGACGACTGCCGGCCGCCCGAGGAGTGGCTGGCGCGCGCGCTGGCAGCGGCGCGCCGGCATCCGGGAGCGATCGTCCAGGGTGCGACCCGTCCGGACCCGGACGAGCTCGAGATCGCGCTGCGAGCGCCCCACGCCCGGACCCAGACCGTCGACCCACCCTCGCCGTGGGCCGAGACCTGCAACATCGTCTATCCGCGCGAACTGCTGCAGCGGCTCGGCGGCTTCGCCGAGGACGCTCCCTCCTTCGAGGACACCGATCTCGCGCTCCGCGCCGTCGAAGCCGGGGACAGCTTGTGCGCGGCTCCCGAAGTGCTCACCTTCCACGCGGTGCACGACGGCGGGCTGCGCGGGACGGTGCGAACGCTGGCACGCTGGGAGTCGGTTCCGTGGGCGCTCCGGCGTCACCCGCAGCTGCGCCGGCAGTGCGCGGCCGGGCTGTTCTGGCACGAGACCCACGGCTGGCTGCTGCTGGCATTCGGCGGCCTTGCGCTCGGCCCTCGCCGCCGCTCCGCCGCGCTTCTGCTCGCGCTCCCGTGGGCGGTGCGCGCAAGGCCCAGCTATGGCTCGGGGGTACGTGCGCTGCTACGAGAGCTGTTCGAGCTCCCCGGCCAGGCGTTGGTTGACCTGGTCGAGTTGGGCGTGCTCATTCGCGCGAGCATCCGCCACCGGTCGCTGGTGCTGTAACGCCGCTACTTCACTTCGTCACGACGATCGTCCCCGTCATCCCGGGATGGATCGTGCAGACGTAGCGAATCGTCCCCGGCTGCGTCAGTTTGACCGAGAACTTGGCGCCGGGGGGCATCAGCGAGGAGGAGGTGAACTTGGGGCCGCCGACGTAGGTGACGTTGTGGGCAGGGGCGTCGTCGTTGACCCACTGCACGGTCTGACCGACCTTTGCCTGGGCGACCTTGGGGATGAACGCGATGTTCTTCATCGCCACCTGGATCGTGGCGCCGGAGCTGGCGGCGCCGGCAGCCGAGGAAGCGGGCGTGCTGGCCACCGGAGGCGGATGCGAACTGGGGCCCGACGACGAGCTGGAGCTCGAGCCGCATCCGGCGAGCAATCCGGCGAGCGTCAGCAGCGCGGCGAGGAAAGCGAGGAGGGGGAGACGTTTCATCCGCGGGAGCGTATCTAGACTTGGCCGGCGACATGTCCGGTCATTCGAAATGGCACTCGATCAAGCACAAGAAGGCAGTGGTCGACGCTCGCCGCGGCCAGCACTTCACCAAGCTCGCACGCGCGGTCGCGGTTGCCGCGCGCGAGGGCGGGGGGGACCCCGAAGGCAATCCGGGCCTGGCGCTCGCGATCCAGAAGGCGCGGGACGCATCGATGCCCAAGGACAACATCGAGCGAGCGATCGCGAAGGGAACGGGCGAGGGCGCCGACGCCGCCCAGATCGAGGCCGTCATCTACGAGGGCTACGGGCCCGGCGGCGTCGCGCTCCTGATCGAGGCGCTGACCGACAACCGCAACCGCACCGGGGCGGACGTGCGCCACGCCCTCTCCAAGCACGGCGGCAACCTCGGCGAGCCCGGCTCGGTCTCCTACCTGTTCGACAAGCGCGGCGTGCTGGTGGTGGATGCCAGTCGCTACGAGGAGGAGGACCTGATCGCCGCGATCGACGCCGGCGCGCTCGACATCGCGCTCGACGAGGACGTGTTCGAGGTGATCACCGAGCCGGGAGAGCTGGCGGTCGTTCGCGATGCGCTCGAGCAGGCGAGCGTCCAGATCGAGAGCGCCGACGTGAGCCAGCGGGCCAGCGCTCGCGTCCCCGTGGACGAGGCCGACGCGGCGAGGCTGCTCAGGCTGATCGACGCCCTCGAGGAGTCAGACGACGTCGACGCGGTCCACGCGAACTTCGACGTCGACGCCGATGTGCTGGAGCGGATCGCGGGCTGAGCCGAAATCGCCCTTGCGCTGTGCCGGCCCGGCGCTACTCTGATCCTGGTGCGCTCGTGTACTCGGTGATGCTGATTATCGCGCTGGAGCTGGTCGCCTACGCCCTGTGGCTCGTGGCGCTCGACCGTCCCCGGCCCGCGGCGGGCCTGCGCCGCTCCGCGCCGCCCCCACCGCCGCCTCCACCGAGCCCGGATGCCGAGCTGCAGATCAGGGCGCTGCTCTATCCCGACCACGCCGCCCACGCACCCACCATTGGTCCGGTCG
>QHBV01000176.1:0-3506 GCA_003244035.1 Solirubrobacterales bacterium | reverse complement strand
GCCCACCGAGCCGACCCCCGGCGCAGGACGGCTGTGCGTGCTCGAGCCGGCGCGTTCTCGAGCGAATCGACGCACGTCGCACCGGCATCGCCGCGGCGCGGCTCGTCGGGGTATCGCTCTGAGAATTCGCTCTTGATCGACGTAGGCCCGGGTCGCGCTCGGGCTTGAGCCTCGCCCGCTACCCTCCCGGCCTTCGGATGAGCCGCCGCGCCCTGACACCCTCGATCCTTGCCCTGCTCGCAGCCGGCCTCGCGGGCTGTGGCAGCTCCAAGGCACCGGGCGTCACGCCCGCGCCGTCGGCCGGCGCCACGCAGGGGTCGGCGGCTGCGAGTCCGACTACGGCGACGCAGACCACGAGCACGCAGACCACGCCCGCNNGCCGCCAACCAAGCTCGTCGTCAACGACTTGATCAAGGGCACCGGCGCGGCCGCGAAGGCGGGTAGCAAGATCACCGTCAACTACGTCGGCGTCCTGTACCAGAACGGCAAGCAGTTCGACGCGTCCTGGGACCGCCAGCAGACCTTCACCGCGACCCTCGCGTCAGGCCCCAACGGCGTGATTCCCGGCTGGATCCAGGGGATCCCCGGGATGCGCGTCGGCGGCCGGCGCGAGCTGACCATACCCCCGAGCCTCGCCTACGGCAAGACCGGCAACTCGCCGAGCGTGCCGCCCAACGCGACACTCGTGTTCGTGATCGACCTGCTCGCGGTCTCGTAGCGGCGCCGGCTGGAGGATCACCACCGCAGCTCCAGGCCCCGTCGATGCTCTCGATCCTGATGCCGGTCTACAACGAGCGCGAGCGCGTCCAGCGCGCGATCGCGGAGGTGCTCGCGACTGAGTTGCCAACCGACAGCGAGCTGATCGTGGTCGACGACGGGTCGACCGACGGGACCGGCGAGCTGCTGCGCGACGGCTCCCGGGACGGTCGCGTGAGGTTGTTCACGCACGCCGAGAACCGGGGCAAGGGTGCGGCCGTGCAGACCGCGCTCGCCCACGCCCAGGGCGAGTACGCGGCGATCTTCGACGCCGATCTCGAGTACGACCCACGGGACCTGGCGCTGCTGATGCCGCCGCTGCTCGGGGGACGGGCGAACGCGTGCTTCGGGGTGAGGGCGTTCGACGGGTATACGAGCCACTCGTTCCTGTTCGTGCTGGGCAACAAGGGGGTGACGCTCGCGTGCAACCTGATGTTCAACGTGTACCTGCACGACATCATGACCTGCCACAAGGTGATGCGGACCGAGCTCTTCCGCAGCCTCGAGCTGCGCTCGCAGGGCTTCGCGATCGAGCCCGAGATCACCGCGCGCCTGGTCCAGCGCGGGGAGCGCATCTTCGAGGTACCCGTGCACTACCGCGCACGCGCGACCGACGAGGGCAAGAAGCTGACGGCGATCGACGGCTTCAGGGTGCTCGCCACGCTGATGCGCTGCCGCTTCTCACGCGCCTAGCCGGTGCGGCGGATGCGCGCAACCGCCGGCGTGGCCGTCCTCGGGTGCGTGCTGCTGGCGGTCCTCTCGGTCTTGCTGCTCCCCTCGACGCCGAGCTACGACCCGTGGGCGTGGATCGTGTGGGGGAGGGAGATCGTCTCGTCCCACTTCAGCTTCGCGACCGCCGGCGGCCCTTCGTGGAAGCCCCTGCCGGTCGTCTTCACCACCGTGTTCGGGCTGCTCGGAGGCGCAGCCCCGAAGCTGTGGCTGATCGTCGCGCGCGCGGGCGGCCTGCTCGCGCTCCTCGCCGCGTACCGCCTCGGCGCCCGGCTGGCTGGCGCTCGGGTCGCGGGCGTCCTGGCGGGACTGCTCGCGGCGGTCGCGCTGCTGCTGACCCAGGAGACCGTCGGCTCGGTCACGCAGGACTGGGTGCACTACCTCTTCCGGGGGGCGTCCGAGCCGATGCTGGTCGCGTGCGTGTTGTGGGCGATCGATCGCCATCTCGAAGGCAGGCGCGCGAGCGCCTTCGTGCTGGGTGTGGCAATGAGCCTGATCCGTCCGGAGGCGTGGCCGTTCCTCGGCCTGTACGCGCTGTGGCTGTGGCGCGAGCAGCCACGGCTTCGGCCCCTGCTGATCGGGGGAGTGGCCCTGATCCCGCTGCTGTGGTTCGTCCCCCCATGGGTCTCGGCCGGTCAGCCGCTGGCGGCCAGCACCCAGGCGCAGGACTACAACGGGCACCTCGGCAGCGACCCGGTGCTCGAGACGCTGCGCCGCGGAGCCGAGCTGACGATCGTGCCGGTGCTGCTCGCGGCGCTCGCGGCCGCGCTGCTGGCATGGCGAGCGCGCGATCGGACGGTGCTCGCGCTGTGCGCGGGGGCGCTCGCGTGGGTGGCGCTGGTGGTCGTGATGGCGCTCGCCGGCTATCCGGGCCTGGGGCGGTTCATGTACCCAGCCGCCGGCGTCCTGTGCGTGCTCGCCGGGGTGGGGGTCGTGCGACTGGCCATGCTCGCCGGGGCGGGCGTTCGGTTCTGGTCGGTGGCCGCACTGGTGGTTGCGGCCACCGTCCCCTTCGCCGTCGCGCGCGTGCGCGGGGCCGTGGCCGAGAAGCACCAGGCCGACCTGGCGGTATCGATCACGACCCAGCTCGATGCCGCTGTCCGCGGCGCGGGGGGCGCGCAGCTCGTGCTCCCCTGCCGCGCGAGCCTCGCGGGCGTCAACCACACGATGCAGACCGAGCTGGCGTGGACGCTGGGCGCTCCCCTCAGCCACGTCAAGACGTCAATCCGCAGCCCGGCCGTGGACTTCCTCGGGCCGCACCTGGCGACGATCGATGGCGCCGCCGCGCCGATCAGGCTGGCGCCGTACACGAGCGAGCCGGTTGCCCACGCCGGCGTGTGGCAGGTCCTGCGGGTGACCCAGCCCGGAGCGACAGATGGGTGCGTTGGGCGATAGGCATCCCGTCGGAGGCTGGGCGTTTAAGCGCCACCAGGCTTCTAAACATCCAGCCTCGGTCTCACGAACGGTCTCCCGGGGCGCAATGCGGCGTGGCCGAGGCTGAGCGCCGAGTAACCTCCAGCACGGCCCAGGGAGGCACCCGCGCGACGATGCCCACGCGGTCGGCGGAGGCGTGGGCGATCGGGGGCGTGCTTCCGGTGTCACGGTTGCGGGGCGCGCTGAAGACGAATCCCGTGCCCGGCATCAGCGGCCGGATCCGGCGCAGCGGAACCCGCAGCTTCCACGCGAGCACGCTAGCAAGCGAATGGTTCACGGCGACGTAGCTGGATCGGCACGGAAGCACCGCTCGGGGTCCGCCGGCGTGGTCGACCGCGGTGAACAAGCGTTGCTGGAAGTGGGCGGCCAGGTCGGCATCGCGCCCCTGCTGCACCAGGGCGTCTGCCCGCGGGATCGTCCAGGGCAGCGTCAGCGCCAGGACCAGCGCGCCGATCGCCACGCGAGGCCAGATCGCGCCACCGCCGCCGGCGGTGCTCCGCGGTCCCAGGGTTCGGCGGGGGGCGGGCCCCCCGCCCGCCCCCCCCCCCCCGAAAACCCCCCCCCCCCCCCGCCGCCCCCCCCCCCCC
>QHBV01000175.1:9466-9896 GCA_003244035.1 Solirubrobacterales bacterium | reverse complement strand
ATGGACGAGGCGGAGTGGTGCGACCGGATCGCGATCATGGACCACGGCCAGATCGTCGCGCTCGACGCGCCCGAGACGCTCAAGGCGCAGGTCGGCACCGACCGCGTCACGATCCACACCGACGACGACGACGCCGCGATCGCCGCGATCGAGGAGCGGTTCGGAATCGAGGCCCGCATCTCCGAGGGTGCCGTGACCTTCGGCGTGGCCGCCGGCGAGCAGTTCGTGCCGCGCCTGTTCGCCGAGCTCGGCGTCCCGATCCGGGCGGTCAGCGTGTCGCGGCCTACCCTCGACGATGTGTTCATGTCCTACACGGGCACGTCGATCCGCGACGCCGAGGAGGACCAGAGCAAGCACAAGAATCGCGTGATGATGCAGATGATGGGCGGCCGGCGATGACCACCACCACCGACCGCGACACCGCGACGGC
>QHBV01000175.1:0-9450 GCA_003244035.1 Solirubrobacterales bacterium | reverse complement strand
CGCGAGCTGATTCGCTTCCGCGCCGACCGGCTGCGGATGGTGACTTCGCTCGTGCAGCCGCTGCTGTTCCTGTTCGTGCTCGGCGCCGGCTTGCAGCGGCTCTCGAGCGCCGGCACCCACGGCGTCAGCCTGAAGACCTTCATCTACCCGGGAATCCTCTGCATCTCGGTCATGTTCACGGCGATGTTCTCGGCCGCGTCGATCGTCTGGGACAGGGAGTTCGGGTTCCTGCGCGAGATGATGGTCGCGCCGGTCCGCCGCAGCTCGATCGTGATCGGGAAGTGCCTCGGCGGTGCGACGGTCGCGAGCATCCAGGGCGTGATCGTGCTGTGCCTCGCCGGGCTCGTGCACGTCCCCTACGACCCGTTGCTGATCCTCGGCGTGTTCGCGCTGCAGCTGCTGCTGGCGTTTGCGATCACCGCATTCGGCGTGATGATCGCGATCCGGATCAAGCAGATGCAGTCNNTCTCCGGCGCGTTGTTCCCCGCGTCCGGGCTGCCGGGCTGGTTGACGGTGCTCAACCGCCTGGACCCGCTCACCTACGCGGTCGATCCGATGCGCCGGATCGTCTTCAGCCACCTGACGATCTCCCCCGCCGCCCGCCACGCGCTCGACCCGGGCGTCACCTGGTGGGGATGGCACGTGCCGGGGCTGCTCGAGGCCGGCGTGATCGTCGTGCTCGGGCTGGTGATGCTCGCGATTGCGATCTGGGAGTTCAGCTCGACGGAGTGAGGCCAGGTGCAAGACAGCCCCGCCCGGCGCCCGTGTGGCGGTGCTGCTCGAAGGTCGCAACAACGCCGAGTTGCTGTAAAGCCGCTGGCCGTGCTCCCTCGGGTGTACGCGCGGGGGCGTACGGCGAGGAGAAGTTACGCCCCCGGGCCGATGCGCGGCCGCACACCGGCGGTCACGATCCGGCGCATGCTCAAACTACGCTCTCACCCACGCCGTACGCTGCTCGCCGTACTCGTATTCGTGCTCGTCGCCGGCGCGATCGGCGGCCCCGTCGCCGGCGCGCTCAAGAGCTCCGGCGGATTCGCGCCGTCCGGGGCGGACTCCGAGGTAGCCGTCCGCCAGCTGCAGGCGGCGACGCACCTGGAGCCGACCGCGGGAGTGGTGCTGCTGGTGAGTACGCCCGGGGACGCCTCCGCGTCGCGAGCGCGCCTGGCGACGGTGCAGCGCCGACTCGCCGCCGTGCCCGGCGTCGCACGGACCACCAGCCCGGCCGCGGTCGCACCGGACGGCAGGCTGGCGCTGGTCACCGGGACGCTGCGGGCAGGCGCTGGGGACGGCGCGGTCGGCGGGGCCGCGCTCCGTGCCTTCGCCCACGTGGGCGCAGTGACGGTCGGTGGGCCCGCCGTCGCCGGCAAGCAGATCAACGCCACCGTCTCCAAGGACCTCGGCCTGGCGGAGCTGATCGCGTTCCCGTTCCTGCTGCTGCTGTCGCTGGTGTTCTTCCGCGGCCGGGCGGCACTGATGCCGTTGATAGTCGGCGTCACCACCGTGCTCGGGACGTTCCTGGTGCTGACCGCGATCAATCACATCTACGGGTTGAGCGTGTTCGCGCTGAACCTGGTGATCGGGCTGGGGCTCGGGTTGTCGATCGACTACGCCCTGCTGCTGCTCACGCGCTTCCGAGAGGAGCTCGGCGCCGGCACAGCGACGGCACCCGCAATCCGCGCGACGATCTCGACGGCCGGTCGCACGATCGCGTTCTCCGCGGTTACCGTCGCCTGCGCGCTGGCTACGTTGACGCTGTTTCCGCAGGGCTTTCTGAAGTCGATGGGGATCGCCGGCGCAACGGTCGCCCTCGTCGCGGCGGCGGCGGCGCTCGTGGTCGCTCCGGCGCTGCTTGGCGTCTGGGGGACAAAGCTCGCACGGCATAACACGCGCGGGCGACACGAGGACGGGCGCTGGTACCACCTGTCGCGGGCGATCATGCGCCGGCCCGCCGCGGTCGCCGTGGTGAGCGTGGCGGTGATGCTCGCGCTGGCGCTCCCGGCGCTCAGCACCGTGTGGACGCCGATCGACAGCACCGTCGTGCCCAAGGGCCAGAGCGCGCGGACCGTATCGGACGCGATCGGCCGCTACTTCCACGGGGCCGGACAGAGCCCGGTGACGATCGCGATCGCCGCCCCGCGCGCACAGCGAGCCGGGGTCATGACCTACGCTCGGCGCGTCGCCGGCCTCGACGGCGTGCGACAGGTGGGCCCGCCGCTGGCGCTGGGAGGCTCGATCTGGCAGGTCGACGCGGTGGCCGCGGGCGACCCGGCCGGACCCACGGCGCGGCGAGTCGTTCAAGACCTGCGCGGGCTGCGCACGCTGTTTGCGACCAAGGTCACCGGGCCGGCTGCCGAGTTCGTCGACCAGCAGGCGGCGATCGGCTCGCGGCTGCTCCCGGCGATCGCGCTGCTCGCAGGCCTGACCTTCCTCGTGCTGTTCCTGATGACCGGCTCGGTCGTGCTGCCCGTCAAGGCGATCGTGATGAACGCACTGACGGTCGGGGTGGCGCTCGCCTCGCTCGTCCTCGTGTACCAGCACGGTCGCCTCACCGGCCTGCTCGGCTATACCCCCAACGGCGGCGTCGAGCCGAGCGACTTCGTCGTCACCGCGACGCTCGTCTTCGCCCTCTCGACCGACTACGGGGTCTTCCTGCTCGGGCGGATCAAGGAGGCCCGCGACGCGGGGCTGCGCGAGCGCGAGGCGATCGCCACCGGCGTGGGGCGCACAGGCCGTGTGATCACCGCGGCGGCGATCCTGCTGGCGGTGGCGATCGGCGCTTTCAGCACCAGCTCGATCTCGTTCATCCAGCAGATCGGCTTGGCCGCCGCCACCGGAGTGCTGGTCGACGCCTTCGTCGTGCGTGCGCTACTGGTGCCGTCGCTGATGGCCCTCCTGGGTCGTTGGAACTGGTGGTCGCCCGCGCCGCTGCGCCGGCTCCACGACCGCATCGGCATCGGCGAGACCCGGCGGGTGGCGCGGCGCCCCGCCGGGCAGGCCGCCTGACCGGCACTCGCCACGCGAGGATTACGATGGGGCTCGCCGTGGATGCCCGCGCCATCCGCACGATCCGAACCGACACGCTGCTGCTGTGGCTGCCGGTCGGCGTGCTGCCGCCGGTCCTGATCGCCGATGCCGCGCTCTCGTCGCGGCCGATCGATGCCACCGGCGTTCTGGCTGCCTTCGTCGCGTGCCTGCCGCTGCTGCTGCGCCAGCGGCTCTCCTTTCTCCGCCTCGCGCCCCTGCTGGTCGCGGGAATCGTGCTGGTGCTCTGGCGCCTGCACCCCGCCAGCACGGTGGTGCTGATCCCCGTGGTCGCCCTGTTGGAGCTCGCGCGCCGCGGCGACCGGCGCAACTCGCTGTGGGTGGCGGTCGCCGTGATCCCGTGCGTCGGGGTCAGCGTGCTGCCGTTCGCCGCCGGCGCGGCCGACTTCGCTCAGATCGTGATCCGCAACGTATCGCTGTGCCTGCTGGCGATCGCCGCGGGGGAGATCATCCGCTCGCGGGACGAGTCCGCAGAGCGCGCGGCCGCGGCCCGGGAGCAGGCGGCGCTGCGCCTGGTCGGCGAGGAGCGGCTGCGGATCGCCCAAGAGGTCCACGACGTCGTCGCGCACGCGATGGTCGCGATCAACGTGCAGGCCGGGGTCGCTGCGCACCTGATCGGGCGCGACCCCGTCCACGCCGCCGAGTCGC
This sequence comes from Solirubrobacterales bacterium, assembly GCA_003244035.1. Lineage (GTDB taxonomy): Bacteria > Actinomycetota > Thermoleophilia > Solirubrobacterales > Solirubrobacteraceae > Palsa-465. Next base: position 5,760 of record QHBV01000175.1, on the reverse strand, counting down.
TGCGGCAGATCAAGCACGTCAGCGGCGAGGCGCTGGCCGACCTGCGCTCGACGCTCGGCGTGCTCCGCGATCCCGAGCAGGCGGCGCCCGCCGTGCCCGCCGCGGGTTTGAGCGACCTCGAGGAGCTCGCCGCTAGCCTGCGGGCCGCCGGGGTGGCCGTCACCCTGGACGTCGACCCGCTCGTCCGGGCGCCCGCCACCGTCCACGCTGCCGGCTACCGGATCGTGCAGGAGGCCCTGACCAACGTCTTGCGCCACGCCGGCGCCTCCACCGCACGGGTCCGCGTGCGCCGCGAGGGCGCCGCAGTTCGGATCGAGGTGAGTGACGACGGGCTGGGGGCGAGCGACGACGGCTCGGACGCGAGTGCCACCGGGGACGGCTCGGGGCACGGCCTGCGCGGGATGCGCGAACGCGCCACGGCACTCGGGGGCACGCTCGAGTTCGGCCCCGCTCCCGACGGCGGGTGGCGCGTACAGGCGTGCCTTCCGGGGGCGACCACGACGGTCGAGACGGCCAGGTGATCACCGTCGAGCTGGCCGACGACCAAGCGCTCGTGCGCGCAGGGTTCCGCGCCCTGCTCGACTCCGAGCAGGACATCGCCGTCGTGGCCGAGGCCGCCGATGGCGAGGAGGCCGTTCAACTGGCGCTGCGCAACCGGCCCGACGTCGTGCTGATGGACGTCCGCATGCCCCGGCTCGACGGCCTGCAGGCGACCGCGCGGCTGACCGCCGACCCCACGCTCGCGCGCACGCGTGTGGTCGTGCTGACGACGTTCGAGCTGGACGAGTACGTGTTCGGCTCGCTGCGCGCCGGAGCCTCGGGCTTCCTGCTCAAGGATGTGGCGCCCGCCGACCTGATCGACGCGGTCCGCGTCGTCGCCGCCGGCGACGCCCTGCTCGCGCCCAAGCTGACCCGCCGGCTGATCGAGGCCTTCGTCGCCCAGGATCGCACCGTGCCGGCCCCGCCGGCGCGCGAGGCCGGCGAGCTCGAGGGGCTCACCACCCGCGAGCGCGAGGTGCTCGCCCTCGTCGGCAGGGGCCTGTCCAACGCCGAGATCGCCGGCCGGCTCGTGCTCTCGCCGCTGACGGCCAAGACCCATGTCGCGCGGCTGTTCTCAAAGCTCGGCGCTCGCGACCGCGCACAGCTGGTCGTGACCGCGTATGAGAGCGGATTGGTCGTGCCAGGCGCGAGCTGACTCGGTGCGCAAGAACCAGGGGCCGGCCCGCAGGCCGGCCCCTCCTAAAAAATTACGCGACGACGGCAAGCCCGGCGATCTGGCGGGGCAACAGCGTCTCGCGGGCGATCACGAGCCGCTGGATCTGGGCGGTGCCCTCGTACAGCTGGAGGATCTTGGCGTCGCGCATCAGCTTCTCGACCGGGTAGTCCTTGATGAAGCCGTAGCCACCGTAGACCTGCACGGCGTCGGTGGTGACCTCCATCGCCGAATCGGCGGCGAAGCGCTTGGCGTGCGCGGACTCGATCGTGTTGCGCTTGCCCTGGTCGAGCAGCACTGCCGACTGCCACGTCGCCAGCCGCGACATGTGCACCTTGGTCGCCATGTCGGCGATCAGGAACTGGATCGCCTGGTGCATCGCGATCGGGACGCCGAACTGGACGCGCTGCTTGGAGTACTCGATCGCGAACTCCATCGCCGCGCGGGCGACGCCGGTCGCCATCGCGGCGACCCCGGGGCGCGTGCGGTCGAGCGTCATCATCGCGATCTTGAAGCCCTTGTTCTCCTCGCCGACGAGGTTGCCCAGCGGGATCTCGACGTCGCTGAAGGAGATCGTCGCGGTGTTCGAAGCCCGCTGGCCCATCTTGTCTTCCTTCTTGTCGACGACCACGCCGGCGTCGCGGGGGACGATGAAGCACGAGATCCCGCGATGGCCGGCCTCCTTGTCGGTCTTGGCGTAGACGGTGTAGTAGTTGGCGTAGCTCGCCGTTGGTGATGAAGCACTTGGAGCCGTTGATGACCCACTTGTCCCCCCGGCGGACGGCGTTGGTCTTCATCCCCGAGACGTCGGAGCCGGCATCGGGCTCGGTGAGGCAGAACGAGGCCAAGCAGCGGCGCCTCGCTCAGACGGCCGAGGTACTCCTTCTTGAGCTCCTCGGATGCCGCGAGCGCGATCGGCGCCGATGGCCAAACCGTTGCATGTGAGCGAGGTGCCGATCCCCGAGCAGCCCCAGGCTGATCTCCTCCTCGATGATCGCAGCCGTCGAGGTAGCCCAGAGCCGGCGCCGCCGTATTCGGACGGGAGATGACCGTTCATCAGGCCGAGCTCCCACGCCTTCTCGATGATCTCCCCGGGCCAGGTGCCCGTCCCGGTCGTACTCCCAGGCGACCGGCCGGATCTCTCTCTGCGCAAAGTCGTGGGCCAGCTCGCGCATGCTCTGCTGCTCTTCGGTGAGCGTGAAGTCGACCACGGGGCTTCTCCTTGAATGCGAGCGCCGGGTGGCGTGCTCCATCCAGCGCGTGGGTAGATTGACTAGTCAGTCAACCGTTGTACGACAGAGAATACCCGATCGGACGCGGGCGGTAACAGTGAATCGGCGCTCCGGCGACCGGAGGGGCCGATCGCACCGCCAAGGCCGAGCTTGCGCAACAATTGAGCGGTGCAGGCCGCGTTCGGAACCGTCGTTTTGATCGTCTGCGCAGTCGGGATCGTGGGCGCGCTCGTGGCGATGCTCGTCAACGGCAGGACGTGGGAGCACTACGGCAAGAACCGCCTGACGATGGACGGCGAGCGCTCGGGCGACTCGGGCTCCGGGCCGGCGGCTGCGACGGCCGAGCGCGATACCGAGATCCGCCAGCTGCTGGAGGCCCGCAACCACCACCGCCGGAGGCGGGGGGAGGCGCCGATCGAGATCGAGCAGGAGCTGGCCCGGCTGACCGGGCAGCTCGACGCAGAGCTGTTGGCCGAGATCCGCGAGCTCGTGATCGCCCGCAACTATCGCCGGATTCGGTCAGGCCGGAGACCGCTCGATCTCGAGGCCGAGATCGAGCGCGAGATCGCCGCGCTCCGATAGGCTGCGCCGCAGATGGTCGATCCACGCAAGTTCGAGCTCGAGGACCTGGTCAACCGGCCGGGGACGTACTTCAACCCGCAGACCGAGGTGCTGGTGGTCGTCGACGACTCACCGGAGCTCGATTCCGAGATCTTCAACATGGAGGAGTACGAGGGCGCCGACTGGGTGCTGATCACCGACGAGACGCCAGTGGACGAGCATCGCCGGGATGAGCTGCTGGAGAAATTTCAGGTCCACTACTACCCGGCGGCCGTGGATCCGGACGACGAGTCCGCGGACGAGCTCGAGGAGGACGATCAAGAGGTGGGGCGCGAGTAGCGGCGGCGCGGGTGGCTTCGGGCCGGGTGAGGCTCGCGGCGATCATCCGCCGCCGCTCAGGCTCTTCACCGTGGCCAGGAATGACCGCAGCTTGACGGCGAACTGGTGGAACGGGCGGACTCGAGCCGGCGCCTGGATCGTTTGGTGCTGACCCAGGTTCGAGTACTGCAGGCTGAGCCCGATCTGTGCCGCACGCAAGCCGCCGAGCAGAGCCGAGACCCGGCCTGAGACCGGGACGCTCAGCTTGATCGCGAGCTTGCGCAAGGTCTTGTCGCCGGTGCCGGTCCAAACATCGAGGCGAGGGTTCTTCACCTCATTCGCGATCCGGCTGCGCTGCACCGGGGAGATGGTGGAGATGCCGGCCGTTCCCGCGATGCCGGCCGAAGCTGCCTTCTGCAAAAAGGTGTTGATGTCGCCGAGCAGGGCATCAACGTTCACCGTGGCGCGGACATGAGTCGTCTCGGCGCCGCCGACGCGCTCGGTGCCGATCACCGAAGGATCGGTCAGCCACCGCAGCGGATCGATTCCGAGCCTGGACAGGGCTCCCGACCCAGAGCCGCCGGCGGCTGAGGAGGTGATCTGGGCGAAGGTCGACTCGAGCTTCTGAAAGCTGGCCGCCGGCAGCTGGTAGCTGGCCCCCTGCAAGGTGACGTACCCGGTACTGCCGGTCGACAGCAGTCCCACCGACGCGCTGCTCCCGAGCTCGCTGATGCCGATCTCGAAGTTGGAGGCCGGGAGGCTACCCGCGCCCATGCGCTGGAAAGGCCCGCCGAAGCTGACGGTGATCGGGGCCTTGAGCGTGCTCGAGCCCGAGGGATCGACGTCGAGGACGACGCTCAAGTCGCCGCTGTTGACCGAATGCGACCCCCCGAAGGTCTGCTCGAGCAGCTTCGTGGCCTGGCCCGAGCTGGAGCCGCACGCAGTCACGGCCAGGGCCATTCCCGCCACGAGCAGCAGCGCGCATGCGAGCTGCCGCCCTTTGATCCGGTGATGCACTTTGAAACTTCCTCCTCAGCGGTGGCGCGGGACCTGCGGCGAATCTACCATCGGGTGCTGTGAGCAGGAGTCGATCGATCATGATCGCGGCGGGCGCGCTCTGCGCGCTGCTCGCTCTTTGCGCGTGCCCCGCGGGCGCAGCAGCGGCACGCGTGGTGGTGCTCGGCACCGGCGGTCACGCGCGGCTGCGCGAGGATCCGTTCCTGACGCTGCCCGCGCTCACGCCGGCGTCATCCCGCTTGGGCGGGGTGGGCGCCGCCAGCCCCCCTGGCGCGATCCCTCGCGCCGGCGCCCCCCGCGCAGGCCCTCGCGCGGGCGCCGCCCGCAGCGATCGTAATGTCCGCACCGAGCTCGCCCGGCTTGCCCGCGCTCACGCGATCTCGCCCGGTGCCTACCGGCGCCACCTGGCCAGCTTCAATGCGGCACTCAGCACGGTGCGGCGCCTGCGCGGCACGCGCGCGATCGAGCTCGAGGCCGTGATCGAGACCCTGCACGGGATCGCCGCCGCCGGGCTGCTCACCGCATCGCGTCTGCCGGCGCTGTTTGAGACCCTCGATCGCAACCGTCAGTGGTGGACGACAGGGCCCCTGCTCAGCTCCGGTCAGCGGGTCGAGTTCGCCGGCTCGGAGCTCGTCTGGGAGTACTACCCCGGCCAGGGCATCGCGCTGCAGGAGCTCGGCAGCTTCGGCAAGGCGGACGGGCTGTACACGGCGGGACGCTCCCACTATGCCGAGCTGCGCCGGCTGCTCTCAGAGCTGATCCCGCTGGCGGCGACGCGCGCCGGAGGGTTGACCTGGGAGTACTACTTCTCGTTCGACGGCGGCGCCCCGCCCTGGACCAGCGCGATGTCTCAGGGAACTGCGCTCGAGGCCCTGACCCGGGCCTACCGGGCCTTCCGAGACCGGTCCTACCTCGACGTGGGCCGCAGGGCGCTGGCGGTGTTTGGGGCCGCGCCCCCGCTTGGGGTGGCCGTCAGAACCCGGCGCGGGGCGCGCTACCTGCTGTACTCGTTCGCGCCGGGCGCCGCAGTCATCAACGGCTTCCTGCAGAGCCTGATCGGTCTCTACGACTTCGCGCACGCGAGCGGCGATCGCGAGGCGGCGCGGCTGTTCGCCGCGGGTGACGCCGAGGCCCGCTTCGAGCTGCCCCGCTACGACACCGGCAGGTGGTCGCTGTATCAGCCGGGCGAGGCCGACACGCTCGATTACCACATCCTGGTCACGGGCTTCCTGCACGAGCTCTGCTCGCGGACGCACGCACACGTCTACTGCATCACGGCGGCGCATTTCGACTCCTACCTGCGCACGCCCCCGGCGCTGCGCACGGCCACTCGAGTCCGCCGGCGCTGATCCGCCTCCGGCGCCCGAAGATCTCGCAGCTTCAGCCGGGCTCGCCAGTCGAGGCCGATTCCTCGCCACT
>QHBV01000174.1 GCA_003244035.1 Solirubrobacterales bacterium | reverse complement strand
AGAAACGATGGCCACCAGCGGGGCGTTTCGACGGCCACCTACGGGGAGGTTCTCATGGCCACCGACAGAGCTCGCCCCAGGGTGATCACGGAACCACTACGACCTCGCACCCGGAGATCAGGGGGTTCATCGCAGCGAGGCAGCTTCGCAACGTTCGCGTCAGCTACGCACCGGACGCGATGTCAAAGAATGATGTCCCGGCCCTGCTTCGGGTCGACGCACGTCCGAGTCATACCCATCGCCCGATAGATGACCTTCCAGCCCGACTACAAGTCCACGCGACCCCCTGCCAGCGCGATTGGTGTCGCGAAAAGCTCAGCCGCTGCTGTCGGCGAAACCCTCAGGGGCGCCTGCCACAAGAAGGGCTCCCGCCCCCTCGCCGAAGGGGCTAGACCCGATCAACTGCTGCTTTTCGCTGCCAGGATCAGAGCAGCAGCGTGAACCACCTCGACGAGGCGGCCCGACCAACGTTCAGCCGTTCCGAGACTGGTCAGGTCAGATCGGCTGCACCGAGAGCCGCTTCGAGAGCACATCCATCCTGGTGACCGTTGCGACTTGAGCCGCAACACTCAGGACAGACTCCCCGCGACTTCAGGGGTGCCAGGCCGCTCCATTGATGCTCTGCGAGCAGCCGACGCATCTCGGCGTTTTGACGAAGCACTCGCTCGGTCTCCGCGGGACTCAGAACTACACCATTGTCAGACATGGGACAAGACTACCCTCGCCGGCCCCTGGCTTAGACGCCGGCCTCGTCGCCACCGGGTCCACGAGCGTGCGACTTCCGCTTCGGGCGCTGGATCGGTCGAAGCAACAGCGTCAAAGCCGGCGGCACCGGATCTCATGGCCGGTGCTCGGGGGAGCGGAAGCCGAGAGGTCGATTGGGCGATGACGCCCGTGAGGCGTGTCAGCCGCTGGCATCGACAGCGCTCTGTAGCTCGACCACGACGTTGTCGACGATCTGGGTCATGTCGTCCTGGTTGGTCGCATCGATCCAGCGGTCATAGGCGGTTCGAAACACCACGGCCAGTGTCTCGGTCTCCCTGGACAAGCCGCTTCCGCTGCTGGCCCTTGGGTTTCTGTACTCCAACGTGTCGCTGCAGGTGGGGTCGCGGATGAGGCGCGTCGCCACGAAGGCCATCTTCGGCAGCACCCTGATGGAGAACGAGGTCAGCAGAGTCCTCTAGGAAGACTTCTTGCCCGACGCCCTCGCCGAAGGCCGCTACCTGCCCGCCCCCGCACCCCACATCGTCGGCCACGGCCTCCAGTCCATCCAAGCCGGTCTGGATACCCAAAAGAAAGGCGGTGTCGGCTCAGAAAGTAGTCGTCTCATGTGAACCGGCTCGCATCACAGACCCACCCGCAGCAACTCTCGAGGCGCTGAACCCCACCACCCGGTAGGCCTCGACGACCATCGCAAACCGGCGTCGATCATGCCGCAGCTGAGCGAGAAGCGAGATTCCTCTGCTTCGCCCTTTGTCGCCGAGGGGCCACCGACGAGCCAGTTCTGCTTCCCCATCTGGTCTCGGCGAAGCGGCTGTCTTGCTGAGGGCGAGGGCGAGGGCGCGGGGGCCGTGCTGCTCGCGCTCGCCGCGTGGCTTCGCGCTCTCGTCGGTCCGTCTGACGCCGGCCTGCGCAACGGCCCGATAGGCCCAGGAACCGGTGGGTGTACGGGATGTTGGGCGAATACCCCCAGCCGGAATCGAACCGGCGATCTCCTGCGTGAAAGGCAGGCGTCCTAACCGCTAGACCATGGGGGCCTGGCGGTGATTGTAGGTCCGCTGCGCTCGGCGGTCGCGGACCGGAAGTGGTCAGCCAGCGCCGTGAGCGCGCCGAGGATCTGCTCGCGGGCGCCGGGGTCATGGACGAGACCGTCGGGGCCGACCATCGCGCGGGCGATTGGGGCGCGCACGCAGGCCGACTCGACGATCTCGGCGCCGGCGAACCCCAGCACCCGGCGCAGGGAGTCGTGCGCGTCGGCGGCCCCGCTGGGGGCCGCAGGGCCGGCGGCGTTGATCCAGGCGACCGGCTTTTCGTAGGTGCCGGCGTCGCCGATCGTCCACTCCAGCAGGTTCTTCAGTGCCGCGGGCAGCGCGCCGGCGTACTCCGGGGTGCACACGAGCACGGCGTCGGCGTCGGCCACCGCCGCCCGCATCGCCGCCACGCGCGGGTTGACGAGCGCCCCCTCGCGATCGTCGTCGGGATTGAACAGCGGCAGCTCCCCGATCCCGGCGTACAGCACGGTCCTGACGCCGGCCGGCGCGAGTGCCGCCGCGGTGCGCAGGACGGCCGCGTTGGTGGAGCCGTCGCGGCTGGAGCCGGAGATGAGCAGGACCGTGATCACCAGCGATCAGGATAGGCAGGCCCGCGGCAACGTCGCGCGCGGGCAGTCCAGGTGACCGTTTAGCCACTTCCCAGGTCGGGCGCGGAGGGGGTGGTCGACGTTCTGACTGCCCAGGGCCGCTTATTGTCGACCACCCCCCGCGGTGGAACGCGCAATCATTGCGTCTGATGGGAGCGCTGACGATCACGAGCGAGCTGCTGCCCCGCGGCCCCGCGGCCGCGTTCGTGCTTACCGATGAGCAGGTCCAGGCGGTCGGCGAGGGGGCCAAGCGCTTCCCGGTCAGAGCCATCATCAACGGGCACGAGCTGCGTCTCAGCGTCGCGCGGATGGGCGGCGAGTACCTGCTCGGCCTGAGCAAGGCCAACCGCCAAGCCGCGGTGGTCACCGCAGGCGACACGGTCGAGTTGCAGCTGGAGCTCGACGCCGCGCCGCGCGAGGTGTCGACGCCCCCCGCCCTGGCGCGGGCGCTCGCCGCCAACCTCTCGGCCCGGCAAGCCTTTGACGGCCTCGCCTATACCCACCGCAAGGAGTTCGCGCGGTGGATCGAGGAGGCCAAGCGCGAGGAGACGCGCGAGCGCCGGGTGGCCAAGACGATCGAGATGCTCCACGCCGGGCAGACGCGCAGCTGATGTCGGTCGACACCCCCGAGCAGCTGGAGGCGCTGAGGCGCGTCGGGCGGCTGGTGTTCGAGACGATCGCACATCTGCGCGGCGCCGTTGCGCCGGGGATGAGCACCGGCGCGCTCGATCGCATGGCCGCCGAGTTCCTCACCGCCCGCGGCGCTCGCTCGGGCCCGATCCTCACCTATGCCTATCCGGGCTGGACCTGCATCAGCGTCGAAGAGCAGGTGGTTCATGGCGTCCCCTCCGAGCGCCGCGTCCTGCGCCGTGGCGAGCTGGTCACCCTCGACGTGGCGATTGAGCTCGACGGATACCACGCCGATGCCGCGACGACAGTCCCCGTCGGCACGGTCGACCGGAGCCGCTCGGACCTCGTCAGCGCGACCCGCTCGTCGCTGGGCGCCGGGATGCGCGCCGCCCAACCCGGCGCGACGCTGCGGGATGTCGGCGCCGCCGTGGAGCGAGCCGCCCGGACGCGCGGCTACCGGGTCTTTCGCGAGCTGACCGGGCACGGCATCGGCCGCGCCATGCACGAGCCGCCGACGGTCTTCAGCTGGCCCGCGCCGGAGGCGGATGTCGCGCTGTCACCCGGAATGGTGCTCACGATCGAGCCGATGCTGACCGCCGGCCGCACGCGGCTGATCGCCGAGCGCGACGGCTGGACGATGAGCGCGCGAGACGGTTTGCCGTCAGCTCACGAGGAGCACACGATCATGATCGCCGAGGGCGGTCCGGAGATCCTCACGCAAGGCTGAGGCCCGCGGCCC
>QHBV01000173.1:875-6041 GCA_003244035.1 Solirubrobacterales bacterium | reverse complement strand
CTCGACCCGGCGCTGCTGCGCCCCGGCCGGTTCGACCGCCAGATCGTCGTCGACCGCCCCGACCGCCTCGGGCGCAAGAAGATCCTCGAGGTCCATACCCGCGGCAAGCCGCTGGCGCGGGAGATCGACGTCGACGTGCTCGCGGGTCAGACGCCCGGGTTCACGGGGGCGGATTTGAGCAACCTGGTCAACGAGGCGGCGCTGCTCGCCGCGCGCAACGGCAAGCGCGAGATCACCCAGGTGGAGCTCGAGGAAGGGANNGTGATCGCCGGCCCGGAGAAGAAGACCCGGGTGATGAGCGGTAAGGAGCGCAGGATCACCGCCTACCACGAGATGGGCCACGCGATCGTTGGGCACTTCCTGCCCAACAGCGACCCCGTCCACAAGATCTCGGTGATCTCTCGCGGCCAGGCGCTGGGCTACACGATCTCCCTGCCGACGGAGGACAAGTTCCTGACCACGCGCGCGGAGCTGCTGGACACGATGGCGATGACGCTCGGCGGGCGCACCGCTGAGGAGATCGTCTTCGGCGAGATCACGACCGGCGCCGCCAACGACCTCGAGAAGGTGACCGCGACCGCCAAGCAGATGGTGATGCGCTACGGGATGTCCGAGAAGCTCGGGCCGCGCGTGTTCGGCCACGACCACGGCCAGCCGTTCCTCGGCCGGGAGTTCAGCGCCGAGCCCGACTACTCGGACGAGATCGCGCGCGAGATCGACGACGAGATCCGCCGGATCGTCGAGTCCGCGCACGTCCAGGCCAAGGACATCCTGACCACGCACCGCGAGTCGCTGGCGAAGCTCTCGGACATCTTGCTCAAGCGCGAGACGATCGAGAAGGAGCAGTTCCAGGCGCTGCTGGGGGGTGGAACCGAGGAAGGGGTCTTCGGGGCCGAGGCGCCGCCGCCACCCGAGCTCCCCGTGCCGGGGAAGTCCGCTTCGGATCGGTCCGGGCGCGAGGCGCCGCGGCCGCTGCCGCGCCCGGGACTGGCCGGGGGCACGGCCGAGTAGGCGGGGGGGCGTCGGTCGGCGCCCGGGTCGGGCTTGCCCCCGGCAGGAGCATGGTTCCCAGATGCTGCTGAGGATCACGCGTGTGTGGCTACCGCTCGCGATCGCGCTCGCCGGCGCGGTTGCGATCGTGCTCGGTCACGGCCGGACGTCGCTGGCGGGCGCCGGCGTCGGGCTGCTGCTGATCGGGGTGATCGTGTGGATGGTCAACTGGATGTTCCGGATGAGCGTCGAGAGCAACCGCGACCGGGACCAGGAGGAGGCCGCGCGCGAGTACTTCGATCGGCACGGGCACTGGCCCGGGGAATGAGCGGCGGGTGGCCGGGCGCCGGCTTCCGTGTGATGGGCGTCGTCAACGTCACGCCCGACTCGTTCTCGGACGGAGGGAGGTACCTCGACCCGGCGGCGGCGATTGCGCGCGGGCTGGAGCTCGAGTCTGAGGGGGCGGCGATTCTCGACATCGGCGGGGAGTCGACCCGGCCCGGTGCGTTGCCGGTGCCCGTTGAGGAGGAGCTCCGCCGCGTGCTGCCGGTGATCTCCGGCCTTGTGAGCGCCGGCACCGGCGCGCAGATCTCGATCGACACCTCCAAGCTGGCGGTCGCATCCGCCGCGCTCGCCGCGGGGGCGACCCTCGTCAACGACGTGACGGCCTTGCGCGGGGACCCGTCGATCGCGGGGCTGATCGCGGCCAGCGAGGCCGACTGCTGCCTGATGCACATGCTCGGCGAGCCGCGAACCATGCAGCAGGGTCCGCGTTACCGGGACGTGGTCAGCGAAGTCAAGGCGTTCCTGGAGGAGCGGCTGTCGTTCGCGGTCTCTGAGGGGATCGCGGAGGAGCGGATCATGCTCGATCCCGGGATCGGGTTCGGCAAGACGATCCGGCACAACCTCGAGCTGGTGGCGCGGGTCGAAGAGCTCGTCTCGCTCGGACGGCCGGTGGTGATCGGGAGCTCGCGCAAGTCGTTCCTCGGGCGGATCACCGGGCGTGGAGTCGACGACCGCGTTCCCGCCACGATCGCGACGGTCGTGCTCGCGTACGAGCGCGGCGCACGTGTGTTCCGCGTTCACGATGCCGGTCCGGTGGCGGATGCGCTGCGGGTGACGGCTGCTACGGTCAATCCGGCATGTCCGCTTCCTCCTCCGACGACGAAGCCGACTCGGAGGAGCTCGAGGACATAGAGGCCGACGACGAGGAGGGCGGGGACGACGAGGAGGCGGGATCCGAGCCCGAGGTCACGATTGAAATCAGCGGCCTCTCCCTGTTCACCCACGTCGGCGTCACCGCCGCCGAGCGGGAGGTGGGACAGCGCCTGCTGCTGGACCTGCGCCTCGACCTCGGTGAGTGCGACGCTACGGTCACCGATCGGATCGAGGACACCATCGACTACGCCCAGGTCTGCGACGCCGCCAACCTGGTCGCCCAGCAGCGCTCCTACAAGACGCTCGAGCGATTGTGCGCGGCGATCGCCGACCGGTTGCTCGAGCGCTACGAAACCCACGCCGTGTGGGTCAAAGCGGCAAAGCCCGAGCCGCCGCTGGCGCTTCCGGTGGGGGAGGTGTCGGTCGAGGTGTGGCGCGAGGCGGACTAGGGCTTTAGGTGAGGGTGGGCTACCTGGGGCTGGGCTCGAACGTCGGCCACCGGCGCGCGCATCTGCTCGGGGCGGTGGCGGCGCTGCCGGGGGGCGTGCGAGTGGTGGCGTGCTCGTCGGTGTACGAGACCGAGCCGGTGGGGCTCGTGACCGAGCAGGCGGACTTCCTCAACGCGTGCGTGCGCGTGGAGACCGCGCTGGGCCCTGAGGAGCTGCTCGACGCGTGCAAGGCGGTCGAGCGCGAGGTCGGCCGCGCGCCTGCGGGCGTTCGCCACGGCCCGCGGGTGATCGACGTCGACGTGCTGATGCTCGGCTCGGTCGAGTACCGCTCGGCGCGGCTGACCCTGCCGCACCCCGAGGTGCTCTCGCGACGGTTCGTGCTGGTGCCGCTGCTCGAGCTCGACCCGGAGTTGCGCTTGCCCGGAGGGGAGCGGGCGGCTGACGCTCTGGCGGCGCTGGGGCCGGGGCAGGCGGTGCGTCGGGTGGGGCCGGCGCTGGTGTGAGGCTGCCGGGGGTGTGAGGCTGCCGGGGGGTGTGAGGCTGCCGGGGCCTGGGTCGCAGCGACCACGCCGGTGGCTCGCGATCCGGTCAACGCCCCACTCGCCGGTGCCCGGGGCTCCAGTGGGATGTTCACCCCTCCCACGGGGGGTAAGGCCCCACTGGAGTTGGATAGGGCATCGAGTGGGGCGTTGACCAGGCGCCGTGGCTCGCCCGATCGCGAGTACGGCCGATAATGCTCCCGATGCTCCTGGTAGTCGACGTTGGCAACACCCAGACGCACTTCGGGGTCTTTCGCGCGGATGAGGGCGTGATCGCCGAGGATTGGCGCTTCGCGACCCGCGGGGGGGCCACGCGCGACGAGCTCGCCGCCACCCTCTTGAATCTTCTGTCGCTGCGGGACATGCGTTTCGCGGACATCACCTCCTCGATCGTCTCCTCGACGGTGCCGCTGCTCTCCGACCAGTGGACCGCGATGGCGGACCGCTACCTCGGCCAGGCGATGCTCGTCGTCGGTCCGTCGATCCGCACCGGTATGCCGATCCGGTTCGACAATCCGCACGAGGTCGGGGCCGACCGGTTGGCCAATGCGGTGGCCGCGTACGACCGCGTCCGCGACACCTGCGTGGTGGTGGACTTCGGCACCGCGATCACCTACGACGCGGTGTCCTGCGGGGGCGAGTATCTCGGGGGGGTGATCACCCCGGGGGCGGCGATCTCGATCGATGCCCTGTACGAGCGCGCCGCCAAGCTTCCGATGGTCGAGCTGGCCGAGCCGCGGGCGCTGATCGGCAAGTCGACGGTCGACGCGATCCGCAGCGGGATCGTCTTCGGCTTCGCCGCCCAGGTCGAGGGGATCGTTCGCCGGCTGCGGGGTGAGCTCGGCGCTCGCACCACCGTGATCGCGACCGGTGGGCTGGCGCAGGCGCTGGTACCGTTCGTGCGCGAGACGATCGACGAAGTCGACGACCTGCTGACGCTGACGGGGCTGCGCCTGATCTGGGAGCGAAACCAGGGGACCGTGACTGACGAGTAAGCTCGTACGCACAGCGCAACGTTCCGATGCCCGGATGACTGAGCGCTCGGAAACTGAGGAGAAAGCCATGACCGACATCAAGCCACCCACGAATCACGAAGAGCCCAAGCCTCCGAGGACCACCACCGACTCCGGGGTCCCGGCGCCCAGCGACGAGTATTCGCTGACCGTCGGGCCCGCAGGCCCGACGGTCCTGCACGACCACTACGTCGTGCAGAAGATCCAGCACTTCAACCGCGAGCGCACCCCTGAGCGAGTCGTGCACGCCAAGGGCAGCGGCGCGCATGGGTTCTTCGAGGTCACCGAGGACGTCACCCAGTACACCAAGGCGAGCTTTCTCGCCCACGTGGGCAAGCGCACGCCGGTATTCGCGCGCTTCTCCCAGGTCGCCGGCGAGCAGGGCTTCCCCGACACCGTGCGCGACCCGCGCGGCTTCGCTTTGAAGTTCTACACCGACGAGGGCAACTTCGACATGGTCGGCAACAACACCCCGGTGTTCTTCGTCCGCGACGCGACCAAGTTCCAGGACTTCATCCACTCCCAGAAGCGGCTGCCGGACACCGGGCTGCGCTCCAACGACATGATGTGGGACTTCTGGACGCTCTCGCCTGAGAGCGCTCACCAGGTGACGATCCTGATGTCCGACCGCGGGATTCCCCGCACGTGGCGCAATATGAACGGCTACAGCAGCCACACGTTCTCGTGGGTCAACGCGGGTGGCGAGCGCTGCTGGGTCAAGTATCACCTCAAGACCGTCCAGGGGGTGGAGACCTTCAGCGACGAGCAGGCCGCCGCGATGGCGGGCGAGGACGGGGACTTCCATCGCCGCGACCTGTCGGAGGCGATCGCGCGGGGCGACGCACCGGAGTGGCGGCTGGAGATGCAGATCATGCCCTTCGAAGAGGCCGCGGACTACCGCTTCAACCCGTTCGACCTGACCAAGGTGTGGCCCCATGGCGACTACCCGCCGATCCAGGTGGGCCGCCTGGTGCTCGATCGCAATCCGGCGAACTTCTTCGCCGAGGTCGAGCAGGC
>QHBV01000173.1:0-716 GCA_003244035.1 Solirubrobacterales bacterium | reverse complement strand
CCGAAGGTCGAGGTGCACTCCTACAACAAGGACGCGTCGATGACCTATCACCATGCCGGCGCGCAACCCGTGTACGCGCCCAACAGCCACGGTGGCCCGCAGGCCGACCCCCAGAACGCCGCCGACCTCGGCTGGGCGGTGGCGGGTGGCGAGCTCGGGCGCTACGCGTACGAGAAGCACGCTGAGGACGACGACTTCGGTCAGCCGGGGACGCTGTATCGCGAGGTGATGAGCGACACCGACCGCGCGCACCTGGTGGCGAACATCGCGGGCCACGCGAGTGATCGCGTCACCGCGGAGACGCAATCGCGCGTGATCGCGTACTGGGCGAACGTCGACGCGCAACTCGGCGAGCGGGTGGCGGCGGCCCTCGGCCACGGCAACGGGAGCTCGAATGGCCCCGCCTCCGCCCAGGCCGCCGAGCTGGTCGCGCAGCGGGCGAACCGCGCCTGAGCAAGCGCCGGCGGTCTGAAGCGAGGCCGCCGGCGGTCAGCCCACCGGCACCGGCACCTCCGGCGTGCGCGCGACGGTGAGGGCGAGGATCAGGAACGCGAGCCGGCGCCGGTCGGTCGGGTCGGCTGCCTCGAGCTCGTCGTGGAGCTCGATCAGGCGTCGGATCGCTTCGAACACCGGCGCGTCGTCGATCTCCTCCGGGACGTCGCACGCGAGCCGCGCGAGCGCGAGCATCTCGCTTCCGTCGCCGCCGCGCATGGTGG
>QHBV01000172.1:3990-4302 GCA_003244035.1 Solirubrobacterales bacterium | reverse complement strand
CGGTGACCGCCGCCGCCCGCACCCCCAGTCGCAGCGCCTCCAGCAGCCGCTCGGAGATCGCGACCCGTCGCCCGCCGGCACGGTTCACGCCCGAGAGCTCGGAGTCGGGGTCAAAGCGGCTGGCCGCGGCGTCGATCTCCGCGATCTGGCGCTCGGCCGCCGATCGCGCGGAGGCGGCGGAGCCCTGAGTTGTGCACAGCACCGCGGTGGTGCCCAGCGCCGACCACGTCTGGACGGTCGGGGCGGTGGCGTCGACGCGGTCGCCGACCGCCGTCATGAGCCGCCCGAGACCACCGGCGCGGGAGCCGGCGC
>QHBV01000172.1:0-3975 GCA_003244035.1 Solirubrobacterales bacterium | reverse complement strand
GTCGCGGTGGCGTCGCGGCGGGCGCGCGGCGCGTCGTGTCCGCTCGCGCCGATGGTGGCCGGGGCGGGAGCGAGCGATCGCGGGAACGGCTCGCGTCGCCCTGGCGTGTCCGGGGAACGCGTGGGCCGCGGCCGTGGCCAGGAACACCATGAGCACGAGCATGGCGGTCGCCAGCCCGCGATTGATCCACCGCAGGCGAAGCAGTGACGCATCGCGACGAATTCGATCTGGATGGGGAGTGCCGCTCATGACGCTCACGCTGTCGAGACCGCCTAAAGGCCCATTCACCTGAGCATGAGAACTCTCCTGTGGGCGATTTGCCGGCGGTATCCGATCGTATGATGGCCCCGTGACCCAGATCGTCCTGATCGAGGACGAGCCCGGCATCGTCGACTTCGTCACGCGGGGCTTGACTGCCGGCGGCTTTCAGGTGCACGCGGCACTGGACGGAGACAGCGGGTTGGAGCTGGCGCTCAGAGAGCGGGTCGACCTGGTCGTGCTCGATCTCATGCTTCCCGGACGCAGCGGCAGCGAGATCCTCTCAGAGCTCGCCGGGCAGCGGCCCGGGCTGCCGGTGATCGTGCTCACCGCCCGGGGCGAGGTCGAGGATCGCGTCAACGGGCTCCGCGACGGGGCGGCGGACTATCTCGTCAAGCCATTCGCGCTGGCCGAGCTGGACGCTCGGATCCGCGCGCAGCTGCGGGCCGCCCGCCAGGCGCCGGCGACGACCCTGCACCGCGCCGGGCTGAGGCTGGATCTGCTGGCTCGCCGGGTGACCCACGACGGCGAGCTCGTCCGTCTGACAGCCACCGAGTTCGACCTGCTCGCCTACTTCATGCACAACGCGGGACAGGTGCTCACCCGTCAGCAGATCCTGCGGGCCGTCTGGGGCTACGACCACGATCCGGCCACCAACAACGTGGACGTCTACGTCGGTTACCTGCGCCGCAAGCTGGCCGGTACCGGCCGCGAGCCGGTGCGGATCACCACGCTGCGCTCGCGCGGCTACCGGTTCGAGGACGCCGCGTGATCCGCGGCTCGAGCCTGCGGTGGCGGTTGGTCGCCTGGGTCACCGGGGTGCTGCTGGTGGTCTGCGCGATCGTGTTCGTCGTCGTCTACGAGGAGACCGGCAGCCAGCTGCGTTCGCGAGTCAACCAGGACGTCAGGGGAGATATCCGGCAGCTCTCGGACGCCTTCCGGGCGCTGCGCTCCTCCTCCAGCACGCGGCTGCTCGTCCAGCTGCGTGACTACGTCCACGCCCAGCCCTACAGCGGCAACTCGTCGCTGCTGTTCGCGGTCCTCCCGGGGCACGCCACCGTGAGCAACCATCCGGAGCTGTTCGGCGGCAGTCGGCCCGAGAGTGGCGAGAACGCCGGCCACCAGCAGCGCGAGAACGCCCTCGGACGACAGCTGCTGACCGGACCCGTTGGGCAGCGCACGGCGCAGGTCCCGGACGTCGGCGCGGTCCGTCTGCAGGGGCAGTTCGTGAGCACCGCCGCCGGCCGGGTCCGGCTGGGCGCCGGCGAGGCTCTGATCAACGTCACGCGCGCCCAGCGCAGCGTCGCTCGCTCGTTTTTGATCGCCGGCGCCATCGGGCTGGCGCTGGTGCTGGTGGCCTCCTACCTGGCCGGGGTCATGGTCTCGCGGCCGCTGCGACGGATGGCCAAGGTCGCCGCCCGCGTCGACGACGGCGACCTGCACCCCCGAATGGCCACTCCGGCGTCGGCGGGACGCGAGATCCGCGTCCTCGCGGAGTCGTTCAACCACATGCTCGATCGCCTGGCCGCCGCCTTCGACCACCAGCGGGAATTCGTCGCTGACGCCTCCCACGAGCTGCGGACGCCGCTCACGGTCATCGGCGGCCAGCTGGAGGTCCTCGCCGCCCAGGAGAACCCCTCGCGCGACGAGATCCAGCGCGTGGCCCGGCTGGTCACCGCCGAGATCGCGCGGACCTCCCGGCTGGTCGACGACATGCTGCTGCTGGCGCGCTCCGAGCGCCACGACTTCCTGCGCCGCCAGACGATCGACCTTCCGGAGTTCATCGAGGACCTGTGGACGACGACGACCATGGGCCACGACCGTCGCTGCGTGCTCGGCCCCGTGCCGGCCGCCACGCTGGACGGCGATCCGGATCGCCTCGCCCAGGCAATACGCAATCTGGTCGACAACGCCCTGGCGCACACCGTGGCCCCGGATGGTCGGGTCAGCCTCACGACCACGGCGCTGGCCGCCGGCGGTGTGCGCTTCACGGTCACCGACGACGGACCGGGCATTCCCAAAGGCCAGCACGACCGGATCTTCGATCGCTTCCACCGAACCGACGAGGGGCGGGGCCGGGCGGCCGGCGGCGCCGGGCTGGGGCTGGCCATCGTTCGCGCGATCGCCGAGGCCCACGGAGGTCAGGTCCGCTCGGTGCGGGTCACCGACGGCGGGGCGCGCTTCGAGCTCGAGCTCCCGGACCTCCGGGCGAGACCCGATGGCGGCGCGGCGCGGCCGTCGTGGTCGGCTCGCGCCTGACTCGCCGCGGCGACAGGGATGGCGGGGCGGGCGCGACGAAGGTCCCGGGGGTGTCAGTTGACAGCCAGCGCGCACCGGGTCGCAGCGTCGCGATGGTGATGCTCTCAAACCTTCACCCCGACGGGGGGCCGGTCTTGATGGGCGCTGCAGCAGCGGCCAGCGTGTGAGCGCGCCGCCGGCCTCATAATCGGACCAGTGCGCGCAGTGACGATCCGGGAGGTGGCCCGGCTGGCGGAGGTCCACCCCGGGACCGTGTCGCGCGCGCTCAACGAGCAGACACGGGCGCTGGTCAACGGAGAGACGCGCAGCGGGTCCTGCGCGCCGCCGAGCAGCTCGGCTACCAGCCCAACCCGATCGATCGCCCGTGGTCTGAAGACCAGTCGCTCCTATACGGTGGGCGTGCTCATCCCCCGACCTCACCAACCCCCTGTTTCCGCCCATCATGCGCGGCATCGAGAACCGCCTGGGCGATGCCGCGCAGCTCGGCGGCGGCTTGCGACCGAGCGAGCAGATCCGGCTCGAGCCGTCACTGGTGGTGCGCGGCTCGACGGCGCCTCCGCGCAGCTGAGCTGAGCCTCAGCGTGGCGGTGCTGGTTCCTCCTCCCAGAGCACGCCGGGTCAGTCGTCTATTCCCGGGGTTGGTCCTCTACGGAATCAGTGATGGAATGATCCTGCTCGCCGGTCTGGGGGTCGACCCCTGGGATGTCCTTCATCAAGGCCTTTCACGGCGGCTGGGGCTCGGCGTGGGAACCTGGGCGGTAATTGTCGGCGTGATCGTGCTCGCGCTATGGATCCCGCTGCGGCAGAGGCCCGGCGTCGGCACGGTCTGCAACGTGGTCGTGGTCGGCGTGGTGATCGACATCGTGCTCGCCGTGTGCGCTGCGCCCCACCAGATTGTCGTTCGCTGGGTGCTGATGCTCGCGGGCGTGGTGCTGAACGCAGTCGCGACCGCCGCTTACATCGGCGCCGGGCTCGGGCCCGGGCCCCGCGATGGACTCATGACCGGACTCGCCGCCCGTGGGCACTCCGTCCGGATCGTCCGGACCGCGATCGAGCTGACGGTGCTGGGCGCCGGCTGGCTGCTCGGTGGCACCGTCGGGATCGGCACCGTGATCTACGCGCTGTCGATCGGGCCACTCGCCCACTACTTCCTGCCCCGACTCGACATCGACTCTCGGCCGAGGCAAGCCGGGCAGGTTGACATCCGCCTCGGCCGAGCCGCCCGTTGGCGCCTTCGTCCCAGGCGGCGGCGCTAAGCGTCTACCGAGTTAGCTTGACTGTGCTATAGATTGCTTGTGCAAGCAAGAACGGGCAAGGACGCGTATCCTACCGAGGTGTCGACGGCGCCGGGGGAGACCATCGCGTTGCTCGGTACCGGACGCGTCTCACCGAGATGACCGCCCAGGACACGCAATCCGGTCCCGAGCGTGCCGCTCGTACGTTCACGGAGACGGCCCG
>QHBV01000171.1 GCA_003244035.1 Solirubrobacterales bacterium | reverse complement strand
GTCGCGGTTGACCTCTTCCTGGACCGGCTGCCGGGTTCTCACTTCCCGCCCAACGTCACCGCGCGCCGCGGCGATGCCCTGCGCCTCGAGGAGCCGGCCGACCACTACGACGCCGTGCTCGAGACCTTCCTGTTCCATCACCTGGTCGGCGAGCGCCCGGCCGACCTGGTTGCCAACGTGCGAAGTGCGCTGGTCCAGGCGGAGAAGCCGCTGAAGCCGGGCGGGCGCATGATCGTCGCCGAGTCCTGCGTGCCGCCCTGGTTCTACGCGGTCGAGAAGCTGCTGTTCGGGACGCTGAGGACGCTTGCTCGCACCCCGCTGCTCGGAGGACATCCGGCCACGCTTCAGCTCCCTTTCGACCTGCTCACCGCACTGATCGGCGAGCGGTTCGAGATCGAGCGGGCGTACGAGCTGCCCCTGGGCCGTTGGATCACCCAGTTCGGCCGCCGCTGGCCGCGGGCGCTGACTCCGGTGCGGGCCTACCTCGTCGTGGCTCGCAAGCGCCGCTGACGCCCGCGCTCACACGTCCGTAAGCGCAGCGAGAGCCCGATCACGTCCCAGAGCATTCGCACCGAGTCGCGCGCGACCTTCATCCGCGACCGGGGATCGTGCACGTAGGTCACCGGCACCTCGACGATCGCCAAGCCGGCGAGGCGTCCGCGCATCAGCAGCTCGACGTCGTAGGCCCAGCCATGACAGATCTGCGCCGCAAGCAGCTCGCGCGCGGCCGCGGACGCCAGCAGCTTGAAGCCACATTGCGTGTCGCCGAAGCTGAGTCCCGTCAGTGCCCGGACCGCGAGGTTGAAGCCCTGCCCGAGGCGCTTGCGGTAGGCGGGGGCATCCTTGACCACCGAGCCTTCGACCACGCGAGAGCCGATCGCCATATCGGCGCCGCCGTGGACGGCTCGTGCGAGATGGCTCAGATCGCTCAGCGGAGTTGAGAGGTCGATGTCCGTCAGGAGCAGGTAGTCGCCGCGGGCGGCGCGCACGCCGGCGGCGACGGCGGCGCCCTTGCCTCGGTTGCGCTCGCTGCTCACGAGGCGCAGGAGAGGCTGCGCGGCGGCGGCCTCGCGCAGCAGATCAGGCGTGCGGTCGGTGCTGCCATCGTCGACGATCACCCCCTCCAGGAAGCTGAATCCCGAGCTGGCGGCGATCGCCTCCGCGCTCGTGGCCAGCTCCTGGATCAGCCGCGGCAGTCGCTGCTCCTCGTTGAAGGCCGGGATCACGATCGAGAGGCTGGGAGCCCTCCCCCCTGCCTTCATCGCGATCGCTCGGCTACCCAGGACTGCGTCCACAGCAGGCCGTCGAGCCGCCCGCGGGAGATCCGGCGCTCGAGCCGGCGGGCGAGCCTCAGGCCGGCCCGGCCGCCGAGCTCGGCGACCAGTGGCAGGTAGAGACCCCCGGTGTGGCGCTCGAGCACGCGGAAGCCGTTGCTGGCGAGCAGAGCTTCGACTTCTCGCACCGTCAGCAGGCTGATGTGGCCGGTGGGCAGGATCGGCTCCCTGTAGACACGCCGCACGATGTCGATGATCCCGGGGAGGAAGGCGACCCTGGAGGCCAGCTCGAGCGTGCTGCGGGCTTGGGGAGTGCTCAGCACGAGAGCTCCTCCGGGTCTCAACACCCGCCGGAGCCCGGCGACGACCCGCTCCGGCTCCGGTGCGTGCTCGATTACCTCCGAGCACAGCACCAGGTCGAAGCTCTCGGGTTTGAGGCTGGACGAGGCGATGTCGTCGACAGCGAGCTCGAGATTTGGATGTTCGGCCACGACCCGGTCGAGGTGGTCGAGATACTCAGGCTCGATGTCACTTGCGGTGACGTGCTCGAAGAGCTCACACAGAAGGGCCAGGTAGATGCCGCTGCCCGGTCCCACCTCCAGGGCATCGGTCCCGCCGCGCTCCTTGGCCAGGCGTCGGAGCGCCGACTCTACGTGCTCTCGCCGGCTCTGATGCAGCCACCGGCGGGTCGGGTTGCGCGAGGCGTAGAGCGTGCGCTGAAGCTCGACGAGTGGTGGTGGTGTTACAGGGCGCACAATTGGACCGGCTGGACTGGGGATATCAGCAGCTGCCAGGGCTGCGCCGAGGCGTCGGTGGGGATGGCCACGGTGGCGCCGGCGCCACCGGCGACGCTGCCGATGGGCAGGCCCGGAGGGTCCATGAAGCGTCGCAGGTACAACTCCACCGGAACGCCCTTGGCAACTTTCACGGCGAACCCGCCGCGCGGCAACCTGAAGGAGAGGGGTGTCCCGGGGCTGCGTGGGCGTACGCTCACGCAGCCGGGCTTCGCCTGCCCGAGATCGGCGGCTCCGCTCTCCAGCGAGGGTGTCCGCGCCATGGGTGTGCGCGGCACGATTGCGACGCTCGGCCGCGGCGCCAGCTTAAGCAGGCCGATCAAGGTCAGATCCACCCCCCGACGGGTCCCCGGGGTTGCCTTCGGCAAGGACGAGGCGGGCGCGGCCGCGGATCCCAGGTCGGCCGCTGCAGAGAGGTAATCCAGGGGTGGGAGCGGAACGTCGTCAGTGAAGGCCGGTACGTGTGCGGCGGCGCGGCTGCCGACAAGCTCCACTGCGGCGAGCTCGGCACGATCGATGGGTCCTTCGCTTCGGAAGACCGTTGCAGCCTGGTGGAGGGTGAGCAGGTTACCGACCAGCGAGGCCGCGAGCACCGCTGCCAGGGCCCACCGCGCGAGCTGGGGGATTCTCACGCCGGAAGCCAACGCCGCCGCCCCGAGCAGGAGCAGCACCACGCTCGTGTACTGGTAGCCCCCGATGTTGGGCGCCCTAGCCACCCAATGCTTGGAGCCCGCGGCTCGTTGGGCGACCAGCGAAACGGCGATCCAGTAGACCAGCGGCATCGCGAGAAACACCCAGAGGTCGCGGTCCCGAGGCAGGCGCCGCGGCCATCTGAACCGAGCCAGCGCCGCCGCGACGAACAGGACGGCCAGCGGCACGGCCCAGGTGTAGTTGACCACGAAGATGAACTGCGCGCCGATCCTGAACAGGCCGGTGGCCGAAGCCAGGCCGGCGGCGAACGCCTCCCCGATGCGGCCAGGCGCTTTCGTGAGCGCTCCTGACGGAATGATCGACCCGGTGACGAAGGGCAGCTTCGGGTGCAGTACGTAATGAGCGGCCCAGATGCGCCAAGCACCGTAGTAGAGCAGCGGTATCGCTACGACCCAGGCGCGCCGCCAGCGCAGCCGGGCCGGTCGCAGGGCAATTGCGATCGCGACGCCGGCGGCGAAGGGCAGCGCGGCGCTGTAGCTCGCGACGGCCAAGGCGAGCAGGGCGCAGGCGACCAGATCTGCGCGCAGGCTTCTTCGCTCGATCGCGATCAGCGCCGCCAGACCGAGCCCGACCGCCAGGTAGAGCGTGATCCCGACCGAGGTGGCCAGCAGCCAGCCGGAGCCAAGGAACAGCAGCAGCGTGGCGCCGCCGAGCGCAATCCAGTCTCCGACCCGCCGCCGGGTGAGCTGGAAGACGAGCCCGACGCAGAGCAGCTCGAGGGCGACGAGGATCAGCCGAAGGACTGTGCTGTCAGGCCCGAAGAGCTTGAAGACCCCGCGGTAGAGGAGGATCGGAACGAGGTCGAGGCTGCCGTTGTTGGGCGCGAACAGCGTCACCGCTGGGCCGTGGCCGCGGTAGGCGAAGAAGATCCACTCGTCAGCGACCAGTGACTCGCCGCGCGTCACGTGAAGCAGGAGCGCCGCACCGGCGATCATCACCACGCCCAGGACAAGCAAGGGCAAGCGCCCGCGAACGTGGCTCACGTCCGCGCATCCTACCGCAGCCAATCCAGCCCAGGGCCCCGACTCAGAGGACTCGTGGCCGGCTCACAATCTCCCCTGCCCGGGTGGCACCGTGGTGCCCGGCAAGGCGCACAGCCGGACGGGCTGGACGGGATAGATCAGCAGTCGCCAGGGTTGCGCAGAGGCGTCGGCGGGGATCGCGACGGTGGCGCCGGCGCCACCGGCGACGCTGCCGATCGGCAGGCCCGGAGGGTCCATGAAGCGTCGCAGGTACAGCGCCACCGGTGCGCCCTTGGTGGCCCTCAAGGTAAAGCCGCCGCGCGGCAATCTGAAAGCCAGGGGCGTCCCGGGCCGGCGCGGGATCACGCTGATGCAACCACCTCCAGATTGCACGAGGTCGGCGGCTCCGCTTTCCAACGCGGGAGCCCGCGCCTCGGCTGTGCGGGCCGCGATCGCGTCACTCGGCCGCGGCACGAGCTCGAGCATGCGGATCAGGGTCAGATCGGCCACGCCGCGAGCTGCGGGGCTCGCCGCCGGGAGGGACGAAGCGGGGAGGGCTGGAGACCCGACGTCGGCCGAGGCCGAGAGGAGAGTCTGCGGCGAGATTGGAGGGAGGGTGAGGGTGGGCGCGGTGGGAGCCCTCTGCAGCGTCTCGACGGTGGTCGTAGGCCCTAGCGCCTCTGCGGCGAGTTCGGCGCGATCGCTGGCGCCGTTGCTGCGGAAGGCGGCTGCATCCTCGTGGAGGGTGAGCAGGTTGGCGACGAGCGAAGCCAGCAGCACCGTGGCGAGGGCCAAGCGCACCGGCCTGGGGATCCTCACGCCGGCGGCCAACGCTGCCGCCGCGAGCAGGATCAGGACCACGCTCGTGTACTGGTAGCCCGCGATGTTGGGCGCTCTGGCCTGCCAGAGCTTTGTTCCTGGGACCCGTTGGGCGACCAGCGAAACAGCGGCCCAGTAGACCAGCGGCATCGCGACGAACGCCCACGCGCCGCAGTCCGGTCGGGGCCACCGCCGCCATGAGATCCGAGCCAGCGCCGCCGCGACGAACAGCACGGCCAACGGCACGCCCCACGTGTAGTTGACGATGTCCGTGTGCGCTGCGCCGATCCTGAACAGGCCGGTGGCCGAAGCCAGGCCGGCGGCGAACGCCTCGCCGATGCGCCCCGGTGCCCTGGTGATCGCCCCCGGCGCAACGATCGCCTCGGTAACGGCAGGCAGCTTCGGGTGCTGCGCGTAATGGGCGGCCCAGATGCGCCAGATGCCGTAGCCGAGTAGCGGCGCCGCGACCACCCAGGCGCGCCGCCAGCGCAGTCGCGCCGGTCGCAGTCCGATCGCAATGACGGCGCCGGCGGCAAAGGGCAGCGCGGCGCTGTAGCTCGCGACGGCCAAGGCGAGCAGCCCGCAGGCGGCCACGTCTGCGCGCAGGCTTCTTCGCTCGATCGCGATCAGCGCCGCCAGCCCGAACGCAACGGCCAGGTAGAGGGTGATCCCGACAGTGGTGACCAGCAGCGCGCCAGAGCCGAGGAACAGCAGCAGCGTGGCGCCGCCGAGCGCAATCCAGTCTCCGACCCGCTGTCGAGCGAGTTCGAAGAAAAGGCCCGCACACACCAGCTCAAGGGCGACGAGGATGAACCGGAGGATCGTGGTGTTCGGTCCGAACAGCCTGAAGACCGCGCGGTAGACGAGCAGGGAAACGAGGTCGAGGCCGCCTTGATTGGGGGCGAACAGCGCCTCCGAGCCGTGACGGCGGTAGGCGAAGAAGTTCCACTCGTCAGAGATCAGTGACTCGCCACGCGTCACGTGGAGCAGGAGCGCCGCGGCGGCGATCATGACCATGCCCAGGAGAAGCAAGGGCAAGCGCCCGCGAACGTGGCTCACGTCCGCGCATCCTACTTACCTAAGCTGCCTACCTAAGTGGTCCGTTCCGTAGTTGAGTTGACGGATCATGCCGCCAGCCGGGCGGGCTGGTGGTCGTCGGCGCGGGCGAGGAGCTTGTGAAGGTCTTGCCGGGTGAACTTCCATCTGAACGGCTGCGCGATCTGTTCGTAGTGGCGGGCGAACGCGTGCAGTCGTTGCTCGACGGCGTCGAGGTCGGGGAAGTCGTTCGGCGTGAGGACCTTGCGCTGGACTACAGAGAAGAAGATCTCGGCTTGGTTGAGCCAGCTCGCGTGGACCGGGGTATGCACGAGGATCAGGTTCGGCCAGGCGCCTTGGAGTCGGTCGATCGACCGCTGGCCGCGGTGCGCGGAGCCGTTGTCGACGATCACGAACACGCGCTGAGCGGAGCGATACGGCTCGACGCTCATGAACTGCTCGACCAGGGCGTCGAACGGGACGATCCCGTCCTTGGGTGCGCACCGGTCGAAGATCTTGGCGCGGCGGACATCCCAGGCGGCGAGATAGCAGAGCGCGCCCCCTCGCTTGTACTCGTGCTCGACTCGCAGCCCGCTTCCGGGTGCAGCGCCCAAGGTGGGGTGGCAGCGGTGGCGGGCCTGGATCGACGGCTTCTCATCCGCGCACACCACGTAATCGCCGGGATGCAACAGCTCGCCTTCCCACCGGCCCTCGTAGAGATCGAGCACGCGACCGGCCTTCTCGGCGAAGTTGGGATCCCGCGGAAAGATCCACGAACGGTAGTTCCACGGGCGGATCGCGTCCTCCGCGAGCCATCGCCAGACTGTCGTGCCGGAGATCTCCGCGACGATCCCGCGCTTGACCGCCTCCCGGGCTATCTCACTGCTGGAGTAGCGCGAGAGCGGAACGCCGTTCTCGGAGGGCAGCTCGCACGCCAGCGCCTTGACCTCGGCGATCTGCGCCGGGGGGAAAACGCCGCGGGCGGCCCGACCGCGGTTTATCCTCGAGGCCTTGCAGGCCCTCCTGGCAGAACCGTCTTCGCCAGTCCGAGACGGCCTGGCGCGAGACGTCGAGCCGCTCAGCGATGTCCTGATTGGTGGCGCCGTCAGCCGCGTACAGGATCGCCTTCGCGCGAACCACATCCCGGAAGGGGCCCGAGTACGCCGCCGCGCGACGTTCCAACTCATCACGCTGCTCACTGGTCAGGACCACCACATGAGGGCTCTTCCCCGCCATCACCAGCAGGATTCGCCACCGAACGATCGATCCCTTCAACGATCCGCCGAGTACTTACGGGGACGACCACTAAGGCACCGCGCCGACGCAGAACACGACGGCGCCCACTCCGGCGCGGTCGTAGAGCGCCTCGGTGGCGTGAAGGACCGCCCAGCCGGCACGCGTCGGATACCGAGCCTCCTGCCCGTCGAGAACGCGCACGCGGCTGAGCGGCTCGAGCAGACGGCGGAATCTGCCGTGCGGACGGACGAGGTCGTCCAGCGCGTGCTCGAGGTTCTGGGGCGAGCCCAGGTAGTCAGGAGTACGCGTCAGGACCGGTTCCACGCCGGCCGCCAGGAGGGTGCGGCCCAGCGTCTCCGGGGTGAAGTGCACGAGGTGCTCGCGCGGGCGCAGCCCAGGCCAGCGCTCGCGCAGGCGGCGGCGCTGGACGCTGCGCCAGTTGGGGACCTCGAACGCGACGAACCCGCCCGGGCGCGCCCACCGGCCCATGGTCCGCACGAAGTCGCGGCTGTCGGGCATGTGCTCGAGCACGTGGAAGGCGCTGACGACATCGAAGCTACGCTCGGGCAACCCCGACTGCTCGAGCACAGCGCCCGTTACCTCCAGGCCTCGCCCGCGTGCCATCTCCGCGGCAGTGCGCTCGGGCTCTATGCCATGGGCTCGCCAGCCTCGCTCGCGTGCCGCCAGCAGCACCTCGCCGGTGCCCGAGCCGACGTCGACCAGCGAGCCCTCTCGTATCCCGGTCGCCTGCTCGATCATGGCCACTCGGCGGTCCGCGACGCGCATCAGGTAGCGCTGAAACAGCGGGTGGCGCACGTCCAAGCCGAAGGTTCCCTCTGCCTGACCGAACATGTAGCCGTCGACGTAAACGTCGGCGGGATCGGCGTAGTCGTGCGCGGAGACCGTCTCGCACGATCTGCACCGGCGCAGGAGGTTGCCGGCGCCGAGGTCGAAGGTGCAAAACGTGCTCGCCCCGCACGCGGGGCACGCCGGCAGCTCGAGGACCCTCATCGAGCGCGAGTGTAGGGCGCTCCGGCCGGCTCCCCGCCCGCCCGCTGCAGAACCTCCAGCCACCCGGCCGCGGTTCGCTCCCACGTGAACCCACGGGCTCGCACAGCTGCCCTCTCTCCCAGCTCCTGCGCCTTGGCCGGGTCGCTCAGCAGGCTTCCCAGCGCGGCGGTCAGGCTTGGGACGCTCGGCTCCACGACCAGTCCGGCATCGCCCACGACCTCCGGCAGCGCCCCTCGATCTGACACCACGACCGGGGCACCGCACCCCATCGCCTCCAGCGCGGTGAGCCCGAACCCCTCGTACAGGCTCGGCAGGCAGAAGGCATCTGCACCTGCCATCAGCCCCGCCAGGTCGTGATCGCTGGGCTCGCGGAGGCGGACGATCCGATCCGGTGCCCCCGAAAGCTCGGCGCACGCCGCCCGTTCGAGGTCTGAGGAGTCGGGGCGGTCCGGAGCAGGCCCCCCGGCGACCACGAGCACGTGCGGGAACCCGGCGGCGGCGAGCCGGGCCATCGCCGCCCGCAGCACCGGAAGGTTCTTGCGCGGGTGCAGTGTCGCGGCGTACAGCACGTAGGGCACATCGGGCCCGCCCCGCACGCGTGCGACCAGGGCCCGTCCGCCCTCGGCCCCGGGCCTGAAGACGGGGTCGAGGCCGAGATGGACCGCGTGCACGCGGTCGGGCTCGAGCCGGTACTCGCGCAGGAGGTCCCGGCGCGCCGCCGCTGAGATCGTGATCACGTGCGCCGCAGCGCGGACGGCCTGCTCGGTGCGAGCGGACATGTAGTCGTAGAACTCAGGCGTGAGGGTCTCGCGCAGCTCGGTCTCGAACCACCCCGCCTCGAGCACCGCCACCACCAGCGGTGCACGGGCGAGCGGCAGCTCCGCGTGTCCGTCGGCGAGCACGACGGTCGGCTGGCGCAGCTGCCGGCGGCGCGGCCCGCCCCGCGCAGCTCGGTTGGGATCGATCGATACGATCGGGACGGCGCCGCGCAGCACGCTGAGCACGCGGTGCCAGACCTTCCCGTGGCCGCCGGCGGGCGCCAGCGCCAGCAGCGGCGCCGGCACGCCCACCCGCACGCGCCGGCTCGCCCTCATCGGTCCGCCCGGCGCCGGTTCGCCCGGCGCCCGCCCGCAAGCCGGCGCCGGAAGCATGCAGCGGAGATAATCACCCGGTGAACGCCGTGCACGGGCAGCTCAGAGGCCGGCGCGCGGGGGCATACGAGAACACGCGTCCAGAGGTTCAGGAGCTGGTGCCGCTGGGCGCGAGGCGGATCCTCGACCTCGGCTGCTCCTCGGGGGGCCTCGGAGCCGCTTTGAAGGCGCGCCAGCGCGCGGAGGTCATAGGGATCGAGATCGACAAGGAATACGCCGCCGATGCGGCCGCCCGTCTGGACCAGGTGGTGGTCGATGACCTCGAACACGCGGCGCTGCGGTCGCTCACGCTCGGCCGGTTCGACTGCGTGATCGCCGCCGACGTGCTCGAGCACCTGCGCGATCCCTGGTCCACGCTGAGCTCGATCGCGCGCGCGCTCGAGGAGGGAGGCACGATCGTGGTGAGCCTGCCGAACGTGCGCTACTGGGAGACGTTCTGGCAACTCGGGCTGCGCGGCACCTGGCCGCTGCGCGAGGAGGGGATCTTCGATCGCTCTCACCTGCGCTGGTTCACGCGCTCGGACGCGGTAGCGCTGATGGAGCAGGCGGGATTGCGGGTCACGCGGATCGCTCCTGTCTATCGCCTGCGGCCCCAGGACTGGCGCAGCGAGCGAGGAGGTAGGCGGTTCGCACGCACGCCGATCGCCCCGTTCTTCGTCTTCCAGTACGTGCTGGCCGCGGTCAAACCCGGGACCTGAGACGAGCGCCGGCGCGCTGGAGGATCGCGCGCGGAAGCTGGCGCGCGAGGGTCGCCGCCAGCTCTCCCGGCGCCACCTGGACGATCCCGAAGCTCACCCGCCCTTCGGCTCGATCCCACCAATCCTGGGCTTCGGAGACGGCGGCGAAGCGCCTGCGCGAGAGGCCGAGCTCGCGCTTCTTCGCCGCCACGCCGATCACCTGCGTCGGGAGCTGCGGATG
This sequence comes from Solirubrobacterales bacterium, assembly GCA_003244035.1. Classification (GTDB taxonomy): domain Bacteria; phylum Actinomycetota; class Thermoleophilia; order Solirubrobacterales; family Solirubrobacteraceae; genus Palsa-465. The sequence goes on along the minus strand of QHBV01000171.1, from coordinate 15,567 downwards.
GCCGATGCCCGTGACCCACACATCCTCGAAGGGCGCAAGCAGGGCCCGGAAGCCTTCCGGCGTGAACCGCCAGTAGTCATGCGGGTAGGCATGAATCGGGAAGAACATGACCGAGGAGAGGACGCAGACGCCGCCCTCGCGCAGCACTCGGTGAAGCTCGCGGCAAGCGGTCAGCGGGTCCGCGCAATGCTCGAGCGTGTCGAGGCACAGCGCCGTCCCGACTTCGTCCGCTGCGAAGCTCAGGGACCGCAGGTCCTCGACCCGGTCGACACCCGGGCCGGGGCGCATGTCGGTGCCGAGGAAGCGCCGGCCCGCGAACAGCCCACGCAAGTCGTTGGGCTGGCCGGGCTCGACCTGGAGCGATCCAAACTCGACGATCGGCTCCGGCAGCTCGATCGCGCGCGCGAGCTCTGCGACGAAGTCCACGATCACCTGCTGGGCCAAGCGACGGAGCTTAGCCGGGCACCGCAGGGCGGCGACTTCTGCGGCGAGCATCTGATTGGCTGTGGATGCCAGATGGCGATCCACGAGCGCAACGAAAACCCTGCCGGCCTGCGCCGTCTCGCACGCGCCGGGATCGATCGGCTGCTGGCGCGGCGCGGCCTCGAGCTCGTCCCGATCGACGCCGCCGCCGGCGCAGACCCATTCCGGACGGCCGACTTCCCCCCGGCGTGGACCGAGACGGTGCAGCGCGTGAGCCCGTACACGCTGACCTCACCAGAGCGAATCGGCGGCTTGATCGCGGCGGTCGAGCACGTCGTTGCCAATCGCATCGCGGGGGCGTTCGTCGAATGCGGCGTCTGGCGTGGAGGCAGCGCGATCGCGGCGGCCCTGACCTTCCAGCGGCTCGCGGAGCTCCGCGATCTGTACCTGTTCGACACCTTTGCGGGGACACCGACTCCCCCAAGCGATCAGGACGTCGACCTGCACGGTGTCCATGCGGGCGATTGGTGGAGCGCGGAGCTCCTGAGCCGGGCGGCGGTGGAGCTTGGGGCGACGCGGGCGGACGTCGAGACGAGGATGCGCGGTACGGGTTATCCCCACGCCAGGCTCCACCTCGTGCCGGGCCTGGTGCAGGACACGATCCCGGTCAGCGCGCCCGATCCGATCGCGGTGCTGCGCCTGGACACCGACTTCTACGACTCCACCAGGCACGAGCTCGAGCAGCTGTGGCCGCGGCTCTCGCCGGGCGGGATCCTGATCGTCGACGACTACGGCCACTTCCAGGGCGCGAGACGGGCAGTCGAGGAGTACTTCCGCACGCACCGCGCGAACGTGTTCCTGCACCGGCTCGACTACACCGCCCGGCTGGTCGTCAAGTAGGAGGCGACGGGTCTGCGCATTGCGCTGCTCAGCCCGTGCTTCTGGCCCGAGGTCAGACGCGGAGGCGAGCGTTTCACCCGCGAGCTGTCAGACGGGCTGATCGTCCGCGGCCACGAACCGCGCTTGATCACGAGCCATCCGGGGCTGCCCAGTTACCGGGTCGAGGAGGGGCTGCCGATCCTGCGCCTGCCCCGTCCTGGCCAGGGACGGCTGCTGCGCCGGTTATATGAGCCCTACCTGACGCACGTGCCCTTGAGCTATGCGGCGCTCCGCGCCGGTGATTACGACCTCGCCCACGCCGTACACCCGCCCGATGCGCTCGCGGCTGCGCGCTGGCGGCGGGTGACTGGTCGCCCCGCGCTGCTCTCGTATCTGGGCGTCCCCGATCACGCCGGCCTGCTCGAGCGGCGGGGTCGCCTGGAGCTGATCCGCAGCGCGCTGCGCGGCTGCGATGCGGTGGTCGCGCTCAGCCGCTACGCGGCGGATGCGTTCGAGCGCTGGCTGGGCTACCAGGCACGTGTGATCGCGCCCGGTGTCGATGTCCACGCGTTCAAGCCGGCCCCCTCGCGGTGCGAGCACCCGACGATCGTCTGCGCGGCCGACGTCGCGGTGCCGCGCAAGCATGTGGGCCTGCTGGTGCAGGCATTTGGGCTGATCCGGGGCGAGTTGCCCGACGCGCGACTCGTTCTCTCACGCCCGCGCGACCTCGACGCCGTCCGTAGCGCGGGAGTCGATCTCGGCGCACCGGGAGTGCAGTGGGCCGAGCTCGACGACCGCGCGACGCTCGGCCGCGCGTATGGCGAGGCATGGGTTGCGGTCCTGCCCGCGCGTGACGAGGCGTTTGGATTGGTGCTCGCCGAGGCGCTGGCGTGTGGCACGCCCGTCGTCGGCTATGACCACGGAGGGATCCCCGAGGTGATCGACCGCCCCGGAATCGGCCGGTTGTTCGATCGGCTCGACGCTCCGACGCTGGCGCAAGCGATGCTCGAGACGATCCAGCTGTGCACAGATCCCGCGACCGCCACACAGACCGCGCAGCGCTGCCGCGCCCGTGGGCTGGAGCTGTCGAGCGATCGCTGCACCGAGCGCTACCTCGAGCTCTACCGCGAGCTCGGGGCCCACGACGGCGCGGCTCCCTGCAGGGCAGAACCACAGCGGCCGCGCAAGCGGCCGCATTAATCACGGCATCAGGCGGCGCGTGCGCCAGATGCCGCGACGGTGCAACAGCAGCCGAGCGGCCATCCACAAGGTCTTGACCCCATAGACGGCAGCCGGCCCGAAAGCGATCGAGGACGCATCGTCGAAGTAGCGTGAGTGGGTCGGCACCTCGGCGATCCGGAAGCCGAAGTGAGCCGCTTGCATCAGCAGCTCGGAATCGAACGAGTAGTCGAGCGAGTTGCGCAGGAACGGGACGGTCATCAGGAGATCCCGCGAGTATGCGCGGTAGCCGGTGTGCAGCTCGGACAGGCGCGTGCCGAGCACGCGGTTCTCGATCGCGGTAAGGGTGCGGTTGGCGAGCAGCTTGTAGCGCGGCATGCCGCCGGCGCGTGCTGCGCCGGGCTCTGCCAGGCGCGAGCCCAGCACCAGGTCCGCGTCTCCGCGAAGGATCGGCTCGATCAGGCGCGGGATCAGCTGGGGCTCGTACTGGCCGTCGGGATGCAGCATCACCACGACGTCGGCCCCTCGTTGCAGCGCCTCCAGGTAGCAGGTCTTCTGGTTGCCGCCGTAGCCCACGTTGTGGGGGTGCCAGATGAAGTGCAGGGGAAGCGATCGTGCGAGCGCGGGTGTGGCATCCGTGGACTTGTCGTCGACGAGGATCACGTCGTCCACGATCCCGGGGGGGATCGCGCGGAAGGTCCGCTCGAGTGTGCGAGCGGCGTTCAGCGCCGGCATCACGACGATCACCTTCGGCGCGCTCATCGCAGGCTCGCCGGGCTGTACACGGTCGTCCCGCCGGTGGCGTATACCGGAACGTCTCGCCGCAGGCAGGTGGAGGCATCGAAAGCTGTTGTGATGCCCGCCACGAAATTATTCGGGTACACGACGATCCAGCCCTTGTGCAGCCTGGCTTGGATGCGTTCACAAGACTCCCGCGCGGGCAGCAGCGAAAGCGGGTGGCTGAGGTGTGGCCCGGCCAGCGTGGCGAGCATCTGGGGTGAGAAGGCAACCGGCTGGCTGCCCGAGGCGAAACCCGGCTGGCTCAGCATGAATGCCAGCAGCGCGTGGCCGAAGCTCCCGTCCTGGCTCTCGCGCCAGAGCCACCCCGGTGCGCTCAACGTCAGGGCCGCCCCGGCGAACAGGGCGGCGGCAATCCGCAGGCCGGCCGGCGCGACTTCGAGCCGCCGTCTGGCCACGAGCGCTCCGGCGGCCGCTCCCACGGCGGCTCCGGCGAGCAGATACTGCGGGCTTGGGACATTCGGATAGCCGAGCGAAAGGTCGGACACGAGCGAGCCGACGCTCGCCGCCGCCAGCAGCCCGGTCATGAGCCGGCGGCCCAGCGGCGGCGCGTCCCGGGCGGCGATCGCGATCGCCACCGCACAGGCACCCAGCGCGGGAAGCAGGTACCTGAGCGCGCTTCCGGCCAGGAGCTTCAGCACACCGATCTGAGCGGTTCCCGTGAACGGGGCCGCCATCCATGCCAGCAGCGATGCGAGCGCCACCGCGGCCGCCAGGAGGGCACCCCTCGACCGCGTCACCAGTGGGACCGCGAGCGTACCGATGGCCACCCCGATACCCCCGGCGAGCCAGTAGCGGTAGTCGATGCCGAGCGTCGAGACGGTTGCCACAGGATGGCTGAGGAAGGTGGCATGGAACAGGCTCATCGCGTGTGGCAGCGGGTCCCCCGTCGGGCCGGAGCTGAACGGCCACAGCGGCCACCCGTGGGAAATGACGTTGCGCAGGTACCAGGGGCCGCCGACCAGTAAGGCTCCCGCCGCACCCGCGGCCAGCCACCAGCGTGAGGCTCGTAGCGAGGACCGGGCGCGCCACGCGCCGGCAAGCAGAACCGCCGCCATCAGCGGGGCGACCGTCGTCTTGGTGCCGATCCCGAGCCCAGCGGCCAGCAGCGCCGGCCCCAGTAGTGCCGGTCGCGCCACCGCGCCGGCGCTGAGGGCGGCCGCGCAGGCGAGCCAAGCCACAGCGGGCAGGTCGGTGTCGGGCGCGCTGAGGTTGATGCCGAAGGCGAAGATCGGGAGGGTTGCCATGGCCACCAGCGCCGCGACCGCCGACGCGCGCGGGACGCGGAGCAGGCTCAGAAGCCTCCACAGCCCCAGCAGCACGAACGCAGCAGCCCCGGTGGACCATGCCGCCAGCGGCGCAAACGAGCGCGAGATGCCGACCATCCAGCTCAGCAGAACCTCGTTGGTGACCGGGTAGCTGCCGACGGGAAAGTCGTAGGAAAACGTCTGAACCGCTCCCGCATGGCCGGAGTGCAGCCAGCCCACGACGTCGGCAAGGTGGTAGGTGAGCGCGTCGCCTTCGAAGCCGGGCTGGCGCGCGACTTCGAGCATGCATCCCGCGGCGGCGCCGGCCAGGGCGAGCGCTGCGACGCGCTGGAGCCGCGAGGCCTGATTCCATCGATCCCTCAGCGCCGTCGTCATCGACCCAGCCGAGCGCCCCGGCAGCCACCGGCTCATCGCCCAAGCGGCAATCGGACCCGCGGCGAGGGCAGCCACGCTGCCCGACAATCCCACCAGCCCCAGCGCTAGCGTCCAGCCGACCGCGAATGCCGCCGCCACGGGTGCCGCGATCAGGATCCGCTCGAGGAGGCTGCTGTCGGGCGCGCCCGGCGTGGGCGTGAGGGCCGTCAGGCACCCGGCAATGCGCAGTCCGAGGCTGCCAAGCGCGAATGCCGCAGCCACGAACACGAGTTGGTCGACGAGCACGCCCTCAGCTCCGATCGCAGATGGCCACGAGATCCAGCGCTGCGTCCAGCGGGGCGGCCGCCAGGCTGAAGTCCTCCGGACCGATGTCAAGCGCACCAGGCAGCGGACTGGCTCGGCTCGCGACCAGGCGACGGTCGTACAGCCGCTGGCGGATGCGACGCGGCAAGCCACGGCGCAGGCGGAGCGGGTCCAACCTGAGCAGGCGATCGAGCTCGTGATGCTCGGCGTCCACGAGTGCCTGGTAACGCTCGGAGCCGTACAGGCCGAGCACCTCGATGCTCGCGAACAGCGAGCTGCACAGAGACCTGAGCTGGTCTGCGTCGTACTCGACGTAGTGGTAGGGGTCCAGGATCTCGTCCGGCCGGCCGAAGGTGAGGCGGTTGGGCGTGACGAACACGGCGCGGCCGCCCGGCGCGAGCACGCGTACCACCTCGGCCAGGACGCGCTCGGGATCGGGCACATGCTCGATCGACTGCACCGAAAGCACCGATCGAAACGACCTGTCGGCGAAAGGCAGTCGCCGCATGTCCGCCACGTGCGTCTCGCGCGCCTGGTCGGCCAGTACCGCCGGATCGAGATCCACGCCGACCGACTCGCGTGGGGCGAGCTCATGGAAGGAGTGACCGACGCCACAGCCGAGATCGAGCACCCTTCCCGGTGGAAGGCGCTTGGCGCCCAGTCGGTACGCGGCCACGTGGCGCTGGAAGGTGGGATTGAAGCCACCCTCTGGAATGCTGACGCGTTCGCCGGTGATCACGGCCGCCACGCCTCCACGTACACGGTCCCGCTCGTCCGGGCGGCCACCTCCGCCGCAGCCAGTGCGAACGCCGCGGGCGCCAGCGCCACGCCGGCGCCCAGGGTGGCCAGCCGCGCACCGCTACCCAGCTGCGCCTGGCGCGCGTCCGGCTGGCGGATTGCGTCGTAGAGGTCCGGGTGACCGGGCAGGCGGCCAACGAGCCCGTGCAACCAGCCGAACACCACCTGCCCGCCGCGCCAGTAGCTGACGCGGCCGATCTCCAGTCCACGCTCGCGCAGACCGCCGATCAACGCGGATGCCGGCAGGTGCACGAGATGGCGCGGGAGATCCAAGGCGAGCCAGCGCTCTCCGAGCGTGCGGGCCTGCCAGCTGGCCCAGTTTGGCATCGCCACCACCAGCAGCCCGCGCGGGGCGAGCAGCATGCAGGCGCGATCGAGCGCCGCCGCCGGCTGCCGCAGATGCTCCAGGGAGTGCCAGAAGGCGATCGCCGCCCATTCCCCGGCACGCTCCTCGAATGCGGTCAGCTCGGACGCCCGGACATCGGGACGAGTGGCAGTGCGCTCCAGACCACAGGCCGCGCGGCCGCGCGCGTGCAACGCGTCGAGCAGCGCGCCATCGCCACAGCCGACGTCGAGTACCGGTCCGGGTGGAGCCAGGCGGTCAAGCCGTCCGGCGAGCGTCGCTCGCGAACGGCGCAGCAGGCCGTCGCCGCAGCCGGCAAAGCGTCCGCCTGCGGGCCGATACCAGCGAGCGTACGCTGCCAGCAGCTCCTGCTCGTCTGGGGGCGGATAGGTGCTCGCGGCGCCGCAAGCGGCGCACACAGCGAGCCGTGAGCCGACCGGCTGGGCTGGTCCCCCGCACCAGACGCAGCATGGATGGGGCGCCTGCGTCACGCCGCGTGCTGGCGCGTGAGGGGCGATTGTCATCGTGGACATGCTAGCCGCGAGCGCTCCCTGAGTGCCTGTGCGACGGGGGTTATGATGGCCGGCCGTGGGGAGCCTGATCCACCATGCCGCGCTCGCGCTCGCGGCGGTGGCACTCGGCGAGGGAGCGCTGCGCGTCGTCTCGCGCACCGGGGTGAGGGGGCTCGCGCGGGTGACGGCCGCCCTCCCGCTGGCCATCGCCACGCTCGTGCTCGAGACGCTGATCCTCGGGCGACTCGGGCTCGCCGCCTCCACGCCGGTCCTGTTCGCCAGTGCCGTCGTGCCGTGGCTGTGGGTGCGCTGGCAGACGCGCGCCGCTTCCTACACGGGAGTGCTGGACGAGCTACGCGATTGGTGGCAGCGCAGCGACGCGAGCGCTCGCGTGACCGCAGGCGCCCTGGTGGGCTTGGCGCTGGCATGGGGGCTGTGGCAGCTGGATCGTCCCCTGCTGGAGTCCGACAGCCTGCTCTACCACCTCAACCTGCCCGTCGCCTGGCTTGCCGCCGGCAATGCCGGCGCCGCCTCGGTGGTCCACCAGGCGCTGCCCGTCGGCAACTACCCCTTGACCAACGAGGTGGTCCTCGCCTGGGCGATCGGGCTCTCGCGCAGCTGGGTCATCGCCTCGATCTGGAACCCCATGCTCTGGCTCGCGCTGATCACAGCCGGCCACGTCGGCCTGCGCTCGCTGCACGTCCCGCGTGGCCTCGCCTGGGCGGCCCTGGCGACGCTGGCCAGCACCCCGCTCGTGGAGACCCAGCTCGGGGGCCCCCTCACCGACCTGCCCGCCATGGTCTGGCTCGTCGCCTGCGCGACGCTCTGCAGGTTGGCGCTCGATCGTCCTGCCCTGCTCGGCTGCGCGCTGCTCGCAGGCGGGCTGGCGATCGGCACCAAGACCACGCCCGCGATCCTCGTAGTGATCGCCCTGATCTGGGCGCTGGTCGCCACCCGTACCCGGCTCCGCGGCCATGTCGCTCCCCTGGCCGCCGGTCTGGCCGGCGCCGCGGGGATCGCCGGCGTGTGGCCGCTGCGCAACCTGATCGAGCACGGCTCGCCGCTGTGGCCCTTCGTCGCCACCCCGTGGGGCGACCCCGTGCCGCCTGCGCTGCGCGCCGTGGACGCATCGCTGCTCAGCCATCCGGCGGCGGTCCTCGCCGGGCGCCTCGGCCAGTTCGCCGACGTTCTCGGCGGGGCCGTGCTGCTGCTCGCGCTCGCCGTCGTCCTGCCGCTGCTCGTCCGCACGCGCCCCGCGCTGATCGCCGGCGCCGTGGCGATCCTCGCCCTGCTGATCTGGGCCGCCGCGCCGTTCACCGGCGTCGCCACCTCCACCGAGCTCGCCGTCGGGGCCGCCCGCTACATGCTCCCAGCGCTCGCTGCCTGCACCCTGGCGCTGGCAATCGGCGCACGGGACGCCGCGCCCAGCGTGCGATCTGGCGTCCTCGTTGCCCTCGGGGTGGCCGTGACCTTCTCAGCGATCCGCGTCGCCGCGATCGGCCACGGCTACGCTCCACCGCTGTGGGTACCGCTCGCGGGGCTCCTAGCCGGCGCCGCCGGCGGCGTCGCGCTCCGCGCGCCGCCCCGCCTACCCGCCCGCCCCGCCGTGGCGGCGACGCTGGGCCTGGCCATTGCGGTCCTGGCCCTCGCCGCCCCCGGGTACCTGGCGCGCCACGCCCGCACCGGGCTCGGCGACGCGGGCATCCTGTCGCATCTGCTTGCGGATACGGCCTTCGCCTCGAACGCACAGGCCGTATCGATGACGCCGGCCACACTCGCCTCGCTCGCGGGATCGCGCTTCCAGCATCGCCTGGTGCTGCTGCCTGCCGCGGTCAGCTGCCAGGCCGCCCGGGCTGCCGCTCTGCACGGCTGGCTCGTCGTCGAGCGACCCGATAACCCCTCAGCCGAGCGAGTGCGCCGCTGCCTGGGCCCTACGAGCCCGGCCTATGACGACGGTGTCTTCTGGCTCTGGTCAAGTCAACGGTGACGCCTCGCCAGCCTTGCCTTCGCTCGAGCTCTGAGGCGTGACTCACGTTCGACAAGGTTTAGGAAGGGTCTCTGCCATCTGGCGGCGTCAGGGGGATAGACGCGCAGGAACCGCGGCAGGCTCTGGAAGCCGGGGAAACGCATTTCGATCCCGTTCCAGATTCCCCGTGTGGGACCGACAACCCTGATCGTCCCGTCCAACAGCTGCACCACGTTGGTCTCCAGGGCATGATTGGTGCGGATCATCTCCAGTGGCAAGGCCGCGATTCCCACGCTATCGGCTAGGTCTGCGCGGACGAACACAACGTTCACCAACGTAGCCGCGACGGCCCGGTAGCCCTTCCGGACTCCCAGTCGAGCGAGGGCAAGGATTGAGCTTCCCTGCTTGATCCGATGATCGCGTGGTTGGATGAAGTCGACGTGGGTGGGAATCGTGGGGTTGAACTCGACCACAATCACCTGCGGCCGGTACGAGCCCATGGCGTCCCAGATGTGGTAATCGTTGCCGTCGACGTCGATCGAGAGCAGCTCGAACTCCTCCGGCACGGAGACTCCTTGAAGGATCGCGTCAAGGCGTTCGGCGCCGTCGAAACCAACCGTTGCACACATGCAGGTCACATCGGGGTGAGGAGCCATGTTCCCGCGCAGCGTTTCAAACGCGTGTGGATCGGCCTCGATCAGAAGGCCACTCCATCCATGGTTGACCACCAGGTTGTGGGTGTTGCTCATCTGGATTCCGTCCCAGGCACCAAACTCGACGAAGTAGCCGCGCGGTACCCCCAGGCGCAGGAACAGGTCATTCAGGATGCCGTCCTCGCCGAACTGCGAGTAGATATTGAGAGGCTGCAGGTCCAGCGAAGCCGCCGCCGTCGTCGTCGAGGCGTTGCCCGGACGCTCGCTGGGCTGAGGCGCCGGCTTCATCTCGGTAATCCTAGTTGCGTCGGGCCGGGGTTCCTGCTCGCTGAATGCGCCTTGCCTCACAGCGGCTCCTCCAGGTTCTGATTGGGCAGCGCCCGGGCCACACCGGAGCGAAATCTTGTGGCCTTCTGGGTCGTGAAGGAGGCCGGTAAGCTTGGTGGGCGTGCGCGTGCTGCTGCCAGATCCCCCGCCGGCACCGTTCGATGAGCTGCTCAAGCAGCGCGAGCGGTGGGGCGCCGACCGCTGGGATGAGGTGTGGGAGGGTGTCCTGCACATGAACCCGCCGCCGAGCCACGAGTATGAGCGCCTGGTGATCAGGCTCGGCTATCTGCTCACGCCGCATGCACAGGCGGCCGGGCTGGAGCTGACCGGCGGCGTCGGGATCGGGGAGAAGGACGACTATCGTGCCCCCGACCTCGCGCTGCACCGCCGGGGCGCAGCGCCGATCTGGCATCCGACCGCGGCGCTCGCAGTCGAGATCCTCTCCCCAGGCGATGAGACCCGCAAGAAGCTGCCGTTCTACGCCGTCCACCATGTCGACGAACTGCTGATCGTCGACCCTGCCGCACAGAGCCTCGTGTGGCTTCTGCTCGGCGACGACGGTCACTACCGCGGCGTCGAGCGCAGCCGCCTGATCGACCTCGACGCCTCGGAGCTCGCTCGGCAGCTCGAGTGGCCGCAGGCAAAGCGGCGATAACTCACAGGTCGAGCAGGCGGGTGGCGGCTGCCTTCCAGGTCGCGATCACCTGCGCCCCCGGCGCGAGCCCGAGCTCGCGGGCGGCGGTCTCGGTGACCTCGGCCGCCAGTGGCTGGGCGCCGGCGAGGCCGAGGCGGACGCGGTTGCCCACGGAGGTGATCGAGACGATCTCGACCGGCAGGCGGTTCTGCTCCGAGCTGACACGGCGGGCACCCGCGGGCTCGATCGCGATCTCCCATGGGTAGACGCTGACGGCGACGGGCCCATGAGTCGCTTGCAGCGCGCAGACGGTGCCGCCGCCGTCGAGCTCGACCACGGTGAGGCCGTCCGGTCCGGAGCGAGCGATGCCGGTAAGCACGACGGCGCCGGTGAAGTCGGCGACAAACGCGCTCGCTGGTGCGGCGGCGAGCTCGCTGGCGCTGCCCTGCTGGGTTATGCGCCCGCTGTCGATGATCGCGACCCGGTCGCCGAGATGTGCGGCCTCTGAGAAGTCGTGCGTGACCAGCACGGTCGGAACGTCGATCTCGTGCAGGCTGCTGCTGAGCTCGGTCGCGGCGCGAGCGCGAGTGCGGGCGTCGAGCGCGGAGAGGGGCTCGTCGAGCAGCAGCACGCTCGGTGCTCGGGCGAGCGCCCGGGCCACCGCGACGCGCTGCCGCTCTCCGCCGGAGAGGGTGCCGGGTCGTGCGTCGGCGCGGTGGCCGAGCCCGAAGCGCTCGAGCAGCTCGTGCGCCCGGGCTCGGCGGGCGGCGCGCGGCTGGCCGCGGACGGGATAGGCCACGTTCTGCCAGACCCGCAGGTGCCCGAACAGGGCATAGTCCTGGAACACGTAGCCGCAGCGGCGCCGCTCGGGCGCGAGGTTGACGCCGTGCGCCGTGTCCAGCCACACCTCGCCCTCGCACTCCACGCGGCCGCGGTCGGGACGCACCAGCCCGGCGATGATCCGCAGTAGCGTGCTCTTGCCCGCTCCGGAGGGCCCGGCGAGCGCGAGGCACTCGCCGGCTGGGACCTCGAGCCCGGCGTCCAGCTCGAACTCGCCCAGCCGCGTAGCGGCGTCAGCGTGCAACACGGCGCGGCACCCGGTCGCCGGTCGCGAGCCTGACCGACAGCAGCAGCGTCGCGGAGACGATCACGAGCACGGCGGAGAGCGCGTATGAGCCGTTCAGGTCCGTTCCAAGCAGGTTATAGATGGCCAGCGGGGTGGTCTCGGTGATCCCGCGAAATGAGCCCGCGAAGATCAGCGTCGCGCCGAACTCGCCAAGCGCCCGTCCCCACGCCAGCGCCAGGCCGGCGAGCAGGCCCGGGCGCGCCGCCGGGACGGCGATCCGCGCGAACGTCCGGGCCTCGCCCGCGCCGAGCGTGCGCGAGGCTTCCATCCAGCTCCGGTCCACAGCGCCGAAGGCGCTCTGCGCGTGGCCGAGATAGAACGGCGAGGCGACCAGGATCAGCGCCACGACCACGCCGGCAGTTTGCAGCACGAGGATGTTATGCGTCCCACCGAGCACTCCGCCCAGCAGGCCCCCCGGACCGAACGCCGCCAGCAGCGCGATCCCGGCCACCGCGGGGGGCAGCACCAGCGGCAGCTCGACCAGTGTGACCACCACCGAGCGACCCGGAAAGGACCGGGTGGCCAGCAGATAAGCAGCGGGAGTGCCGACGAGCACGATGATCAGCACCGCGATCGTCGTCGTCTCCAGGCTGAGCTTGAGCGCGTCGGTGGTGGCCGGATCGCCGAAGCTGGCAACCAGGCGCCCCGGGGGAACCTGGGCGAAGATCGCGACCACCGGCAGGACCAGGAACGCCAGCGTGATGGCGATCGCCATGCCCAGCAGCACGGCGAACCAGCCGGGCCGGCGCACGATGGCCATGGCCCGGCTGGATGCGTCTGTCACTTGGGCGGCGGCAGGAACCCCGCCTTGAGCAGATCCTGTTGCCCGGCGCCGGTCAGGAGCCCGGCGATGAATGCCTGCGCCTGGCTGGGGTGCGGATCGCCCTTGACGACCGCCACGCCGTAGGCGACCTGTGGCTGCAGCGACGACGGGATCTGGACCGCGGCGGCCTTGCCGTTGGTGGCAGTCACGTCGGTGATGTAGACGAAGCCGGCGTCGACCGCCTTGCCGGTCACCTTCGCGATCACGCCCTTGACGTCGGGCTCGTCGGTGCGCACGTTGGCGAGGATCGCCTTCTCCTCCGCCGCGGGCAGGTGGGATAGGACCTTGCGCGTATAGGCGCCGGCCGGGACGGTGGGTGACTCGATCGCGATCGTCACGCCCGGCTTGGCCAGATCGGCCAGCGAGTGGATCTTGCTCGACCCGGCTGGCACCGTGATCACCAGCCGGTTGGAAGCGAACACCACGGGCTTCGAGACAAGTTCCTTAGCGTAGAGCATGTCCGGCAGCTTGGTGTTGGCCGAGGCGAACACATCGGGCTTGACGCCCTGCTCGATCTGGGCCGCGAGCTGATCGGAGCCCGCGAACGAGAGCTTCGCGTTCGCCGCGGAGAACTGTGCCCCGTACTCCGTGAACGCCTTGGTCAGCGAGGCCGCCGCCGAGACGGTCAGATCCGGCTTGCTCGAGCTCCCACCGCTCTTGCTCGTCGAACCGCTCTTGCTCGAGCTGCTCTTGCTCGAGCTTCCGCACCCGGCGGCCATCAGAAGCGCGCCGACCATCAGCACAGCAAACAGCATTCGTATCCTCATCTGCGACTCCTCCGTCGGTTACGCGAAGTATTGCATAGGCAGCAATACGCGCGCCGCTACAGCCTGACCGGCGGGGCCTGCAGCCTTGGCCGCGCCAGCAGTGCCGCGTGGGGGACGCCGAAGCCGCCCGTGAGCAGGCGGCGGAAGGTCGCCGTGGCGAGCCCACGTGCACTGCGAGCGCCACCGGGGTCGCGGCAGACAGGGTGAGCGGCGCCGAACGGTACGCAGAACGGCCTGACGGTCGTGGCGAGCTCGAAGCCGGCGATCCTGACCATGCGCCCATACCCTGCCGCATTCGCCACCCACCACTGGCAGCGGTTCTCGTCGAAGCGCATGTCCGCGACCGGGTGCCGGGGCAGCGCCGCGCTGAGCGGGAGCGACACCTCCTCGATCGAGAGAAACGATCCCCGGCATACCGAGCGGATCGATTCGAGCGCACGCACCGGATCCCGCAGGTGAAGCATCAGGCTCCCACACACGACCACGTCAAAGGTCCCGACCGCCTCGGGGGTCAGGTGGTAGGCGCTGATCATCCGCTTCTCGACGCTCGATCCGAGCGCCGCCCTGGCGACCTCGAAGCCGTGGCCCTTCGGTCCGGCGAGCGACGCCAGCACCTCGCCGCCGCCGGCACGCGCCGCCGCCGGCCAGTCCCAGTCCTCGTGGTCGGGGATGTCGGTCGCGATCACCTCGGCCGCCCCGCGGCGCTCGAGCTCAAATGCGTAGAAGCCGTCGTAGGTCCCAACGTCGAGGCAGCGCTTGCCACGGACGTCGGGCCAGGGCAGCTTGTCCAAGCAGCCGCGCAGATCGAACCAGCCGGGCGTGACGATCGCGCCTGGAAGCTCGAGCGTGTGGTACCAGAGCGCGACTTCCTCGACGGCGCGCGCCTGTACCGAGGAAACCGTTCCTGGCATCGCGGGCGACGGTATCAGCGAGTTGGCCACGGGTGAGACAAGGTGCCGAGACCGGACTATTGCAAGCGCGAACGGTGCTACAGTCGCTGTTGCACCTAATGCCCACCGATCACCCCCGCATCGCCGTTACCCGCGATCCTGAGCTTGACGCCGCGATTGAAAGGGTGGCGGCTCTCGGCAACCGAGACGTGCCGGTGGCACGGCTGGTGCGCGACCTCGCGCTGCGCGGCGCGCGGGCGCTCGAGGGCGAGGAGGCCGAGCTCCGCCAGCGGCGCCGCGCGTTCGCCGAGCGGATCACCAGCGAACGTCCGCCGTGGGATCAAGAGGTCCTCGACCATGTCGAGGACCTCTCCGCGTGACCGAGCCGTTCGGCGGCGCTCAGTTCCTCGCTGACACCTCAGCGCACCATCGGGCCGGCGACCGTCGCGTGCGGGAGGAGTGGATCGCCGCCTATGAGCGTGGGAGGCTGCTCACGTGCCTGGTGGTGCGTTTTGAGTTGCTCTACAGCGCTCGCGGCGTCGACGAGTTTGACGACATCAACACCAACCTCGCCGACCTTCGCGACGCTCCGATCACCGTTCCAACGCGCGGCACTGGGCGCGATGCGCGACCTGGCCCAGCGCGGCCAGCATCGCGTAAAGCTCAGCGACCTGCTGATCGCTGCCGCCGCCCAGGAGGCCAGCGTCGGCGTTCTGCACTGTGACGCTGACTTTGACCTGCTCGCAACCGCACTCTCCTTTGACAGCCGGTGGCTGGTGCGGGGATGACGAGATGCCGTCAATCTGGTTGATGGAAACGGGCTCCGGCACCATGGTCCCAAGAGGTTGGGATTAGCGAGCGATCTGTCATGCTGGCAACGAGATGAGAGCAGCGATCCTCACGATCTCGACCTCGGTGGCGGCGGGCCGCTCCGAGGACGTCTCCGGCGCCGCGCTGGCCGAGCTCGCGACGGCGGCTGGGGCCGAGGTCGCGATCAGCGAGATCGTGACCGACGACCAGGCCGCGATCGAGCAGGCGCTGCGAGCCTACAGCGTGCCGGAGGCCGACATCTCGCTCGTGTTCACCACCGGCGGGACCGGTCTGACGCCTGACGACATCACGCCTGAGGCGACCCGGGCGGTGATCGATCGCGACGCGCCCGGCTTCGCCGAGACGATGCGCACGGAGTCGCTGCGCCACACGCCGCTGGGAATCCTGACCCGTGGTGTGTCGGGGATCGCGGGCCGTACGCTGATCATCAACTTCCCCGGCAATCCGAAGGCGATCAACCAGCTGTGGCCCGTGATCGCCCCGACGCTCGAGCACGCGGTGGCGACGCTGCAACGCGAGGGCGGGCGGGGCGGCGGGTCCCGTGACGTGCACGGCGGCCACTGAGCCGGGTCTCGGCATCCCATCTCGCAGTGCGACTGTCTATGCTGACTGCATGGCGCAGCTCGTGACGCGAGTGAACGACAGTCTGATGACCGAAGTGGATCGGCTGGT
>QHBV01000170.1:538-4254 GCA_003244035.1 Solirubrobacterales bacterium | reverse complement strand
GGGAGGCCTTCATCGTCGCTGGCGCCGAGCGCCTGGACGGCGTCCTCGAGAGAATCGGATCCGTACAGGCGCGGTACGTCGCGCGCGATGGTCGCGGCGTGGGTGGTCGGGTCGGCCTCGTGGCTGAGCGCTCGCTCCACGTCGACGGCGGCGATGATGCCGAGCAGCGACCCGTCGTCGTGGGTCACCGGTAGCGAGTCGGCTCGCTCGGCCGCGAACCGCTTGACGATCTCGTGCAGCGGCTGGTCGGGGTGCAGCGGCCGGGGGGTTCGGCCCATCGCCTCGACGACCGTGATCTGGCCCATCCGGCTGGGCGTTTTCTGTGTGTCGATGTCGAGGCCGCGGCGGAGCTTGAGCGTGTAGATCGTGTCTTTGGTGATGGCGTTGCTGAGCGCGGTCGCGACCACGATCGCGCACATCAGCGGCAGGATGATCCGGTAGTCACCGGTCAGCTCGAAGATGATGATCAGGCCGGTGATCGGAGCGCGCGCCGCGGCGGCGAACACGGCGCCCATGCCGACCAGGCCGTACGCGCCGGCGGCGGCGGCGAGATGCGGCATGAGATGGTGCGCGATGGTGCCGTAGGCGGTGCCGAGCATCGCGCCCATGAACAGCGACGGCGCGAACACGCCGCCCGAGCCGCCGATCCACATCGTCAAGCTGGTCGCGAGGACCTTCGCGGCTAGCAGGCCGAGGAGCATGAGGATCACGTAGTGGCCGCCGACGGCTTGCTGCAGCACCGGGTAGCCGACGNNTACATCTGCGGGACCGCGAGCAGCAGCAGCCCGAGCAGGATGCCGCCGGCCGCGGGGCGCAGCCACGCTGGGCCCCGCCAGAGCCGGTCGGCGAGATCCTCACCGGCGTAGAGCACGCGGATGAACGTCAGCCCGACGCCGACGGCCAGGACGCCCAGGCCGGCGTAGAGCACGAGCTCCAGCGGCGAGGTGAAGTTGAACCCGGGCAGGGTCAGGAAGGGGTGCGATCCGAACGCGGCGCGTCCGATCGCGTCCGCGGTGACCGAGCTGAGCACCACGAACCCGAAGGACTCGGTGTCGAAGTTGCGCAGGATCAGCTCCAGCGCGAAGAACACCCCGGCGATCGGCGCGTTGAACGTGGCCGAGATCCCGGCGGCGGCGCCACAGGCGACGAGCAGCCGCAGCTGCGACTCGGTCACCCGGACGAGCTGGCCGATCACCGACCCCAGCGCCGAGCCGATCTGCACGATCGGCCCCTCGCGCCCGACCGAGCCGCCCGACCCGATGCACAGCGCGGACGCCAGCGACTTGACGATCGGGACCTGTGGGCGCATCCGCCCGCCGAGCCGGTTGACCGCAAGCATCACCTCGGGCACCCCGTGACCGCGCGCCTCCGGGGCGAACCTGGCGACCAAGGGACCGTAGATCAACCCGCCGATCACCGGCGCCAGCACCACAAACCAGATCCCAAGACCCGGGAGCTGCGGGTTGCTCGCATGCCCCACGGCGCTGTAGTCCCGATGTCCGGTGAACAGGTAGGTGAAGCCGAGGATCATGTCCCGAAACGCGACCGCGCCCAGGCCGGCGCCCGCCCCGATCACCAGCGACAGCGCCAACAGCCCGCCCGAACCACGCGCGGCCGACCGCGATAGGCGCTTACGCAGCGCCTCGAGGCACCCCCGCAGCTGCCCGGACCGCGCCAGACGGTCGGTTCGGGTCGCCTCCGGGTCAGGGCGACTGCCGCCGTTTGGCGCTGTCGTGTCGCCAACATGACCGTCGTTCGCCACGGCTGGCTCCCGGCTAGAAGGCGGCGGGGTCGGGTCGCTGTTGCTCATCCGGCCGCGATCCCCCCGAGCATCACGTCGATGGCACGCCGGATGTTCTGCCACCGAAAGCCACTCGGGTCCAGCGCGCCGTGGAGCATCAGCCCGTCCGTTAGCGCGAGCAGGATCGAGGCCAGCGCGTTGGCCGGAATGGCGACCAGCTCGCCCGAGGCGACCGCCTCTTCGATCCACCCGCGCACCAGCTCACGCCGCCGCTGCGTAGCCACCGCGAGCCGCTCGCGCACCAGCTGCTCGGTCAGCAGATCCGCCCACAGATCGGCGCGGACTTGCACCCGCGCGGAGTCGTCACCTCGGACGAGCATCGCCCGCGCAAAGCGCCGCACCCGCTCCACACCCGACGAGCTCGACGCCGTGATCGCGTCCAGCTCCCCGTCAAGCGCCCGCGAGTCATCGTCCAGCAGCGCCAGCAGCAGATCCTGCTTGTGCTCGAAGTAGCCATAGAACGCGCCCTTGCTGACCCCGGCCTCAGCGCACACGTCATCGACGGTGAGGTCGCGAAAGCCTCGAATCGCCGCGCACCGCCAAGCGGCGTCGATCAACAGCTGGCGACGCTCGACGCGGGTCTCGGGACGGAGCTTGGGCATTCTCAAGAGCTCATCGGACGATGCAGAATAAACCGACGCGTCGGTTTGTATGACGATACCGATGCAGCGGGCTCACGACGCGCCCTGCCGAATCCGAATCGCCTCCAGGATGGTGATCCGAGGCGCCGTAGTCCGGTGCTGGACCTGTTGGCCGGGTTCGGCGTGGGCTTGAGGGCGGATGCACTGGCTCCTGGAGAGCCGGGAAGTCTGGTCGGCGTGCCCTTGACGGGTCGCTGACATGCACCAAGACCCACTCGACCATCCGAGGCCCGTTGGCCGCCTGCCACCGGCGTTCACACCGCTCCCGCGCTCTGTGCACCGTCGTGTCTGACGGAGCGCTCGCCGTGCTGTTCGTCCTGGCCGCGGCGCTGAGCCTGGCGACGAGCTGGCTGCTGGTGTCGCGGCTCGAGCGTGTCGGCGCGCGGTTCGGTCTGTCTGAGGCGCTGTTGCATGCTGGCCGCCTAGGCGGCCGATGCGCCTGAGATCACGGCCGCGGTCACGGCGTTGCTGGGTCATCACTCGCGGATCGGGGTCGTGATCGGGTCAAACGTGTTCAGCCTGGCCGCGCTCCTTGGCCTTGCGGCGGTTGTGGCGGGTGAGATCCCGTTGCACCGGCGGGTGATCGCGTTGGAGGGCACGGTGGCGATGCTCATCGCCGCGGTCTGCTTCAGCGTCGCGGTCGGCGGCCCGGGGCCCGGCGTCGGCCTGCTCACTGCCGGCGCGGTGCTGACTCCATATCTGGTCGTATCGGGCGTGAGTCCCGAGCGGCTCGCCGACCTGGGGCTGCCGCGGGCGTGGACAAGGTGGCTCTCAGCGGCTGTCGCCGACGAGGATGGACCTCCACGCCCTCCAAGCCCACGCCCGCCAGGTCATCGAAACCGGCGACCCGCCCGCACGCAAAGCCCTCCATAAAGCCCTCGTCGCCGGCATGCGCGTCCTCAGCCGCCAGGAGATCTACCCGACCTTCTCCTTGCTTGCGGTTCGACCACCGTGCGGGTCAGTGCCCCCGGCAGGAATCGAACCTGCATCCCGCGCTTAGGAGGCGCGTGCTCTATCCGTTGAGCTACGAGGGCGTGGGCGGAGGGTATCCGCCCCTCGGCGCTTCGTTGACGGCGGGTTAACCCGGGATGACACGGCCCCGTGGTTGTGGTATTCCCCTGCTGTGGAGGGATCCGAGGCGCGGCGCGGAAGCTCACCCAGCCCATGAGCGTCGGCGCGCCAGAGCTGCTGATCGGAGCCGAGTCCGCCGCCCAGGCGGGGATCGAGCCGGTCGCAGGAGAAATCGCCGCTCGATCGCCGCTGCAGCTGTTCTG
>QHBV01000170.1:0-512 GCA_003244035.1 Solirubrobacterales bacterium | reverse complement strand
GCGGGCTTCATCGTGATGCTGATCCTGGCCGCGATCCTCGCACCGCTGATCGTCGATCTCGTCGGGTCGCCGGGCCCGTACTCGGCGGATCCGAGCGCGCACGACCAGTTCGGCGATCCGACCGGGCCGAAGCTGAGCGGCCTGTGGCCGTTCATCCTCGTCACCGCGGGCGCTCTGCTAGCGGCGCTGTCTCGCTGGCTGCCGCGGCGCTTTATGCGCGGACGTGCCTGGATGGTGATCCTCGGGGTCTCGCTGGTCGCGGCAATCGTGCTCGCGATCGCTTACTGGCCCTCCACGCCACATCTTTTCGGCGTGGACAAGGGGTACCGGGACGTCTTCGCCCGCGTGCTCTACGGCGCACGAGTCTCGCTCGAGGTGGCGGTGATCGCGACCGGCCTGTCGATGGTGATCGGAGTCACGCTCGGGATGGTCGCCGGCTACTTCCGTGGCTGGGTCGACATGGGGATCTCGCGTGCGATCGACGTGTTGCTCGCATTCCCAATCCTGCTCTT
>QHBV01000169.1 GCA_003244035.1 Solirubrobacterales bacterium | reverse complement strand
GTCCGCCCGGACCTCGGGGTCGAGCCCGGTGGTGGGCTCGTCGAGGAACAGGACCTGGGGGTCGTGGACGAGCGCCATTGCGATGTCGAGCCGGCGCTGCATGCCGCCCGAGTAGCCCTTGGCGATCCGGTCGGCGGCGTCACCCAGGCCGAAGCGCTGCAGCAGCTCGCTCGCCCGCTGCTCCAGCGGCTGGCCCCGGATCCCGTACAGCTGACCCTGCAGGCGCAGGTTCTCGCGGCCGGTCGCCTGGATGTCCACGCCGGAGCCCTGGGCGACGACGCCGATCGCCCTCCGCACGTGGTCGGGGGCGGCGACCACGTCGATCCCGTTCACGCTCGCCCTGCCGCTGTCCGGCCGCGCCAGCGTGGTCAGGATCTTGACCGCCGTCGTCTTGCCCGCGCCGTTGGGGCCGAGCAGGCCGAAGATGGTTCCGACCTGCACGCTGAACGTCAGCCCATCGAGCGCGGTGACCCCCTTCGGATAGGACTTGATCAGGCCCTCGGCCTCGATGCCTCGGTCATCTCGAGCTCACCTTTCGATAGAGTTGCCTTGATCGGTCGGTATCTTAGCTCCTAAGCGATTGGTATGTCAAGCAATTCATCGCATACACGATCACAGCTGCTCGCGGCGCTTGCGGACGCCGTGCGCGCCAACCAGCGCGCCACCGACGTAGTCGATGAGCTAGCTGGTCAGCTGCACGGAGTCAACCGGACCGACGGTCGCTGCTTGGACATCCTCGAGCAGCACGGCCGGATCAGCGCCGGTGCACTGGCTCGCGAGAGCGGGTTGACCACAGGGGCGATCACCGCGGTCGTCGATCGCCTCCAGCAGGCGGGATACGTGCGGCGGGTCGCCGACCCCGAGGACCGCCGCCGCGTGCTGGTCGAGCTCACCCCAGAGGCGCGAGCGGTGGCATGGGAGCTGATGGGCGAGCCGCTCGCGCGCGCGGCCAAGCCCCTGCTCGCGCGCTATGACGATGAGCAGCTCGCACTGCTCGTCGACTTCCAGCGGCGCAGCCGCGAGCTCCAGGAGCGCCACGCGCAGTGGCTGCGGGAGCGCCTGAGCGCGCGAGAGCAGAACCAAACCGGCGCGCAAGCGCCGGCATGAATCCCCTCAGAGCGCTCGCACCTCAGCGCCGTGCAAATCGAAGGACACTCGGAGCACCCGTGCCCAGCCGTCCGTCTCGCGCTGCAGCGCCTGCGTCACGCTCCCGATCTGGTCGCACCGGCACCACACCAGCACGCTCGGACCCGCGCCGGAGATCGTCGCGCCGAGGGCGCCGAGCTCCGGCGCCCGTGCCAGCAGCTGCGCTGAGCGCGGGTACAGATGCGCCCGCTGGGGCTGGTGCAGGCAGTCGCGCAGCCCGGCCGCCACCAGCCGCCAGTCGGCCGAGCACAGCCCCAGCACCAGCAGCGAGGCGTGGGCGATGTTGAAGACGGCGTCGCCCCGGTCCACGATCGCCGGCAGCGCGGCCCGCGCGCGTGCGGTCGGCACGGGCTCGGCGGGAACGACGAGCACCGCCTCGAGCCCCGCCGGCGGCTCGAACCGGTGCACGCGCTCTCCGTCGCAGACTACGAAGCCGCCCCGCAGCGCGGCGCCCGCATTGTCCGGGTGGCCCTCGAGCTCGCTCGCGAGCGCGAGCAGATCGGCGCCGAGCTCGAACAGGTGATCGGCCGCCAGCAGCCCGGCAACGATCGCCGCCGCGCTCGACCCGAGGCCGCCGCCGAGTGGGATCTTCGAATCGATTCGGAACTCGAAGCCGTCCGCAGGGTGCAGCCGCTCGAACGCGCGCACGAGCAGATTGGTTCGATCGCGGGGCACGGGGAGGGTGCTCTGCACGGCGAAGGTGCCGGTCTCGCGCACCTCGAGCTCGAGGTGCAGCGCGAGCGCTGCGGCGAGCACGTCGAAGCCCGGCCCGAGGTTCGCGGAGGAGGCCGGCGCGCGCACCAGCAGGCGCCGGCCGAGCGTCACCGCAGCACCGCTCGCTCGATCGCCGCGAGCTCGGGCTCGCACGCGATCACGGCACCGGCGTGGGCGAGCGCCGTCTGGGGGTCCTTGAGTCCGTGTCCGGTCAGCACGCACACCACTCGCTGCGCGTCCCGGACGCCGTGCGCGAGCAGCCCTGCGACGCTGGCTGCCGACGCCGGCTCGCAGAACACGCCCTCGCCGGCGGCAAGGAAGCGATAGGCCTCGAGGATCTGCTCGTCGCTGACCGCCTGGACCGCCCCGCCGGAGGCGCTCATCGCATCCATCGCCCCCTCCCAGCGCGCGGGGTTGCCGATCCGGATCGCGCTCGCAACCGTCTCCGGATGGGTGACCCGCGCCCCGTGCACGAGCGGCGCCGCTCCCGCCGCCTGAAAGCCGAACATCCGCGGTCGCTGGCCGGCCTCCTTGAACCCGCGCCAGTAGGCGGTGANNTTGCCGACCGGGATGCAGAGCGCATCGATGCCGTCGGCGAGTGCTTCGACGAGCTCGAACGCGGCCGTCTTCTGGCCCTCGATCCGGTACTCGTTGACGGAGTTCACGAGCGCGACCGGGTGACGCTGGGCGAGCTCGCGCACGAGCTCGAGCGCCTCGTCGAAGTTCCCGCGCAGCGCGATCACGCGGGCGCCGTGCATCAGCGCCTGTGCCAGCTTGCCGGTCGCGATCTTGCCCTCGGGCACGATTACGACTCCGCGCAGCCCGGCCCGAGCCGAGTACGCGGCGGCCGATGCCGCCGTGTTCCCGGTTGAGGCGCAGACGACCGCCTGCGCCCCCTCGCGCACCGCGGCGGAGACCGCGCAGGTCATGCCGCGGTCCTTGAACGACCCCGTCGGGTTGGCGCCCTCGAGCTTCAGCCACACCTCGACGCCGGCACGCTCGGAGAGGCGCGGAGCGGGCACGAGTGGGGTGCAGCCTTCGTGCAGCGACACCACTGGATCCCCGGGGGCGAACGGCAGGTGGTCGCGGTAGCGCTCGATCAGGCTCGGCATTTGCCGGAGCATGGCAGAGCGTGCCGCGGGCTCACGGCGCCCACAGCTCCGCCGGCAGCTCGAGCTCCTCGCGCAGCGCCTGCACATCGGGTGCGGGCAGCTCGGCTCGCGTGAGGCGACACGCGTGGTGCTCGAGCTCGCGCAAGAGTGCCTCGAGCCGCGGACGATCGGCCTCGCGGGAGGCGGCACCGCGCGGCGTGCGCCCGCGGAGAGCCGGCACCGGCTGGTCGGGCCAGTCGCGCAGCCACGAGTCGATCGCCTCCTGGGAGCCGCCGAAGGGAGCTACCCCGCCAAGACGCAGGGTCGTCATCCCCTGCACGGGCTCGAGCCGGAGCTGCTCCCGCACCGCCGGCTCGTCGCCCAGCTCGCGCAGCAGCTCCAGCACCCGCGTCATCCGCTCACTGGAGTTGACCTCGACCTCGAACCCCCCGTCCACCGGCCGGATCCGGGCGCGCACCCAGCGCTGAGGCCACGCATCCTCGTCAAGCGCGTGCTCGTGCTCGTGCTCGTCGCTGCGGCGCTCGCGCAGCTCGGCGAGCAGCGTTTCGTGCTCCGGATCGAGCTCCCGGCCCCACCAGGCAAGCACGCCGTCGTCCTCGAGCTCGACGTCGAGATGCGCCGCGAGCAGCCTTGCGGTGCGAGCTGGATCGCTCACCTCGACGTGCGCCTTGACGATGCACAGCTCCTCGCCGTCGATGTTGGTGAGCCGCGGGCCGGCGCCGCGCATCGCCCGCAGCTCCGCGACCAGTTGCGGGATGCCCGATCCGAGCACGTCGGCGAACAGGTCGGCGACCTCGGGCGGCACCGGCTCGGACACCGAGGCGAGCACGCCATGCGGCTGCTCTCTGCCGGGCTTGGGCGCCTTGAAGCGCGGGTGCTTGCCGGCGACGGCACTCGCGATCGTGTTGGCCGTCCGACAGGCGATCTCGGCCACGCGATCGGCCTCCGCAGGGGTCAGCGGGAGAACCGCCCCGGTGCGCCAGATGCCCTCCACCGGCACGAGCGGGCCGAGCAGCGCCGTCCAGCGGGCCACGCCCCGCAGCTGCGCAACCGGGACCGCGACATACAGCCGCATCCCGGTGAGAATGTCGGTCAGCCAGATCCCGGGTCGGGGGCGGGGGTCGTGCATCTGCCACACCCCGTAGGCCGCGTCAGAGCACCAGCGCGTCGCCGCGCCGGCGAGCTCGGGCGGGACGTCGGGATCGCGCGCAAACCGAGCAAGCGGAGCGTCTGCATCGGGATCTTCCGCCTCGGTCCCCTCTTCCACCCCGGCGAGCCACGCGTGCTCGACCGCCATCGTGGCCACCGCCTCGAGCTCCTGGTCGAGTCCGAGCTCGAATGGCTCCGCGCCGGCGGCGTCCGCGACCCACTCGGTCGCGCGCTCAGCGGGCACACCAACCGCGGGCTCGCGCTCGATCCAGGCGCTCAGCGCTTCGCGCAGACGATCGAGGCGCCCGCGATCTCCGAACCGTTGCAGCGCCATGCGCTCGGCCCGCCGGCAGCAGTTCCACCAGGGCCGGCCCGATCCGCAAGGGCAGCGATTGCCGCGGCGACTCCAACCCTCGCCGGCGTGCGCGTCCAGCCGCGCGTGCGCGATTTCGAGCGCCCGCGCGAAGGTGCACTGGGCGGTTTGATCGCGGGGGTCCTCCAGTAGCTGCCCGGCGACCAGCTCGAGCGCGTCAGCAGCCCGGCTGAGATCGACCATCCGCTCGGCGAGCTCGGCCCGCTGCCCGGCGTCATCGGCGAGGAGGCGCGCCTGCTCGAGCAGCGCGCCGGCACGCGCCTGGTCGCAATCGAGCTCGTACGCCACATCGGCGGCGAGCGTCAATGCTGTGAGTGTGGCGGGGCACTTCCGGGTGGCCGCCTCGGCGACAGCGTGCGCGCGTTCGGATGTCGCATGGCCGGCCAGCATCTGCGCGAGGCCACGTGTGACCGGGCGTCGGTCGAACTGCTCGCACAGCAGCTCCGCGCTTCGCTGCACGGGAGTCTCCGCGGAGAGGACCTCCGCCATCCGCCGCTCGAGCTCGGCGACCTGCGCCTTGGACTTGCCCACCCGCTCGTCTGCCTCACGCCGCTCGGTGGGCAGAGCTGCTCGCTTGCCGGCAGCGCTTTTCTCGCGCTGCGCCGCCTTGGCGTGGCCACCACGCCGGGAGCGTCGCTTACGCGCCGATCGCCCCATCACGAGCTCCTCGGGACACGCACGCCCGCTGAGGCTTTCGGCCTCACCCGAACTCCTCCTCCAGCACCCGGATCGCGCGCGGCGGGGCGCGCATCACGTCGAGCCCGGCGATCAGCTCCATCGCAGCTTGGAACCGCGACTCGAGCAGGGGGTGGACGACCATCACCAGCCGCGCCTGGTCACCCAGGCCCTTTTGGAGCACCGACTTGACCGAGACGTCCTGCAGTGCGAGCACCTGGGCCAGCTGCGCGAGCACGCCTGGCTCGTCGGCGACCTCGAGGTGCAGGTAGAACGCCGAGACGACGTCCTGGGCGATCTCGAGGGCATGCTCGGCAGCCGGGGTCGACGCGGGGGGAATCATCGCGCTGATCACGTCGCCGAGGACGGCTGTCGCTGTCTGCGGCCCACCGGCGCCGGGTCCGGACATCGTGATCTCGGTGATCGTGGGCGACTGCACCGTGACGGCGTTGAACGGCCCGTTGATCGAAGCCAGCGGATGCCCCGGATACAGGAAGGCGGGATGCACCCGGACGGAGAGGCGCTCGTCGATCCGCTCGGCGGTGCCGATCAGCTTGAGCCCGAGCCCAAGCTCGCGCGCGTACTCGAGGTCGTCGGGCTGGATCTGCTCGATGCCCTCGTAGGAGACCTGGTCGATGTGCACGGGCGTGTCGAATGCGAGCCGCGCGAGGATCGCCATCTTCGCGGCGGCGTCGCGCCCGTCGAGGTCCTCGGACGGGTCGGCTTCTGCGTACCCCAGCCGCTGTGCCTCCGCCAGGGCCTCGGCGAGGCTCGCGCCGGTCCGAGCCATCTCGGTGAGGATGAAGTTGGTGGTGCCGTTGACGATCCCGTGCACCCGGTCGATCCGCGCGCCCGCGAGTGACTCCTGCAGCACCCGGATCACCGGCACGACCCCGGCGACCGCCCCCTCGAAGCGAAGCTGCACCCCTTCCGTGCGGGCCACCCCCCAAAGCTCCTCGCCATGTCTCGACAGCAGCTGCTTGTTGGCGGTCACGACGTGGCGCCCTGCTCGCATCGCGCGCAGCACGTAATCGCGTGCCGGCTCGATCCCGCCGATCAGCTCGACGATCAAGTCGGCGCGCTCCAGGACCTGCTCGAAAGAGCCGCCGCCGCTGCGGGTCAGCACGCCGGACAGCGATGGCCGCAGGCCGGTGATCGACTCGATCCGGGCGGCGTGCTGGGGCAACAGCGCTTCGAACGCGGCGCCCACCGTGCCGCGGCCGAGCAGGCCGATCCGGAAGCCCCGCTCAGAGTTCACGAGCCGCAAGGTCCTCGTAGCGCTCGCGCCGCACAACGGCCCGCGCGATCCCATCGCGACAGAAGACCACCGGCGGTCGCGGGACGCCGTTGTAGTTGTTGGCAAGCGCGTGGCCGTACGCGCCGGTGGCCGGCGTCACCAGCAGATCGCCGGGAACGGGGTCGCCGAGCACGGCGTCGCGCACGATCACGTCGCCGGACTCGCAGTGCTTGCCGGCGATGTGGCAGCGCTCGGTGGCCGGGTCGTGCATCCGACCGGCGAGCGCAGCCTCGTAGCCGGCGCCGTAGAGCATCGGCCGCAGGTTGTCCGACATCCCGCCGTCGACCGCCACCCAGGTCGAGATGTTGCGCTTGACGCTCTGCACCGTGTATAGCGTGACCGTCGAATTGGCGACCAGCGCGCGGCCGGGCTCGAGCAGCAGGCGCTTGCCGGCCCCCAGCTGCTCGTGCACCGCTCCGACCACCGCGTCGACATACTCGGCGATCGACGGCGGATGCTGGGCGGCGGTGTAGGCGACCCCCAGACCGCCCCCGAGGTTGTAGAGCGGGAAGTCCCCAAGCGCGGCGATCGCGCCCACCGCCGCACGGAACGGCTCGAGCTCCAAGAGCTGCGAGCCGATGTGCACATGCAACCCCACGAGCTCCAGCTGCCCGACGTCGGCGAGCCGCGCGATCGCCTCGCGCGCGGCGGTCATCGAAAAGCCGAACTTCGAATCGGCCTGACCGGTGGAGATCGCCGCGTGCGTGTCGCCCGCGATATCGGGGGTCACCCGGATCAGGACCTTCTGTGCGCGGTCGAGCTCGGCGGCGAGACGTTCCAGACGCTCGAGCTCGTCGAAGGAGTCGAGCACGATCTGGCCGACGCCGGCATCGAGCGCCTCGCGCAGCTCGACGGCGGACTTCGCGTTGCCGTGAAAGTGGATCCGGGACGGATCGAACCCGCCCCGCAGCGCCAGCGCCAGCTCTCCGCCCGAAGCCACATCGCACGCCAGGCCCTCGTCGGCCAGCACCCGACAGACGGCGGCGCACGGAAACGCCTTCGACGCGAACAGAACGTCGAAGTCGGAGTGCCGGCCGGCGAGCTCCTCCACGAACGTCCTCGCCCGCAGGCGCAGGTCATCCTCGGCGACC
>QHBV01000168.1:10311-29404 GCA_003244035.1 Solirubrobacterales bacterium | reverse complement strand
AGCACGATCCGCTCCCAGCGCCAGTAGCGCCCGCCGCTGAGCGTGAACACGACCAGCACCAGCCCGAGCGCGGCCGCGATCGGCGCGCCCATGTGGAAGTAGGAGAGGCCGATGCGGATCGCGACGAACTCGGCGATCAGGGTGACGAGGTTGGTGAGTGCCAGGTCCCCCGCGGTGAACCACCCCCACACCCGCCCGTAGCGCTCGAGCACGAGCTGCCCGAAGCCCCGATGGGTGACGGCTCCCACCCGCATGCACATCTCCTGGCAGACGACCGCGATCGCGAACGTGACCAAGATGAACGGCACGAACAGGCCAATCCCGTAGGTGGCGCCAGTGGTCGCGTAGGAGAGCATGCTCGGCCCGTCGTTCTCGCCGAGCATCGCCAGCACGCCGGGGCCGAGGAGCAGCCACAGCAGCTGCCAGCGCCGCCGCCCCCCGCCCGCGTGGTGGACGCGGAATCGGTCCCGCGCGCGCGCCGCGTCCTCGGCGGTCAGCGGCGGCTGCGCGGCGGCGGTACCGGCGCCGGCCTCGAGCTCTACGCCAGGCGTCCGCTCGAGCATGCGGGCGCCGGGCGTCATCGCCCCACCTCCACCCGCATCGCCCGCGCGAGGCCCCCGCCGAGCACGTGCACCACGCCGTCGAAGCGCACGAACAGGGGGCCGTCGAACGGCTGCTTGTCGACAACCTCGAAGCGCGTCCCCGGCGCAATCCCCCGATCTGCGAGGAACCGCAGCATCTCCGGGTCGGAATCCGACACGCGGGTGAAGGTCCCGTGCGCGCCTGGCGTCAGCGCCTGCAGGCTCTCGGTCAGTGCCTCCTCGATGGTCAGCTCCCGCGTCGGGATCGGGTCGCCGTGGGGGTCGTGCGTCGGGTCGCCGAGCTGCGCGGCGATCAGCTCCTCGAGCTGATCGGAGAGGACGTGCTCGAGCACCTCCGCCTCGGCGTGGACACGGTCCCAGGGGACGCCCAGGCTCTTGACCAGGTACAGCTCGAGTAGCCGGTGGTGGCGCATCACCTGCAACGCCACGCGCCGGCCGTTGTCGGTCAGCGAGACTCCGCGATAGGGCTCGTGGTCGGCAAGCCCCAGCTCACCCAGGCGCTTGACCATGCCCGACGCCGACGCGGCGGTCACGCCCATCCGCTCGGCGAGCGCGTTCGTGCTCACGGCCTCGCCGTGACGAAGCTGCAGCGAGTAGATCGCCTTGGCGTAGTCCTCGACCGCGGAGGAGATCGCCCTCGGCTCTTGGTGGACCATCAGGAAATTATTCGGTCAGCCTAAACTCTAGTTTTGGCAAATAATGGCGGCGCGTTCGCGCCGCTGTATTTTGTTGTCATGAGCACGACCACCGCTCCCCCCTCCGAGTACCACGCGATCACCGCGACATGCGGGCTGCTCGACCACTCCGAGCGCGGCAAGCTCGCGCTCTCCGGCGCGGACGCCAAGCGCTTCCTGCAGGGGCAGGTGACCAACGACGTGGAGGCGCTCGAGCCGGGCACGGGCTGCTACGCGGCGTTCCTGACGCCCAAGGGCAAGATGCTCGGTGACCTGCGGGTGCTCGCCACGGAGGACGAGCTGCTGCTCGACACCGAGCGTGTCTCGCTCCAAGAGCTGTTCAACATGATTCGGCGCTTCTCGATCGGCTACGACACCGAGCTGCACAAGCGCACGCTCGAGCGGGGGCTGCTGTCGCTGATCGGTCCCGGAGCGGCGGCGCTGGCCGGCGTGGCGGGGCTCCCCGCGCGCGAGCACGCGCACGAGGCGCGTGCGGTCCACCGCCTGCGCACCCGCGCGATTCGCACCGACGCCGGCGTCGACCTGCTGTGCGAGGCCAACGACACCGAAGCCCTGCGCGGCGCACTGCAGCACGCGGGCGCCGTCCCGGTTTCCGCCGATGCCGTTGAGTGCCTGCGCGTCGAGCGTGGCCGTCCGCGCTACGGAATCGACCTCGACGACACCGTGATCCCCCAGGAGGCCGGGCTCAACGAGCGCGCGGTGTCGTTCTCGAAGGGCTGCTACGTCGGCCAGGAGACGGTCGCGCGCCTGTATTACCGCGGCAAGCCCAACCGGCACCTGCGGGGGCTGCGGCTCTCGGCCGGCGCGTCCAGCGGCGATCCGGTCGTGCTCGGCGAGCGGGAAGTGGGACGGGTCGCGAGCGTGGCCTCCTCGCCGACCTTCGGAGAGATCGCGCTCGCGCTGATCCGGCGCGAGGCGCCACCGGGAAGCACCGTGACGGTCGGCCCGGTGAGCGCGATCACCGCCGAGGTGATCGAGCTGCCGTTCCGCCACCGAGAAACCGCCTGAGCTCCTCGCGCCCCGGCGGCGGCGCCAGCGCGAGCTGCGGCGTGTCGGGGTGCGAGGCCAGGTAGGCGCCCACGATCCGCACCTCGTCGACCTCGTCCGGCGGGACGTGCGCCCCCAGTTCACCCGCCCGGCCGGCACGAGTGAGCGCGACGGCGGTGCGACGCTCCAGCTCGTCGAGCTCGCCGCCGTTTGGCCCGGAGTCGACCAGCCTGCCGCCGACCAGCCAGAACAGCTCGCCGTGGGCGGGCTCGGGCGCGGTCGGGTGCGGTGCGAGCACCAACCGCGGGTGTGCATGGGTGGCCTCGAGCACTCCCTGCAGCCGATCGAGGATGAAGCGCAGCCGGCGCAGGCGACGCCGGAGCCAGGCGGCGCGCTCGTAGCGCTGCTGCGCCGCCGCCTCACGCATCTGGCCCTCGACGTGCTCGAGCAGCCGCCGCCCGCACCCGCCACCGCCTAGGAACAACCCGAGCGCGCCGTCCAGCCGGCGGCGGTAGAGGTTCGGATCGAGGTCACCCAGGCACGGGGACAGGCACCTGCCCATCTGGCCGTAGGCCGAGGGATGCTCGCGGCGCGGCAGCCGCCGCCCGCAGTGGCGCAGCCCGAACAGCGAGTCGAGCTGCTCGACCAGCTCGAGCGAGAGCCGCCTGGAGTGCAGCGGTCCGATCGTCACGGCGTGGCCGGCGGCGGGATCGGCGGTGACCTCGAGGATCGGGAACGGTATGTCGAGCCGGCAGCGGACGTAGCAGAGCCGGTCGTCGCGCCGGACGAGGCGGACGTTGCCCGGGGGGCGCAGCTCCTTGATCAGCCGGTTCTCGAGCACCAGCGCACCCAACTCCGAGCGGGTCGAGCGGTAGTCGATCATCGCCGCATGAGCGGCCCACTCCGCGCGCGGTGCAACCCCGTGCGCCGCGCGCGCCGACGGCGCGAAGTGGGAGCGGGCACGGGTGCGAATCGAGACCGACTTGCCGACGTACAGGATCGCGCCGGTGCAGTCGCGGAACAGGTACACGCCGGGATCGCGCGGGAGCTGGGCGAAGTCGAGCCGCGGCAGGCTCGCCGGAGCGGTGGCCAGATCGAGCGCACGGGGGCGTGGCCGGGAGCGTGGCCGCCCTCGCGGCGCGAGCAGCGAGAGCGCCTCCTCGACGGTGGCGGCATTCGCGCACAGCCTGGGGAACAGGGCACAGAGCACGCGCGCGCACGTCTCCGCGTCGGCCAGCGCGCGATGCGCGAGCGTGACCTCGATCCCCAACGCATCGGCGAGGGCTCCCAACCGCCGCTCGCGCTGAAGCGGCAACATCCTGCGCGCGAGCGCGGCGGTGCAGATCACCGGCGGCTCGGGCCACTCCAGCGCGCAACGGCGGAACGCCTGGCGCAGCACGCGGCGGTCGAAGGACGCGTTGTGGGCGACCAGCACGCGCCCGGTCAGGTGGCGCGCGAGCTCCGGCAGCACCGCCTCAGGCGGTGGCGCGCGGTCGACCATCTCCTGCGTGATTCCGGTGAAGCGCTGGATCCCCCGCCGCAGCGGCGCGTTGGTGCGCACGAGCGAGGAGAAGCGATCGTGCAGCTCGCCGCCGCNNGACCAGCACCGATCCGACCTCGGTCAGCTCGCAGTGCTCGCCTCCGAGCCCGTTCGTCTCGGTGTCGACGACGAGCAACTCGGCCGTCGCGATGGGATGCTGGCGCAGATCCACTCCGGCGCGGTGATACGACCAGTGCCGGACGGCGTGCACGGCGCCTTGCAGCGCTGCCTCGGCGAGCCTGGCCGATCCATGACCGGCGCTCGGAGTAGCATCGTTTCCACCGAGCGAGGGAAGGAGTCGCTTCAATGAACACGATCGCCCATGACGCCGGCAAGCTCTCAGAGCTCGATGCCGGCATCCGTCGCGCCTGGCGCGCCTACAGCGAGCGACTGCACGAGCTGACCGGAGACGAGTACGAGCGCCTCGAGCACGAGAGCTGGGCCGAGCTCCAGCGCGAGTTGCGCCGGCTCGAGCACCGGCGGCAGACCTTGCATCAGGGCGCGGACTGAGCTTCCCCCCGGGCCTCGCGATCCGGTCGGCGCCGATCCGCAGGGCGACCGCCGCGATCGTCGCGATCAGCGCCCTGGCCGCGTCGGGATGCGGTGGCGGGGCAACCTTCACCACCAGGCCGGGGCCACCCCCGCCCGTCAACGTGACGGCCTACATCGACGAGGCGAGAGTCTCCCTGTCGCCGGCATCCGTCGGCGCGGGCCCAGTCACGTTGGTGGCGACCAACCAGGCCAGCGATACCGAGACGCTGACGGTGCGCGCCGCCGCTGGGACGCAGGCGCTCGCGAGCACCGGCCCGATCAACCCGCAGGCCACCGCGCAGGTCACCGTGAACCTGGGCTCGCCGGGCGAGTACACCGTGGCAGCCCGCCAGGCGCGCTCGTCCTCGGTCCACGCCGCCGGGCTCGAGATCGGGCCGCCACGCCCCAGCGCAACCGGCGACCTGTCGGCGTCGTAGCGCTCGTGTGCAATAATTGCATGCATGCAAGCAATCACCTTCGACGAGACATCGGTGGCCGGTGAGCCGGAGACGGATCTGGCGGGCGACCTCTACGCCTTGGTCGTGTTCCTGCACAAGGACTGCAACGCCGACCTGTTCGAGGCCGTCGGGGCGCTCGAGCTGACGCTCACGCAGATCAAGCTGCTGCACCACCTCGAAGCCGCCGCACACGAGCTGACGCTCAAGCAGGCTGCCGAGCTCGTGGGGCTGTCGCTGCCGGCGACCAGCCGCGCGGTCGACGATCTCGTCCACCGCGGCTTCGCCTGGCGCCACGAGGACGTGGCCGACCGCCGCTGCAAGCGCGTCGGGCCGACGGAAGCCGGGCGCGACGTCTGCCGCCGCCTCAACGCCGCTCGCCTCAGCGACCTGCGTCAGTTCACCGGGACCTTGAGCGAGAGCGAGCGCGGCAAGCTCGCCGCCGCGCTGTCGAAGCTGCTCGAGCGCGAGCAGGTAGCGGCCTGCCGGCCGTCCCGGGGAGACGAAACGCGATGAGCGGCCGCATTCTCGCCCAGCGCCACCGGCTCGTAACCGAGGAGAACAGCCGCTGGTGGACGCTCGGCGCGATGTGCTTCGCGCTGTTCATGGTGATGCTCGACAACACGGTCGTGAACGTGTCGTTGCCGTCGATCCAGCGCGACCTGCACGCTTCGCTGTCGTCGCTGGAGTGGACCGTCAACGCCTACACGCTCACGTTTGCGGTGCTGATGGTGACCGGCGGACGGCTAGGCGACATCTTCGGTCGCCGGCGGATGTTCCTGTTCGGCGTGATCGTGTTCGGGCTCTCGAGCGCGGCGATCGGCTTTGCCCCCAACGACATCACGCTGATCGCGTTCCGCGCCGTGCAGGGAATCGGCGCGGCGTTCATGATGCCCGCGACGCTCTCGATCATCACCCAGGCATTCCCGCCCCACCAGCGGGGGATGGCGATCGGAACATGGGCGGGAGTCAGCGCGATGGCGCTCGCGATCGGGCCCGTGCTCGGGGGCTTCTTGACCGAGGCCGTGAGCTGGCGCGCGATCTTCTTCATCAACCCGCCGATCGCGCTGGGCGCGATCGCGGTGACGCTGTTCGCCACCCGCGAGACCCGCGACGAGACGGTCGGCAAGGGCGTGGACATCCCGGGGATCGTGGCGATCACCGCCGGGCTCACGGCGATCGTGCTCGTCCTGGTGGAGGGCAACCGCTGGGGCTGGGGATCGACCCGAGTCATCTCGCTGATCGTGGTCGCGGTGGTCGCGGTGGCGGCGTTCGTCCCGATCGAGCTGCGCTCCAAGGCCCCGATGGTCGACTTCAGCTTCTTCCGCTCGCGCTCGTTCCTGGGCGCCAACCTCGTCGGCTACATCGTCTCGTTCGCGATGCTCGCCCAGTTCTTCTTCCTCGCGCTGTACATGCAGAACATCCTGAACTACTCGCCGCTGCAGGCAGGCCTGCGATTCCTCCCCGCGACGGCGGTGATCATCGTGATGGGCCCGCTGGCCGGACGCCTGACCGATCGGATCGGCCCACGTCCGCTGATGACGCTTGGGCTGGTGGTCGTCGCGATCGCACTGTTCGTCCAGTCGCGCCTGACGGTCCACACCGGCTACGGGCTGCTGCTGCCCGGCTTCGTGCTGATGGGCCTGGGCATGGGCCTGGTGATGTCGCCGATGAGCACGGCCGCGATGAACGCCGTGGACCGGACCAAGGCCGGCGTGGCCTCCGGCGTGCTGTCGATGAGCCGGATGGTCGGGGGCACGTTCGGAGTGGCCGTGATGGGCGCGCTGGTCGCGACGGTCGGGCGCGCGCAGATCGACCAGCGCCTCCCCCACCTACCGGCCGCGACCCGGGCATCGATCGCAAATTCGCTCGGCTCCGGCGGGGCCGCCGGGCACCACGCCTCCGCCCAGGTCGTCGCTACTGTGCGTGAGGCGTTCATCTCGGCGCTCGGCACCGGCCTGGAGATCGGCGCCGCTGTAACGCTCGGCGGAGCGGTGCTCGCTTGGACGCTGATCCAGCGCGAGGCGACCGGGGCCGAGCCCACCGGGGCCGAGCCGGCGGCGGATGGCGCGCCGAGGACCGAGACGCTCGCGGAGCAGCGGCTCGAGGCCGAGGGCCAGCTCGTCGGCTGAGGGCCCCCACAGGTACGATCCCACGGTGGCCGTCGATCTCAGTCGAGTCGCAAGCGTCGAGACCGAGCCGGGCGAGCTCCCGCCCACGATGGCAGCCTGGGTGATCCGCGAGGAGCGCTTGGGCGAGCCCACCGCCGCTTTCCAGCTCGAGCAGATCGAGGTGCCCGAGCCCGGGCCGTTCGAAGCCGTCGTACGCGTGATGGCGGCCGGGGTCAACTTCAACAACGTGTGGGCAGCCCTTGGCGAGCCGGTGTCGGTGTTCCGCTACCACCCGAACGAGGATCACCACATTGGCGGCTCGGATGCGTCCGGGGTCGTCTGGAAGGTCGGCGAGGGCGTGACGCGCTGGAAGCCGGGCGATGAGGTCGTGGTCCACTGCAACCAGGCCTCTTATGAGGATCCCGAGGTTCACGGCCTCGACCCTCTCGCCGCGCCGTCGCAGCAGATCTGGGGATACGAGACGAGCTGGGGCTCGTTCGCACAGTTCTGCAAGGTGCAGGCACAGCAGCTGCTGCCCAAGCCCCGGCAGCTCGCCTGGGAGGAAGCGGCGGCTTATGGGCTGACGTACTTCACCGCCTACCGGATGCTGATCGACCGCTGCAAGCTCCAGTCCGGCCAACGTGTGCTGATCTGGGGCGCCGCAGGCGGGCTGGGAGTGTTCGCCACGCAGCTGTGCGCGCTGGCCGGCGCCGATGCCGTCGGCGTCGTCTCCAGCGACGCCAAGGGCCGACTGGTGCGAGAGCTCGGCGCGGTCGGCTTCGTCGACCGCTCGGACTTCGCGGGGATGATGCGCCACGGCGACGAGGGCGAGGACGAAGAGAGGGCGCGCTTCAAGGAGTCACGGCGCTTCTGCAAGGCGGTGGCGGAGATCCTCGGCGGACCGCCCGACATCGTCTTCGAGCACGTCGGCAAGGCCACCTTCCCCACTTCCGTTCTCGCGGTCAAGCCCTTCGGCAAGGTCGTCATCTGTGGCGCGACCTCGGGCTATCGGCTCGACTTTGACGTACGCTACCTGTGGATGCGCCAGAAGGAGATCATCGGCTCGCACTTCGCCAACGCATGGGAGGCCACCAAGGCCAACGAGCTGATCGAGCAGTCGAAGATCCGCCCGGTGCTGTGGAGGACGATGGGATTCGAGCAGGTCGCCGAGGCCCACCAGCTGCTGCGCGACAACCGCCATCTCGGCAAGATCGCGATCCTGGTCGGCGCCACCGAAGAGGGCCAGGGTAGGACCGCCGAGGGGCCCGGCGCGATCCGCGCGGAGGTGGGCGCCTGATGGCCGGCGTCGTCCACGTCCCCTGGTACGCCACGGTGCTGCGCCAGGAGATGTTCGCCGAGGCGGTGGCGGGGGTCGCTCCGATCGCCCTGCGCTACGGCGCGACCCAGTACTCCGTGCACCGCTCGCGGGACGACTTCTACAAGATCCTGCAGATGGCTTGGTTCGACTCCAAGGTCGACTGGTACAACTACTGGGACGGCCCGGAGATGGTCCAGTTTCGCCGGCGGCACTCGGGCCACTTCCAGGTGCCGATCACCTACGTCTGGCACGACGAGCTGACCGCGGGCGCGCTCGGCCCAGAGGTCGGGCTCGAGCCGGCGCCAGAGCCCGGGGCAGCGCCCGAGCCACAGGCCGCGGCGTAGCGTAGCGCCGGCTCAGCGGCTCTCGACGATCACGGTCGTCGACTTGACGATCGCGGTGGCCTGGTCCCCCGGCTTGAGGTCGAGCTCGTCGGCCGCCTCGCGAGACATCAGCGAGACGATCCTGAACGGCCCGCAGGCCATGTCGATCTGGGCCATGACCTCGTCCTTCTTGACCGCAAGGACAGTGCCCTGGAGATGGTTACGGGCGCTCGAGATGCCACTCGCGCCACGCTCACGGAGCAGATCGGCGAGGTCGTGTGAGGAGATGTAGCGCTGGCCACCGCGACGCTCGAACGCGATCCTGCCGGCGCGCTCCCAGCGCCGCAGCGTGTCGACCCCGACGCCCAGCGCCGCGGCCGCGGCGCCGATCTTGACGAGGTCGTCGATCGGGTGCTCTTCGGATGGCATCGGACAGGTGATCTTGTCACGTGGGCGACTCGCGGGGGCCGGTGGTGACCGCTGCGGACCAACGGTTCTCACGGCGCTTGACTAGCACATAAGGAATACATAGAGTATCTGCGATGTGGCGACGAGCACTGGGCTGGGGCGCGGCGCTGACGCTCGCCGCCCTGATCGCCGGTCCGAGCGCCGGAGCCGGCGCCGCCCCCCATGCGCGGGGACTCCCCGCCTCCCGGCTCGTGGTCGGCGGCGCCGTCGGTGCCCCGCACAGCTACTCGCTCGCCCAGCTGCGCCGCTTGCCGCAGACGACGCTGAACACGTACCAGCCTCCGGGCACGCGGCCCGGCACCCACCTCGAGCAGGGCGTGTCGCTCGAGGATCTCGTCGACATCTCCCAGCCGAAGCTCCCCGGCGCCAAGAATGCCCTGCTCCGGGTGACCGTCGCGGTCACCGGCCGCTCCGGGCTCGGCTCGAGCTTCGCTCTGGGCGAGCTCGACCCGAGCTTCGGC
The DNA here is from genome assembly GCA_003244035.1 of Solirubrobacterales bacterium. Lineage (GTDB taxonomy): Bacteria > Actinomycetota > Thermoleophilia > Solirubrobacterales > Solirubrobacteraceae > Palsa-465. The sequence continues at coordinate 19,913 of QHBV01000168.1, read as the reverse complement.
AACCACCCGGCGCTGCTGGTCCTCAGGCAGGACGGCGCGTCGCTGAAGGACGCACCCGAGCTGCTCGTCCCCGGTGACCACACGGCCGGGCGGTTCGTGCGCCACGTCACGCGCGTGACCGTGGCCGTCGACAGCCCCGGGCCGAGCGCGCCTCCGAGCCCGGGCGCGGTCACCGTTCACGAGGGCTCGCGCACGACCGTGCCCTATCGGAGTCGCCTGGCCGAGCTCCCCTCCCAGACCCTGACCGTCTCCTTCGGGGGCCCGACGGGGGCCCAGCAGCACACCGAGTCGGGGCCGGCGTTGAACACCGTGCTGGCCGCCGGCGGGATCTCGCCGCGAGCGGTCACGTGGGTCGCCGCGGTCGGGTCCGACGGCTACGTGGCGACGGTCACGCCTGAGGAGAGCCTGATCGGAGGGCGCCCGCTGCTGCTCTCCACGCACGAGGACGGCGCCGCGCTGAGCCAGCCGCGGCTTGTCGCCGACGGCGACGTCAAGGGGGGGCGCTACGTCTCGGACGTCGTCGATCTCATGGTCGGCCGCATACCCCCGCCGCGCCGGCTGATCCCGACCTGCGCGCGCGATGCCGGCGCCACGGTCAACGTGGCGCACGCGGGCTCGCTCACGAACCTGGTCCGCTCAGCCTCACGCCCGCGTTCGTGCCCACGTGCGGGGCGGTCGTGACCGATACGGCCGGGCCCGCTGTCGGACTCGCCGATGCGATCAAGGCCCGCTCGCTCTCGGCCGACGTCTTCATGAGCGCCGACGCCCACGTGAACCAGACCCTGATCGGCGCCGCCAACGGCGACTGGGCTCGCTGGTACCTGACCTTCTCCCGCAACGAGGAGGTGATCTCCTACACGTCCAAGACCCCCTTCTACGCCGATCTGGAGAAGGCGCGGCTGGGCGAGATCCCGTGGCACCACGTGCTGACCGAGCCGGGCTTCGTGCTCGGGCGCACCGACCCGAACACCGACCCGGGCGGGTACTACGCCCTGTTCGTCGCCAGGCTGGCCGAGAGCTACTACAGGATTCCAGGGCTCGCGGAGCACCTGCTCGGAAGTGACCAGAACCCCGCCGAGGTGATCCCGCCGCCATTCACGAAGACCGGGGCCGGGGCAGTTCCTGACGCGACCTTCGGCTACCTGAGCAGCGCCGTCGACCAGGGCCTGCACTACATCGCGCTCCCGCCGCAGATCAACATGAGCGACCCCTCCCTGGCAAACGTTACGCCACCGTTAGCTACAGGAACACCAAGAACGGGTTCACGGTCCGCGGCGCGCCGATTTACGACAGCGTGACGGTGCTGCAGCGCAGCCCCAACGCCCGGGCGGCAATCGACTTCGTGGCGCTGCTGCTCAGCCGTCAAGGTCACCAGTTTCTGCGGTTCAGGGGCTTCCTCGCCAGCCCGGTACTGGTCGGCGGCGATGCCTCGGCGCTCCCGCGGGAGCTGCGGCCATTCGTCGACGGCTGCTACGAGCGCGCTCGTTGCGGTCTGCGCGCCACGCGCCGGCGCCGGTAAACACGGCACCGGCGGCGGCGCGATCTCGCGAAGATGGACGCGGTACCCTGCCCGGGCGCCGTGAGCACTCCAGAGCATCCGTCCAGCAGCTCGACGCTGCACGTGCTCGCGGCCGGATCGCTGCGGATGCCGTTCGAGGAGCTCGCCGGCGACTGGCGCGAGCGAACCACGGTGCCGCTCTGCATCAGCTATGACAACGCGCGCGAGCTCGCCCGGCGAATCGAGGCAGGCGAGCGGGCCGACGTGTTCGCCTCCGCCAGCCCCGAGCACCCTGCGGCGCTGCACGCGCGCGGGTTGGTCGACGAGCCTCATCCGTTCGCGACCAACCGCCTCGTCGTCTCCGTTCCCTTCCGCAGCGACGCGCACGACGCCGGCATCCTCGCCGAGCCCGGCTGCCGGGTGGCGATCGAGACCGAGGGGATCCCGCTCGGCGACTACACCCGGACGCTACTGGAGCGCCTCGAGCAGCTCCGCGGCCAGGGGTTCGCGGCGGCGGTGATGGCCAACGTGGTCAGCCAGGAGCGGACCGTCGCCGCCGTGATCGCGCGGTTGGACAGCGGCGAGGCCGACGCCGCCGTGCTCTACAACACCGACGTGATCGCGACCGACGGTCGGCTGCGGGCGATCGAGGTGCCCCCCGATGCCTGGGTTCACGGGACGTACGTGATCGCGACGGTCTGCGCCGCCGCCCAGCCGCATGCGGCGGACGCGTGGCTCACGCTCATACATGGCCAGATCGGCCGAGTGATCCTGGGCGCGGCAGGCTTCGGCGTGCCGCGATGAACGCTGCGCATCAGCCGAGCCGCCCCCGCGCCGGCGGCGTCTCCCGAGCGCTCGTTCTTACTCCGGCTGGCTGACCCGCAGCGCCAGCTCGAGCCAGAACCGCTCGTCGGCGTCGTCCAGGGCCCCGCCGAACAGCTCACGCAGCCGCGCGAGCCGGTATCGCGCCGTCTGCGGATGGACGCCAAGGCGCGCGGCGACGGCCCCGAGCCGGCCCTGCTCCGCGAGCCATGCCTGAAGCGTCTCGGTCAAGCGCGCCCTGGAGCCCGCCGGCAGTACCGCGAGCGGCGCGAGCCTGTCGCGGGCGAGCTCGGCGGCCAGCTCGGGATCTGTGCCCAGCAGCAACTCGCCGGCGCGCTCGCGCGCCACGACCAGTCCGAGATCCTCGCCCGCAAGCTCGAGCGCCGCGCGGGCGCGGGCGAAGCTCGTCGCCGCATCGGGCCAGTCGACGCTCGTTCCCAACCCGGCGCTCAGGCCCGCGTCCAGCACCGCTCGCTGCAGCTCCGCCCGCCGGCCGGGGCCATCGGGATCCGGCAGGATCGCGCATGTGAACTCGCCGATCGTCTCGGCGATCGCTCCCGCCGGCAGGTGCGCCGCGAGCCAGGCACGCGCCCCGGCGCCGATCGCGACCACCGCGAGCTTGCGCGGCACTTGCCATCCCGCCTCACCGGCGGCGGCTTGCAGCGTGGCTGGATCGGGCGCCGGCACGCGCACCAGCATGCGCACGAGCCGGCGGCGGCGAAGCTCCGCCTCGCTCGCCGCGGCGGACTGCTCGAGTGCGTGACCCTCGGCCGACTCGGCGGACAGCACGTCGATGTATGCGAAGATCGACTCCGCCAGCAGGTACAGCGTGTCCGGCTGCAGTCCGGCCTCGACGCCGGCGGCCGCAAACCGCCGCCAGGCCACACGGGCGCCGAGTCGGTAGGCGCTCATCAGTGAATCCAGGCTGCGTCCCGCGCGCATCTCGCCGCGGCCGAGCGCGTTGTAGACGTCCGGGCGCCGCACCGGCCCCCCGGCTTCGATCTCGGCGAGGAACTGCCGCAGCGCCTCCTGCACCCCGGCACGGATCCCCTCGCCGAAGCGCCCCTCCAGCGGACGACCGTAGGCGGGCACCGCCCGAACCGCCTCGATCATCTCGTCCGCCACATCCGCGAGCACGGGCCGAAGCACGCCGACGATCTCCGGAGGCAACTCGTGCCAGGGCTGATCGGCCATCGGCGCGCTTCACCCCGACTCCAGCGGCGCCATCGTCAGACCGGCCGCGTCGAGCGACCCCCAGTAGAGCTCCGCGTCCTCACGCGGGCCGCTCCACACGATCGCCTGGCCGGCGTTGTGGATCCGGTCTGCAAGGCGATAACCGCCGGCGAGCGTGACCCCGGGCACGACCCGCGCCAGCGACTCCGCGACGTGGTCGAACGTGTTGTGGTCATCGTTGAGGACGATCACGCGCCAGTTACCGCCGACCCCCGTGCCGGGCCCGCCGAGGCGCGGGCGCTCCACCGTCTGCGACATCCCCGCTCACAATACCTCCTGTGGGGCAGGCTCCCCGCCAGGCGCGGACGAGCGCTTTCGCCAGTAGCGCTCGAGCCCGGCGTACAGCTGGTCTCCAGGCGCCGCCTGCTCGTAGACGGCGGCCAGCTCCGGATCGGCGGAGCTGGCGATCTCCGCCCGCACCGCTGCGATGAACCCGTCTCGATCGTGCGTGCGCGCGAGCTCGCCCCACGTGTCCAGGCGCCGCCCGAGCTCCGCGAGCTGGTGCTCGACGTCCGTGCTCGCGCCGAAGTGCGTCATCGCGAGTCGCCGCGGCTTCCAGGCGGCGACCCGCTCGATCGACTCGCGCCACGCCTCGAGGTCGATGTCCGGTGGCGGCGTCGGCGGGATCACCGGCGTGTTCGCCGCGATCCGCACGCCCCCCACGTCGCCGACGAAGGCGGTGCGGTCGTGCAGGTAGGAGACGTGGTGCGAAGCGTGGCCGGGCGTGTAGGCGACTTCAAACCCCGCCGTTCCGATCGACAGCTCCTCACCGCCGTGCAGAACCCGTAGCTGGGCCTCGGGCACGGGCAGGAACTCGCCCCACAGGCGATCCATGTCCGCGCCATAAAGCCGTCGCGCGCTCTCGAGCAGGCGCGAGGGATCCACCAGATGGCGGGCGCCACGCTCGTGCACGTAGACCTCGAGCTCGGGCCAGCGCCGAACCAGCGACCCGCTGGCGCCGGCGTGGTCGAGGTGGATGTGGGTCAGCAGCAGCGCCCGTGGCCGCTCGCCGCCGAGCGCCTCCAGCAGCACCGGCAGACACGACGCCGGCCCCGGGTCGACGAGCACGTCGCCGACCTGCCAGCAGCCGATCACGCGCTCGCGGCCGAGGTGCATGACGTCGATCAGGCGCGCCATGCCCGCCGCGCTAGTGCGCCATGTCGTCGTCTTGCAGAGGCAAGGTGGTCTCGCTTTCGGGGTCGGGCGCGGCGGCGTCGGCCTCAGGGGACTGCACCGGGGGCATCGCGATCGTGGCCTCTGCCTCGTCGGCGGCTTCGGTCGCGTTCTCGCGCTCGCGGCCCGCGGGCGCTTCCTCAGCCGGCGGGAAGCGCTCGGCCGCGACCCGGGCAAGCGCGTCCAGCTTTCGAGCCAGCGCCCCCACGTCGTCGATGATGCGATGGCGCTCGGTCCAGATCCTGTCGGTGTCGGCGTCCAGGTCGGTCAGGCGCTGCTCGGCGGCGGCCTTGATCTGGGCGGCCTCCTGCCGGGCGCGCTCGAGCCGGTCCTCGGACTCGCTTCGCGACTGCGCGGTGATCTGCTTCGCGCTCTCGTGCGCGCGCTGGAGGATTCCGGAGATCTGCTCCCCGAGGCGCTCGAGCGCCCGACGCACAGCAGCCTCAGGCGAGCGGGTGGCCTGGAGCTCGGCGACGAGCTCGGTCGTCCTCTTGACGTACTCATCGACCTCGAACCGGTCGTAACCGCGCAGCACCACCGGGAAGGCGACATCCGCGGCAAGCGGCACGGGGTCGGGGGGAAGCGTCTCGAACGGCGCGGTGATCTCCTGCAGGATCGCGTGCTCTTCGGCGGCGGAGCCTTCGTCTGGCATCGTCCTGACGTTACCCGAACCTGCTCAGGCGCACACCCTGACCACGGCCTTGCGCTCATACAATGGCCCGATGCCGGACGAGCCTTCGCCCCGTCTGCCCAAGCCCGACCGGCCGTGGATGATGCGGACCTATGCCGGGCACTCGGACGCGAAGCGCTCGAACGAGCTCTACCGCCGCAACCTGGCCAAGGGCCAGACAGGGCTTTCGGTCGCATTCGACCTGCCCACGCAGACGGGCTATGACCCCGACCACGAGCTCGCGCGCGGAGAGGTGGGCAAGGTGGGCGTGTCGATTGCCCACCGGGACGACATGCGCACACTGCTGGATGGGATCCCGCTCGACGAGATGAACACGTCGATGACGATCAACGCGACCGCGGCGTGGCTACTGGCGCTGTACATCGTCGCCGCCGAGGAGCAGGGCATACCCGCGTGTGAGCTCCAGGGCACGACCCAGAACGACATTCTCAAGGAGTATCTGAGCAGGGGCACGTACGCGTTCCCGCCCGCCCCGAGCATGCGCCTGGTCGCCGACACGATCGCCTATGCGGTGGAGCACGTCCCGAGGTGGAACCCGATCAACATCTGCTCCTACCACCTGCAGGAGACGGGTGCGACCCCGGTGCAGGAGATCGCGTACGCGCTCAGCAACGCGATCGCGGTCCTCGACGCGGTCCGGGAGCGGGTCCCGGAGCAGCTGATGCCCAGCGTGTTTGGACGGATCTCGTTCTTCGTCAACGCCGGCGTGCGCTTCGTCGAGGAGCACGCCAAGCTCCGCGCGATGGCGCAGCTGTGGGACGAGCTCGGCCGCGAGCGCTACGACGTCCAGGACGACAAGCAACTGCGCTTTCGCTACGGCGTCCAGGTCAACTCGCTCGGACTGACCGAGGCCCAGCCGGAGAACAACGTCTACCGGATCGCGCTCGAAGCGCTGGCGGTCACGCTAGGGCGCAGCGCCCGAGCCCGCGCGGTTCAGCTTCCGGCCTGGAACGAGGCGCTCGGCCTCCCCCGAGCGTGGGACCAGCAGTGGTCGCTGCGCCTGCAGCAGATTCTCGCCTATGAGACCGACGTACTCGAGTACCCCGACATCTTCGAGGGCTCGAAGGTGATGGACGGGCTGGTCGCCGAGCTCGTCAGGGGCGCGCGCGAGGAGATCGAGCGGGTGGCCGAGCTCGGCGGCGCGGTGCAGGCTGTCGACTACATGAAGGCCTCTCTGGTCGAGTCCCACCGTGAGCGCTGGCGACGAATCGAGACAGGCGAGCTAACAGTCGTCGGGATGAACCGCTTCACCTCGACCGAGCCCTCGCCGCTGAGAACCGGCGGCGACGGCGGGATCCTCGTCGTCGACCCCGAGGTCGAGGCCCAGCAGTACGCCGCTCTGGAGCGGTGGCGATCCCAGCGCGACCAGGCCGCGGTCGACGCAGCGCTCGAGGAGCTCGCGCGCGTGGCGCGCGCGAGCTCGGAGAACATCATGCCCGCGACGATCGCCGCCGCCCGAGCCGGCGCGAGCACCGGCGAGTGGGCGCAGACGCTGCGCGAGGTCTTCGGCGAGTACCGGGCTCCCACCGGCGTCGGCGATGCCGCGGCCAGCTCGGGCGAGGAGGTCACCAAGCTGCGCGAGGAGGTCGAGCGCGTCAGCGCGGTGCTCGGCCGCCGGCTGAAGTTCCTGGTCGGCAAGCCCGGCCTCGACGGGCACTCCAACGGCGCCGAACAGATCGCGGTGCGCGCGCGCGACGCGGGCATGGACGTCGTCTACGAGGGAATTCGCCTGACACCGGCGCAGATCGCGACTTCGGCCGCCCAGGAGGGAGTCCACGTCGTCGGGCTCTCGATCCTGTCGGGCTCGCACCGCGAGCTGATCCCCTCAGTGCTGGATGCGCTGGAGCAGGCCGGCGTCGGCGACGTGCCCGTAGTCCTTGGCGGGATCATCCCCAAGGCCGACGCGGCGGCGCTGCGCGAGGCCGGAGTCGCGGCCGTGTACACGCCCAAGGACTGGGACCTGGGCCAGATGATCGCCGACATCGTCGCGCTCGTGGCGACGCGCAACGGCATCGCGGCCGCGCTGCGCGCGTGATCGACGGCGCCACGCTGGGCGCCCGGCTGCGAGAGCGCGACCACAGCGCGGCTCCCGCCGTTCTGAACCTGGTCGAGAACTGCACCGAGGGTGCGCGCGGCCAGACCGAAGCGCTGCTCGCGATGCTCTCCCCCGCCGCAATCGGCGGCGAGGCGCCCGGGCACATCCTCGGCATCACCGGACCGCCCGGGGTCGGTAAGTCCTCGCTGCTCTCGCGGCTGGTGGCGCAGTGGCGGGCGCAGGGACGCTCGGTGGCGGTGCTCGCGGTCGATCCCAGCTCGCGCCGCTCGGGCGGAGCGCTGCTCGGAGACCGCGCGCGAATCGAGGTCGACCCTCGCGACCAGGCCACCTTCGTGCGCTCGACCGCGGCGGGAGAACGCCTCGGGGGCCTCGCGCCGGCGACGCGCGCGGCGGCGAGCGCGCTGGCGGTGGCCTTCGACGTGGTGGTGATCGAGACCGTCGGCGCCGGGCAGTCCGAGACCGACGTCGCGGACGTCGCCGACACCGTGGCGGTTATCGTCCAGCCGGGAGCGGGCGACGTGCTGCAGTTCCTCAAGGCCGGGATCATGGAGGTGCCGGACGTGCTCGTGGTCACCAAGGCCGACCTCGGGCCGCCGGCCGCGCGAGCGCTGGCTGACGTGCGGGCCGCGCTCGCTTCGCTCGGCGAGCGCGAGGTGCCCGTCCTCGCGGTCTCCTCGGCGGTGCCGCCGTCGGGGATCGAGGAGTTGCTCGACGCGCTTGACCGGCACCGTGCCAGGCTCGACCTTCCCGCCCGGCGCCGGCGTGCGCGGCGGATGCACGCCCTGGCGGACTTCGTCGCCGAGTACGGCGAGCGTGGGCTCCGTGCGCTCGGCGGGCGGCGCCAAGCCGAGCGGTGGCTGGTCGAGGAGGACCCGGGCCTCGACGTCGTGGGACTGCGGCGGGCGCTCAGAGCGCGGGCCGGCATCGGGTGATCGGGTGCGTCGGCCAGTAGAGACGCGTGCCGAGAGGCGGTCGGCCCGGGTGCCGTTGAGCGGCTGGGTAGGGCTGATCGCCGCGGTGCAGGCTGCGGTGCTGCTCGCGACGAGCATGCGGTACGGATATCACCGTGACGAGATGTACTTCATCGTCGCCGGCTCGCATGCCGCGTTCGGCTATCCCGACCAGCCTCCGCTCGTACCGTTGCTGTGCTGGGCGATGAACGCACTCGCCTCGGGGTCGCTCCTGCTCCTGCGCGCCCCCTCGGCGCTGGCCGCCGCTGTGACGACGATCCTCGCGGCGCTGATCGCTCGAGAGCTCGGCGGGGGCACGCGCGCGCAGGTCATCGCGGCGACGTGCGCGGCTTGCTCAGGCTTCGCGCTTGCCGCCTGCCATCTCGTGAGCACCACGACCTTCGACCTCTTGAGCACGACCGCCCTGGGGTGGCTGGCGATCCGGGCCATCGTCCGTGGCAGCGGCGCGTCGATCCTGGCCGCCGGCGTGGTCGTGGGCCTTGGCGTGGAGGCCAAGCCCCAGGTGGGCCTGGTCGCCGCCGTGATGGCCGCCGCGCTGATCCTCGTGGGTCCGCGATCGCTGTTGCGGTCGTGGTGGGCTGGTGGTGGTGCGATCGCGGCGGTGGCGCTGGCTGCCCCATACATGATCTGGCAGCAGCAGCATGGCTGGCCACAGCTGACCGTCGCAGGCAACATCGCCGGCTCTCAGGAGGGTGGCCGGGCGGGCTTCTTCCCCTTCCAGCTCGTGATGGTCAGTCCGCTCCTGGTGCCGGTTTGGGTCGCCGGGCTACGCGCGCCGTTTCGCCACGCGGGATGGCGCCGGCTGCGCTTCGTGCCGATCACCTACGCGACGATGGCCGTCCTGTACTTCGTCGGCAACGGCCACGCCTACTATCTCGCGAGCCTCTACCCTCTCCTGCTCGGCCTCGGCGCGCTGCCCGCAGCCGAATGGACGATGCGCGCCCGGAGGCACACACAGAGCCTGATCGCAGCGCTGGCCCTCAGCGCCGCGATCAGCGCCATCATCGCCCTGCCGCTGCTCCCCGAGCGCGACCTCCAAGGGAGCGTGGTGATGGCGGTCAACCCCGCCCAGGGAGAGACTGTCGGCTGGCCCCGGTTCGTCCAGACGGTCTCGAGCGCGTGGCGGCAGATTCCAGCCGGCGAACGCCGGCACACCGC